>JACRPN010000008.1:236102-416455 GCA_016223145.1 Armatimonadota bacterium | reverse complement strand
AAACGCAGCGACGGCCGAAACGGCCTCGCCAATTCTGATCGCTCGAATGCAAAGCGCGAGCCGGTGGTTCTGGGAGCGGAAGCCATCTCGTCAGACATCGAAAACGCCGTGGCGATGAACGCGGTCATGACGGAGCCCTTCACCCCGGATACCCAGCCCCTGATCCTGATCCGCAGCGACAAAGACGCCGCGACAGGAGCCAACCGTGCCATGGAGGTCAGCACCTCGAACAATGTACTTGTCGGCGGTTAGCGCTCTGGCGCTCGCGGCGCTGTCGGGACCTCAAACCCTGACGCGAGAAGAGACTTTGGCCTGGCAGAAGGCGCGGCCCTCGATCGTGGCGCTCTCCGCGCCGGCGACAGCCCCTGCCATCGGGGTCTGCATCGATGCGCGCGGCTATTTCTTGACCCAGCTTTCGGCGGCTTCGCCCAGCGCGATGACGGCAACCCGGTCTGGCGGCGGGGGCTTCACCGTCACGCTCCGTTCGACGGACGCGATTACAGGTCTTGCGCTCTATGTCGCCGCACCAAACCAGGCCGGAGATTTCAAGCCGATTTCAGCTCTGCCCGCAACGGCCAAGGTGCCGAGCCGCATGCTTGCGATCATCGGCGGCAACCCCATCCGCTCGGAGCTGAGTTCCGACACCAAGGCCGGCATCTTCTCCGAGCAGCGCCGACTGCTGCCCCTCACCGAGGTCCGGTTTGAGTTCCAGAGCCAGCCGATCGCCGGCGCTCCCCTCATCACGCTCGACGGCAGCCTCGCCGGCATCCTCAACGCCAACCTGGCTTCCGATGCGGGGCTTTCCCCCTCGGCGGGCTTCGCTCAGGGGTTTGCAGGCTCGAAGACAGTGGGTCCTGGCTCGCTCGCCGTGGCCTATGCCGCCAGCCCGCGCGTCCTTCAGCGCGTGATCGAGGGCTTCCGCTCGTCGGGGCACCGGGTCCAGTATCCGAGCCTCGGGATCCTGTGTTCGGATTCGCCCGTCGGCGGCGCGCAGGTCCGTTCGGTGCTTCCAAACACGCCCGCTCAACGGGCCGGGCTGCGTGTGGACGACGTGCTCATCGAAATGGGCGGCCAAAGGGTGGGAAACCAGATCGACTTTGCGCGAATCATGCTGGACCAACAGGTTGGATCGCCAATGACGCTCAAATTGCTGCGCACAGGCCTGCCTGTGACGCTGTCGGCAACCGTCGGCGCTTCTGGATCCTGATGCTGCGCAGCCTAGGGCCTGCGGCTACAGGGCGCCATCCCACAATTCTCCTCCCCCCTATTACGCATCCCGCATCGCCCTTCGCGCTCCCCCGCCCCCTCACCCGGTTCACTTCGTTCACCGCCTCTCCCCAAAGGGGCGAGGTGGCATGCGGTTCCTACGTCCCTCAGTCCCTTTGTCCCTCTCGTCCCTTGGCCCCCTGGTCCCTCCGTCCCTACCCCATCACCTCAAAATCCTTCACCCTTAGCTGCTCCGCCTCAAAGCCGCCCCTCAGACCCTCAAAACGCTCGCCAAGATTGAACGCGGGCGCCTTCGCCACCCCGCCCCCGACCTTGACCACAAGCTGCGGATGGGCCGGGTTCTTGGTCTGCTTCACCTCCACAACAGGCACCTTCCTCAGCCAAACCACAGGCTCGCGGTTGGCCTCGCCAAAAGGCTCCATGCGCTCCAATTCCTCGACCGAAAGGAAGTCGATCTGCTCTGGCGACATCTCGATGTCCGCAAAGTGCCTCTTGACCAGCATTTCTGGCGTGAGCTGGGATTCCCCATAAGCCTTCAGCGCGCCATGGACGGTCTCGGAGAGCTCCTTCTGGGCGCCGAAGCCCGCCGCCATCGCGTGGCCCCCGCCGGTCATGATTTCGGCATGGGCCCTCACAGCGTCGGCCAAATGGAAGCCCTCGATGCTCCGCGCGGAACCCCTTAGCTTGCCTGACTCTGCGTCGACCGTCGCCACAAATGCGGGACGATGGAAGGTCTCGACGAGCTTGCCGGCCACGATCCCGACGAGCCCGCCGTGCCACTTCTCATTCCAGACGAAGATCACAGGATTCTCGGCCTGGCCAGTCAGCAAGACCTGCTCAATCGCCTCCTTGACGATTTGTTCCTGCTCGGTTTTGCGCTGGGTGTTGAGCTCTTCGATCCGCCTGGCAAGCGGCGCAGCCTGCTGCTCGTCGGTCGCCATGAGGAGTTCCAGCGCCAGCTTGGCGTCGTCCACGCGGCCGGCAGCGTTCAACCGCGGTCCCAGCACAAACGAGATGTCCCAAGCCTTCAAGCCTTTTGCCGCGCGTTCCTCCAGCCGCGACTCCCGCATCAGGGCGCGCAGACCCGCCTTCTTGGAGTCCCGGAGATGCTCCAGGCCGAATTTGGCGATGATCCGGTTTTCGCCGCGCAGCGGCATGATGTCGGCCACTGTTCCGAGCGCCGCAAGGTCCAGGTAGGCGCGGTAGTAGTTGGCCAGCGGCAAACCCAGCTCCTCGGCGATCCCCGCGCAGAGCTTGAAGACCACTCCGGCCCCGCTGAGTTCGGCAAAGGGGTACTTTGAGTCCGACCGGTGCGGGTTGACCACGGCCTCCGCCGCCGGCAACTGCTCGCCGATGGTGTGGTGGTCGGTCACCACCACGCGCATCCCAGCTTCCTTGGCACGCTTGACCTGATCAATTGCAGAAATCCCGCAGTCGCAGGTGAGGAAAAGCTTTGCGCCGAGCTTGACGGCCTCCTCGACCATCTGCTCATTGATCCCGTAGCCTTCCCTTTCGCGGTGCGGCACGTGGGTGTGGACCTTGCAGTCGATCTTGGAGAGGAACCGGCTGAGCAGCGCGGCGCTGGTCACGCCGTCCACGTCATAGTCGCCGTGGATAAAGATGAGGTCGCCCCGCTCCCTCGCCCCCAGAATCTCCTTCACCGCAGGTTCAAAATCTGGCAGGAGCTTGGGGTCATGCAGTTGGGAGAGCTTGGGATTGAGAAACTCTTCCGCGGATTCCGGATCGGCATAGCCCCTCTGAACCAGCAGGGCAGCCATCAACGGCCGTATCCCGAGCGCGCCGGAAAGCGCTTGCTCGGCTTCGGGGTCGCGTGGCAACAGGGTCCAAGAACGCTGGATCGGGGAAATCATCGGCTGGCTCTTGATGTTACTGCAAGCCGCCTTGTCCTGCTCCCGGCGAGGCTGGGGGAGCGGACCCATACCGTCGTTGCTTGGGTGGCGGTTCCAGGGGTTCTTCAAACACGCGGTGTGCGTTCCACCATGCCCGCCGGCCAGAAGCATCGTAGCCTCGCGCCTTCAGCATCTCGAAAGAGGCCTCCCCCACCTGCCCACCGGAACGCAAAGCCGCCGCAAGATCGAGGCAGCCCGCTGAGTCCTGGCTAGGAATGCCGCATCGGCCGACCTCTTCCAGCACCTTGGCCGCATCCTCCGTCTTTCCCGCTTTCCATAGCCTTGAAGCCAGGCGAAAGAGGCAAGCAGCAATCGCGGCACGCCTCGAGTCGGTCAATTCGCCGTTCCGCTCCAGGTTCTCGAGCCCCATCAGGTACAAATCGGCCATCGAAACCACGGGGTCGCCCCACCGCGCGGCGCTCTCCTGGTTGATGCCCGAGAGCCTGTAGAAGAGCAGCAGGTGAGGCATCAGCCTGTACCGGCAACCCAAAGTGAGCAACCGCATCGCCAGCTCCCGGTCCTCGGCACGTCTCAGGTGCGCCTGATGCCCGCCAAAGCGCCAGTAGGATGCCGCGCGATAGACCGGGGCGCCGTCTTGCCACGGAATCTCACCCTGGCACATCTTGTCAATCGGAGACTCACCTGTGAAAGTGTTCCAGAGCTTGGGGCCGTCTCCGGGCTTCAACGTAAAGATGGAGGTCTGACACACCGTGATGTCCAGAGTCGGGTCGGCCCGAAGCGCGGCAACCTGTACGGCGACCTTGTCACGATGCATCAGGTCGTCCGAATCCAGGAACTGCAGGAACTCCCCGGTGGCATGGCTCGCCCCGTACCGCTTCGCCGCCGCGATGCCGCCGTTCGGCGAATGGAGCAAATAGGTCACCCGCCTGTCTTGAGCGGCGAAGCCCCGCACATAGCCCTCGGCGTCCTCTTGGGAAGAGTCGTCCACGACGAGGATCTCCAGGTCGTCGCAGCTCTGCCGCTGCACCGACTCAAGGGTCTGGCCCAGAAGGTTCAGCCGGTTGTAGACCGGCACCACCACCGAGACCCTTCCCGCAACCGCCTCGCGCTCGCCCATTGAGCGGTATTATGCTCAGGCGAAGACCGGCCTCGGCCGAAAGGCTCCCTTTGTTACCGGCATCCGCGAGGTCCCCATTGTCCAATTCCACGCACTCTGATCCCGCTTTGATCCACGGCGCCGTTCGGCTCAAGCCCGGCCGCGAGAAGAAGATCAGGAGTTTCTACCCATGGGTCCAGCGCGAGGAGGTATCCGGCGTCACCGGCGACCCGACATCGGGCGCCTTGGTGAAACTGGAGAGTGCGGCCGGCGAGCTCTTGGGGATTGCCACCTATGACAAAAGCAGCCGCTTCACCGCTCGGCTCCTGAGCCGAGACGACGTGCCCATCGACGGAGTTTTCTTCGAGCGCAAGTTACGCGAAGCGTTGGCCCTGCGCGATCCGGAGGGTTGGCGAACCAACGCCTTTCGCGCCCTGTTCGCCGAGGCCGACGGGGTCCCGGGCCTGATCGTGGATTGCTATGCGAACCACCTGGCCGTGCAGATTCGAACGCTTGCGATGGAACTGCTGAAGCCCGTCTGGCTCCCGGTCCTTCAGGAGGTACTCCAAGCCGAGAGCATTTATGAACGCAGCGAGATGGCGGGCCGCAAAGAGGAGTCTCTGGAGCCCAAAACCGGGCCGCTCTGGGGCGAGACTCCCGATATTGTAGAAATCGAGGAGGCAGGGCTTCGATTCTTAGTGCCGATCAAAGGTGGCCTCAAGACAGGCTTCTACATCGACCAGCGCGACAACCGGCGCAAGCTCGGCGAGCGGGTGCGGCCCAACCAGAAGGTGCTCGACCTTTTCTGCTACACGGGAGCATTCAGCGCGGTGGCCTCGCGAGCCGGTGCACAGGTGCTGGGTGTGGACATTCTGCCTGAGACCGCCGACCTGGCCCGCAGAAACCTCAAGCTCAACGGTCTGGAAGGGACCATCGAAACCGCCAACGCCTTTGAGTACCTGGAGTCCGCAGAGCCAGGGGCTTGGGACTGGATCCTCCTCGACCCTCCCGCCATCGCCAAGGCCCGAGATAAGCGCGATTCTCTGAAGTGGGCGGTGTGGAAGCTCGTGTTCAACGCCTTGCCCGCCCTGAAGCCCGGAGGACGCCTGCTGGTCTGCTCCTGCTCTTACCAAATGGGCCTCACCGAGCTTGGCGAGACCGCCAGGCTCGCGGCCAACGATCGCGGCTGCAAGCTGATCGTCGAGGACGTCAGCGTCCAGCCGCCAGACCACCCCTATCTCCTCCAGTTCCCCGAGAGCCTCTACCTGAAGTGCCTTTGGCTGAGGAAGTGCGGCTAGACGATCGGGTCGAGAATTTGGATCAGCCGCTCGATCTCTTCGACCGTGTTGTAGTGCGCCAGGGAGACCCGGATCACCCCCTGCTCGGTGTCGATTCCCAGGGCTTCACAAAGCCGGAACGAATACATGTGCCCGGTCTTGATCCCGATGCCGGCGGAGTCGGTGACGGCCGCGACCAGTTTTGGTGTCGACTTCGATGTAACGAAGCTCACAATGCCCACCCGGTGAGCGCTGATCGCGGGCTGGCCGACAATCCTCACGGTGGACTTTGAGTTCAGGAAGTCGAGGAGTCTCGCCAATGGAGCTCGCTCGCAGGCTTGAAAGAGCCCCGATGCGGACTCGGCTTCGGTGCGGGACATCGGCCCTTCGGTCTTAGGGGCGCCGGCAGCGAACCTCAGATACTCCTGGGTACCCAACAGCCCCGCCATCGCCTCGTAGCTCGGGCAGCCGAGGGTCTGCTTGTAGGGCATCGCCACTTTGGGGATGAACACGTGGTTCGGTCCGGTCAACCCCTCCCATGCCTCGTGCCTGCCAAACATCGCCGCCACGTGGGGGCCGAAGACCTTGTACCAAGAGAACACGTACCAGTCGCAGCCCCAAGCTTTCACGTCGGGTGCGTGGTGTGGGGCAAACGCCACGCCGTCCACGACCACCTTGGCGCCGGCGTCATGGGCGATCCGCGTGGCTTCCGCCACGTCGATGGCGTAACCGAGCAAGTTGGAAGTGTGTGGGAAAACAACGAGCCTGGTGCGATCGGTGAGCACCTTGCTCAGCCCATCGAGCGTGAGATCGCCGAAGTCCCGATCGACTTCCCACCAGACGGTCTTCACCCCAAACCGATCAAGCTTGAGCCAGGCGCCGATATTGGCCTCGTGGCCGTTCTGCGCCACCACGATCTCGTTGCCCTTATTCAGCAGGTAGGACCACGACTCTGCCAGATGCTTGACGGCCTGGCTGCACGATGGCTGAATCACGGTCGAGCCGATGCCGTCGCCGTTCATGAGAGTGTTGGCGAAGGCATGCGCCTTGGAAAAGGTCTCGGTGGCCAGAGCGGACGCGGGATAGCCGGCACCCGTCTGAACGTAGGCCTCCAGCATGAACTGATGCATCCTGTCCGGCACGCTCTTGGGGACTTGAGATCCGCCGGCATTCTCTAGGAAGATCTGGTCTCCTGAAAGGGACGGAAATCGGGTACGCAAGCGGTCTTGCTCGGCGACGAGGGAAGCGGTGACCGGGGCCATCACGTGAGGTTACCGTCCTGGCGCAAAGTCGTCAGGATTACCAGTCGGTCTCAGAGATATTCGCCTCACGAATGGCCCTATCTCGGGTCAAGAGGACTGCGCAAATCCCAATAGACCGCGCAACAATCGCCGTTGCGACAATCAGGCGATCATGCATTTCCAGCGCGGGGCCGAGTGTTGCGGCAACCTCCACGACTTCCTTTGTGAGGGGAGCCACCTGAATTCTGGCGTCACCCTCAATAGCCGCAATGAAAGCCTCGCGAGAAAGATCCTTGTCGCGAAACTCGAGGATCCATAGTGCCTCTGCCAAGGCGATCGCCGGTAGAATCATTGTGGAATCGCTGTCATCAAATGCGGCCCGCGTACGAGCTCCAACCTTTGGGTCGCCACAGAGCCACCCCATGAGAGCATTTGTGTCAAGCACAAAGGCGGCCAATGTCTATTGCTCGCCCTCAGGCTTAGGGCCACGCCACTCTGCCGCGGCGTAGTCTTCATCGGTGATGACGCCTAGCTCCTTGCCAAACATCCCAAACGTGAGCTTCACGCTCTTCTTCTGACCTTTAACCACCTCCAGACGGACGTGCGTGTTCGCCTTGAGGCGCGAGGCCTTTTTGGCGACTTCTTCCCAAGTCCCTTCAAAGATCTGGTGGTGCATGTTCAAGTGTGATTGTACAGCAGGTTGGAGCTGCCATCGCTACTCAGTGTTTCCTGTAACGCTCGCGAACCTGTACAAATAGGGCTCGGTCAAGGTCTTTGACAAAGTGCTCGGCAAGGCCAATGTACCCGCCGCGGACCCCGAGGACGAAAGCTGGCAGGATGCTTGTGATGGCCAGCTTCCAAAAGTACGACCTAAATGGGATCGTCCCGCCAAAAAGCCGATAGACCACTACAACGCCAAGCAGGGCCAGAGTCCAAATTGAGGTGTAGATAGCCAGGCACTTGAGCTTGTGGCCGTAAGTGCGGCCAACTGACGAACCCAACTGAGCTTCAGCGTCTTTCACAGCTCTTTATCCCAATTCGATTCTACGCTACTGGAACCCCTGCAAAGCGATCCAAGGTAGAACTCCGTCATGCCGACCACGACCGCGCTGCCACGCTGGGACATGACCCCCTTCTTCCCAGGACTCGACTCAAAGGAGTTTGAGACCGCCCTCGCCCAAGTCGATCTAGGCACGGCAGAGCTCGAGGCGCTTTTCGATACGGCCGGAGTCGGAGCGGGAACGCCCCTTCCGATGAGCCCTGAACTGAAAGCGCAGGTCGAAGCGGCCATTCACGCTTACAACGCCCTGATGGAAGAGGTCCGCCTGATCGGCGCCTACATCGCGGCGTTTGTGACCACCGACACCCGCGACGAATTGGCCCAAGCCCGAGATAGCGAGTTCAAGTCCCGACAACCGAAGCTCGCCAAGCTTGGGACGCGGCTGACGGCGTGGTTCGGCCGGTTGCCGATCGCCGACCTTTGCGCCGCTTCGCCCACGATTGAGGCCCATCGCTATGCGCTCGAAAAGGGCGCTTTCCTCGCGACCAAACTGATGTCCCCCGAGGAAGAGGCGCTCGCCGCCGACCTGCGCCCCACAGGCATCAGCGCCTGGTCGAAGCTGCACGGCGACTGGACCTCACAGCTCGAGGTTGCAGTTCAGTGGCCTCCCGACCTCGGACCTCAGACCTCGGACCTCAGACCGGCCAGACTCTCGATGAGCCAGGTGCGCAACCTTGCCTATGACCCGGATCGCGCGGTCCGGAAGGCCGCTTTCGAGGCCGAGCTTGCCGCCTGGAAGGCTGCCGAAATCCCCTGCGCCGCCAGCATCAACAGCATCAAGGGAGAGGTGAATCTGATCGCCCGCAAACGCGGATGGGACTCGCCCCTCGACGAGACGCTGTTCGTGGCGCAGATCGACCGAGAGACGCTGGATGCGATGCTCGGAGCTGCCCAAGAGTCTTTCCCGGCTTTCCGGCGCTATCTGAAAGCCAAGGCCAAAGCGCTCGGGCTCTCCCAGTGCTCCTTCTACGACATCTTTGCCCCGCTGCCGTCCGAATCGTTCCTCGGACCTCAGACCTCGGACCTCAGACCTTCCGCGGGCCGTAACTGGAGCTTTGATGAGGGCATGGCGTTTGTCGTCGAGCAGTTCCGGACCTATTCGGACAAGCTCGCCGACTTTGCCCAGCGCAACTACGACGAGCGCTGGATCGATGCTGAACCACGAAACGGCAAGCACGACGGCGCGTACTGCATGGGGCTGAAAGGCGATGTCAGCCGCGTCTTCATGAACTACAAGACTGCGTTTGGCTCCGTGAGCACGCTCGCCCACGAGCTTGGCCATGCCTATCACAACGTCTGCTTGGCAAACAGAACCTACCTTCAGCGCGCGACGCCGATGACCCTGGCCGAGACCGCCAGCATCTTCTGCGAGACGATCATTCGGACCGCGGGCCAGGAGCGTGTGCCGGACGCCGAGAAACTGACGATCCTGGAGGCGTCGCTTCAAGGCTCTTGCCAGGTGGTCGTGGACATCACGAGCCGCTACCTTTTCGAGAGCGAAGTTTTCGAGAAGCGGCGAGCCCGAGAACTCTCGGCGCGTGAGCTTTGCGAGATCATGGTGGACGCCCAGCGCCAAACCTATGGGGATGGCCTCGACGAGGCTGCGCTGCACCCCTACATGTGGGCGGTCAAGCCGCACTACTACTCGGGCCGCTCCTTCTACAACTTCCCTTACATGTTCGGCCTCTTGTTCGGTCTTGGACTGTTTGCCCGTTATCAAGAGGCGCCAGAGGCGTTCAAGGAGGGCTACGACGATCTGCTCTCTTCGACCGGTTTGGCAGACGCGGCCACGCTCGCGAAGCGGTTTGACATCGACACGCGGTCGAAGGACTTCTGGCGGTCCAGCCTCAAGGTCATTGAAGTGGACATCGAGCGATTCGAAGCCTTGGTGGACGGATGAGTGAGGGGTTCTTGGGTTGCATGGCGAGAGGGGCTGTGCCACAATAGTTCCCCATAGCTATGCCGACCTACGTGTACCAGTGCAAGTCGTGCGACGACGTGTTTGAAGTGGAGCAGCGGATCTCGGAGGACCCGCTCAAAGACTGCAATTGCGGCGCCAAGGGGAGCCTCAAGCGGTTGATCCAGCCCGTCGCGGTGATGTTCAACGGCCCCGGATTCCACATCAACGATTACGCGCCCAAGGCGAAAGAGAGTCTGCCGAAAGCTGATTCAGGCGGTTGCGGCAGCGACTCCTGCGCGTGCAAGTCGGACGGGTGATTGGCGGCCTGCTCAAAGGAGAAAGCTCGGCAGACAAGGACCAGCGGACACGGCCACTATCGCATGCCGCGTACCCCCCTGGCTCGGTTCGCCAGATCTCGCAGACATCCCTTGGAAGGGGGCAAGCTGCCCAACACGCAACGATGGAATAGGGTGGAGCGCCGAGTTTACGCGGCACCCTGGCAAGCCAGGCTTATGGCTATTGACATATTGGGACGACATTCACGGGCACATCCCGTAGCCGCAGGCTAAAGCCTGTGGCTACAGATGCCAACTAAAGGATGCCAACTCATTCTGTCAATAGCCTTCAGCCTCGCCACGGAGAACCGGTAATCCACTCGCCGTGTTTCTTACCATCCGGGGTTCACCATCGCCTACAATAAAGTCCACATTGCGCGACGAAAGGAAATCTCGGCGCGTCGTACTCAGGTGACCTCATGTCCATAGCGCCAACCCCTTCCAAACTCGAAGAGATGATCCGCATGCTCGACCAAGCCGTCAAGGGCTCCGGCGAGACCGGCTGCTGCCTGCGCGTTAAAGAGGTGCTCGAGCACATCGTCGCCACTGGCGAGTCGTTTCTGGATCCTCACTTCTTGGAGCCTGTCCCCGGCCGCTACGCCCGCCGGCTGGTTCACAAGGACCCCGACGGCGCCTACACGGTGCTCGCGATGGTGTGGGGCGAAGGCCAGGGCACACCCCTGCATGACCACGCCGGCAAGTGGTGCTGTGAGATCGTCTATCAGGGCCGCATCAAGGTCGTGCAGTACGACCTAACAACGGACATTGAGGCGCCCGTGCTCACCTTTGACCAGCAAGGCACGATCTATGCCGGCGTTGGCGAAGCTGGAGCGCTGATTCCGCCGTTCGAGTACCACAGCATCGAGAACGCAACGGAGAACGGCGCCGCAGTCACCATTCACGTCTACGCCGGCGAGCTGACCTGGTGCCATACCTTCCACCCGGTCGATGGCGGCTTCAGGATGGAGCGCCGCGAGCTCTGCTACACGGATTGACCCACCTGAGCCCAATGCCACACGTGCGGGGGGCCCGCGCACCAGGGGTTGCTCAACGCCGCCCTACGCCCGGATCGTTTCGCCGAACTCCTCGAACACCGGCAAGTACATCTGCCAATCCTCGTTCGTTCGCGCCCGCAGGTAGACCGGAAGCGAAAGATATGGCACGAAGTGCGGCCGCTTGGGCCGCTTGTGCAGCGGCATATGAGCCTGAGAAGGCGTCTTGTCGCCCTTTTTCAGGTTGCACTTGCGGCAGCATGCCACCAGGTTGTCCCAGGTGTGCGGCCCGCCAGCCCATCGAGGCACGACGTGGTCGATCGTCAGGTCCTTGTGCCGAACGCCGCAATACTGGCATGTGTAGTTGTCGCGCGCCAGCACCGAATGCCGCGAGAGCCGAAGCTCAGGCATCGGCCGCTTCACCGGGTAGCGCATCTTCAGCACGCTGGGCGCCCTAACTCCGCCGCGCGTCGTTTGAACGGGAACTTCGCGCGGGTGCACGACTTCTGCCTTGCCGAGCAGCATCAACGCCATGGCGCGCCGAATGTTGCACACATTCAGCGGCTCATAGTTATGGTTCAACAGCAAGACCTCCAAACTCGTCACGCGCTCACTTCCCTACCATTATCCTTCGCCCCTAAAGCGAAACAGCCCGCACGCATACGCGCGCGGGCTGCCCCGGGGGCGGTCCCATTGGCGCGTATGATCGTGTCCGCCCACGTGGGCGGATGGCACAGATATCTTGACGGCGCTCGTTTCGTCATGGCGAAGCAGATTCGGTGGGCTCAAACAAGCCCATCGACTCTATGGACGTGCCTCGAACCGAAAAAGCACGAGGCGTTCCGTTCAGTTTACGCTAAGAAGTGATCTCAAACCAACTCCGATCGGTTTCAAAGAGCCGAACTCGCTCCAACTTGGCAGGAATCTGGCCGTCGAGCGCCCTCCAAATCTCCGCCGCGACGACCTCGGAGGTGGTGATCTTGCCCTGGAATTCCGGAAGGTCTGAGTTCAAGTGGTGATGGTCGTAGCGCTCGACCACCCGCTCGTTCACGGCCGCGTCCAGCGCCATGAGGTCCACCATCATGCCGGTCCGCTCGTCCAAGTCGCCGCTGACCGTCACCTCCAGTTTGTAGTTGTGGCCGTGCCCGCTGGGGTTGGCGCACTTTCCATAGAGCTCCAGGTTTCGCTCGGCAGAAAGGCCTTCGGCATACAGGCGGTGCGAGGCCGCGAATTCGTAGGTCCGGGTCAAGGTCATCGTTTCACTTCCATCTTGATTGCTCCACTCCCCCCAGAGTTCGGGAGTCTCCACAAGGCGCAGTTGAACCAAATGGACTCCGTCATTCAACTCGGCAAGGATTACGTCCCGAAAGTGGAGCAACAGGTGCTCCAGCGTCGGCGGCCGGTTCGCAAACGATGGGACTTCGTCGTTGATGCTCTTCTGATCGAACTTGGCGACGATGCAGTCATCGAGCATGGCGTCGAGGGTCTTGATGTTCACCACCATGCCCGTCGTTGGGTCCACCTGGCCCTCAAATCCGGCCTCGAGCACGTAGTTGTGGCCGTGGTTGTGGGGCGAAGCCCACCTGCCGAACAGGGACCTGTTGCCCTGCTCGTCGAGGCCCCGCAACCAATAGCGGTGCCCCGATGAAAACCCGACCTTCCTGACCAAACGAACGCGCATATGAGTGGACCCAAGGTACCCGCACAGGGCTAAACTTGCCTGAAATGGGCGGGGAACTGACGGCATCGAAGGCAAAGCGCGTTGCGTTGGCGCTCGCGATGCTCCATGCCGTGCTCGCTCTGATCTACGCCGCGATCACCCCTTACTGTACGCCTGGAGTCACCAATGGGCAGCGACTACCGGACATCGGCGCGCCGGACGAATATGCCCATGCAGCCTTCGTGAGGCACCTTTCCCAGGGAAGGGGGCTGCCAGTGCTGCGGCCCGGATATCAGGCGGACGTACCGAATTACGAGAGCCACCAGCCGCCGCTCTTCTATGCGCTGGATGCAGTGTGGGGTCGCATGCTTGGAGTCAGCGACCCCATGGACCCCAGCTCCGGGCTGAAGATGCGCTCGCTGAATGCCCTCTTCGGGGCACTGACGGTTTTCGGCGTGTTCTGGCTTGCGCTCTGGACTCTGGGGTCCAATTCGACAGCGCTCCTTGCGGCGGCGCTTGTCGCACTCCTACCGATGCTCTGCGCGCTCGATGGCGCGCTCAGCAATGACCCGCTCTCGATCTGCCTGGCGACTTGGATCTTGGCTCTGACGGCGCGGTGGCGAGTTCAACTAACGACTCCTCGATTGCTCGGGCTCGGAGCGCTCCTCGGCCTCGCGCTTCTCACCAAGTCGTCGGGACTGCTTCTCTTTCCTGTGGTCTTCCTCGCTTTGCTCTCGGTGAAGCCAGCCGCAAGCGAATCCTCGAAATGGCCCAAACGCCTCGCGATTGCCGGTGTTGCCCCCGCGCTGGGCTCGCTTGTCGCGTTGCCCTGGCTCCTTCGCAACCAGACCCTCTACGGCGACCTCCTGGGGCTCAAGGCGTTCCACGCGACATTCGAACGGCAGGTCGATCCTCAGGCGGTCTTCTCGGGTCTGCGCCCGTTTGGGCACTGGGTCTACGTCCTCAGTGCCGGCACGCTCCAGTCCTCGGTCGGCGAGTTCGGATACATGGACATCCACCTTCCCTACGAAGTCTATGTGCCGCTGTTTCTCTTGCTCGTCGTCGGGCTCGTGGCGGGGGTCTTTTCTAGCTTGAGGCACCTCGACAGGCCCACTTGGCTGGTGTGGCTCCTCTACTCCGCCTTGCTGCTTGCTGGCTATGTGTCCTATAACCTATGGCAGGTTCAGCCCCAAGCGCGGTATCTCTTCCCTGCCATTGGGATCCTTGCCATTTGGATCGTCCTGGGGCTTCAGAGGGTTCATAAGAGGCTGCCGATGGTGCTGATTGCCGGCCTTGCGATCGCCAACGTCTTTGCCCTCGGCATTCTGCCAACGGCCTTTGCGGCAAGGGTGGAGGCTGCGAGGACCCTTCAGTAGGCCGAACGGGCGGAAAGGAGCTAGCGAGGTGATGGCCGCATCGAGCCCTGCCAGGCCCAACGGGCCGAAAGGATAAAGCGAAGGGCTTCGCCCTGGATTCCGTCTAGTACCAAATCCTCCCAAGCTCTGAAAGGGCGCAAAGCGACACCCGGTCAAACATAGACGATCAGGGTTTTCTTCAACCCACCTTCGCTTCTTTCTTAAAGCACTCGTCCGATTGCCCGGGATACGCTTCAAGCAGGCGCTCTTTGTTGTAGATAAAGTCCTCTACCTTGTAGTCGGCAAGCTCAAAATCCTGTCGGAGCACGATCGCCCCCGTCGGGCAGGCCTCCTGGCAATAGCCGCAGAAGATGCACCGGAGCATATTGATTTCGTATCGGACCGCATAGCGCTCACCCGGAGAAAACCGCGCTGCGTCGGTGTTTTCGGCAGCCACCACGTTGATGCACTTGGCAGGACAGGCGCCCGCGCACAGCGAGCAGCCAATGCACTTCTCAAGGCCGTCCTCATGCTTGGTCAGGAAGTGGCGCCAGCGGGTGCGCTCGGGCAGATCGCGCTTTTCCTCTGGGTAGCCGATGGTTACCTTTTCGTGGCGTAGGCGCTTGCCAGTGATCTTCATGCCCTTAACGATGGGCATCACGATGTCCTTCCAAATGCCTACAGACATGGCGCCTCCTGGGAAAGGAGAAATGAGTGACGGTGGCTAGAATGGCTGGGAGGGTGTGAATCGTCCAGATCAACTCTCACATTTCTTACAACTTTCACAACGCTCACCATTCTCACCAAGTCCCCTCTTCTCACGCTTCCACCTCTTCCAGGGTCCTCGGAGTCAGTTCGACCAGCCTCAGCTCGCTCATCGAGCTGTGCTGCTGCTTCTTGATCTTCTCTTGAAGCTTCAGCACGCCATAGATCAGCGCATCCGGCGAGGGCGGACATCCGGGCACATAAACGTCCACGGGTACCACCTGGTCGGCACCCTGCACGATCGCGTAGTTGTTATAGACGCCGCCGGAACTCGCACAGGCGCCCATACTGATGACCCACTTGGGCTCGGGCATCTGGTCATAAATCTGCCGAAGAACCGGCGCCATCTTTTTGCTGAGCCTGCCCGCGATGATCATCACGTCGGCCTGTCTTGGAGTCGCTCGAAAGGCTTCGGAGCCGAACCGCGCCAGGTCAAATCTCGCCGCAACCGTGCTCATCATTTCGATTGCGCAGCAGGCGAGGCCGAAGGTCAGCGGCCAAAGGGCGTTGGCCCTTGCTTGTTTGATGAGCAGATCGACGCTGGTCACGACGACATTGCCCCCGCGCTCGGCGCCGCCGATGGGGGGTGAGGAACTGTCGTGAAGAACGAGGGTTTCAACGCGTTTTGGCATGCGGACTCCGAATCTGGATTCTACCGTCTCGTACGTTGGAAAGGACTAAGCCGAGGGAAACGGTGGTTTTCAGGTTTTCGGGTTGTCAGGTTTTCAGGTGTTCAGGTTGTCAGGACGGAGATTCCCGACTTGATGCTGCTGGTACTTCTGAAACTGGACGTCGTTTCTCAGTGTGCCCTCGAAAAGCAAGACGTCGGAGATCTCACAAATGGCCGTCCCACCTCAAGGCCCGAATCCCTGCAACCTCAAACACCCGAAAACCTGAACACCTGAAAACCCGACAACCTGCTCACCAAGACACCACTGAACATGCTCTCCCAGGTACCCTTTCCCCGCTCAATGCGCACGGCCGATTGGACGCGACGCATCTTTCTACAAGATGAGGCCGGCGGACTTCACGTCCGCCCCACGGAAGGGGTCACGGAGTGGGCATCGCTCACGGAAGAGGCCCGTCCGGCGTTGCTTGCCGCCTCTTACCTGCAGAAGCCCCGGAAGGTCCTCGTCGTCACCTCCAACTACGATCGATGCCTGCGCTGGCAGTCCAAGCTTCAGCTTTGCGGAGTCCCTGAGATCGACATCCACCAGCTTCCCAGCGGTCTCTCGGCGCTCTTTGAGGACGCCAACCCCGAGCACTTCGCGCTTTCCGACCGAATCGGCGCGATTGAGGCCTTGGCCGCCGATGCGCCCTGCGTCGTGATCACGACGGCGGTTGCCGTGCTTGAGCGCACCCTGCCCAAGTCCATCCTTCAAGAGGCGTTTGTCGAGCTCAAACCCGGGATGTCCACCGAACCCGAAAAGCTCGTCAGGCGCTTGGCGCGGTTGGGCTACGAGCGCCAAGAACCGGTGCGCCAGCCGGGCCACTTCAGCCGTCGAGGCGGCATCCTGGACCTCTTCGCCATGGGGCGTGATTTGCCGATCCGCATCGAGTTCTTTGGCGACGAGATCGAGAGCATTCGGCAGTTCGACCCGACCTCGCAGCGTTCTGTCGGGGCGATTCCGGCCCTGCGGCTCGCGCCCTCGCGTGAAACGCTCTACCCGAAGGACATCGCGGAGTTCGGCGCGCTGATGCGGCACGCCCTCGAACAGGAAGCGCCGAACCTCTCCGCCGAGGCCGGCAAGAACCTGGAGGAACTGGTTGAGAGCGACATCGAGGCGCTGGGAAAGAAGGTGTACTTCGATCGCCTGGATCTCTATCGTCCGTGGATCCACCCGGATGCCCAAGGCGCCGTTCACCTGCTCGAGGAAACCGATCTGCTGGTGCTCGAGGAGCCCTCGGAACTCGACGCGTTTGGCGCTCGCGGTTTCGAGGAATTGGGGCAAGCGCTGGATGCCAGGACCGATCGTGGCGAGATCCTGCGTAGTTTCGCCAACGATTTCATGGAGCCGGTTGAGAGTCTCGGAGCGTTCTCGAATGTGCTGGCGCTCACCTCGATGAACGACACTCCGGACTGGCTGGAAGTTGAACACCGTCGGGATTGGGGTTCGGCGAGCCTGCAGGCCTACCGCGGCAATCCAAGCGCCCTGGCCCAGACCCTCAAGAACTGGAAGAAAGAACAACTGTTCTGCATCATCTGCACCGACCAGCCCAATCGGGCCAAGTCAGTTCTTGGCGGAGCAGACGTGTTTCCGGTGGAGCTTCCCTCGCAAGCGGACCCGTCTGACAAGTCCGACAGGTCCGACAAGTCAAACAGGTCAATCGGAGCCGCTAAGCCCACTCTCCCCCCCGGCTTCTACCTTTCCCACGGAAACCTCGCGGGCGGGTTCGTCTTCCCCGAACAAAAGGTCGCCTTTCTCACCGACGCGGAGATTTTCGGCGTCGGCCGGCTCCGGCTGCCTCAAAAGCGCTTCCTTGAAGGCGCACCGATCGCCACCCTGCTCGACCTCAAACCGGGCGACTATGTCGTGCACATCCAGTTCGGCATCGGCATCTATCGCGGCCTCGCCAAGCGAGAGGTGGACGGCGTCGAGAAGGAGTTCCTCTACATCGAGTACGAAGCGCCGGACAAGCTCTTCGTTCCTGCAGACCAGCTCGACCGCGTCCAGAAGTACCTCAACCCCGGCGACGCCCACCCCAAGCTCAACCGTCTCCGGGGCCAGGAATG
This sequence comes from Armatimonadota bacterium, assembly GCA_016223145.1. Taxonomy (NCBI): domain Bacteria; kingdom Bacillati; phylum Armatimonadota; species Armatimonadota bacterium. Next base: position 398,942 of record JACRPN010000008.1, on the reverse strand, counting down.
GCAAAGAACCATCTCCAAGGCCAAGGAGAATGCCCGGGCCTTTGCCGCGGACCTGGTGAAGCTGTACGCCCAGCGGACCCTCATCCAGCGCAGGCCTTACGGCCCGGACACGCCCTGGCAGGGCGAACTGGAGTCAACGTTCCCATGGGTCGAGACGCCGAGCCAGCTTCTCGCCGTGCAGCAGGTGAAATGCGACCTAAGAAATGACTTTCCGATGGACCGCCTGGTCTGCGGCGACGTGGGGTTCGGCAAAACCGAAGTGGCGATCCGAGCGGCCTTCAAGGTCGTCCAAGAGGGCCGGCAAGTTTCTGTACTCTGCCCCACGACCATCCTCTCAGAGCAGCATTTTCGCAACTTCGAGGAGCGCATGGGGCCTTTTGGAACCAAGATCGGCTTACTCAACCGCTTTGTCAAGAGCTCCCGGCGCTGCGAGACCTTAAAGGAAGCCGAAGCCGGCAAGCTCGACATCCTCATTGGAACCCATGCCGTGCTCAGCGAGGGCGTCAAATTCAGGGAGCTTGGCCTGCTCGTCGTGGACGAGGAACAGAAATTTGGCGTGAAGCAGAAGGAGCAGATCAAGAAGCTCAAGACCGCCGTCGATGTACTCACGCTCTCCGCGACCCCCATCCCGCGCACCCTCAGCATGGCCTTGATGGACATCCGGCAGATGTCGCTCATCAACGACCCACCGCCGGGCCGGCTGCCGATTCGCACTTTCCTGCGGACCTACAGCCACGAAGTGGTCCGGGAGGCGATTCTGCGAGAACTCTCGCGAGGCGGCCAGACGTTCTTCGTCTACAACCGGGTCGAGGGCATCTATCACGTCGCCGAACGCCTGCGAAAACTGGTGCCCACCGCTCGCATCGCCGTTGGCCATGGCCAAATGCACGAGCACGAGCTCGAGCAGGTGATGATGGCCTTCATCCACGGCGAAGTGGACGTGCTCGTCAGCACCACAATCGTAGAGAGCGGCCTGGACATTTCCAATGTCAACACGCTCATCGTCGAGAATGCCGATCGCTTTGGGCTGTCGCAGCTCTATCAGCTCAGGGGGCGCGTGGGTCGCTCGGACCGCCAGGCTTACGCCTACTTCCTCTACCAGTCCAACCGTGAAATCTCGGATCAGGCACTTCAGAGGCTCCAGGCGCTGCAGGAGTTCACCGCTTTGGGTTCGGGCTATTCGCTCGCCTTTCGGGACCTTCAGATTCGCGGCGCGGGCGACCTTTTGGGCGCCAAACAGCATGGCGCGATGGCGACGGTCGGCTACGAGCTCTACACGCAACTCATCCAGGAGGCGGTGGCTCAGCACAAAGCGTCTCTCCTTGGTTCGCTTCAGGCCACCCGTGGGGCAGACGCTCAGTCTGCCATCGACGATGCTGAGGCCATGGCAGCCCAGATGGAGCCTTTGCCGCTACTCGATCTGCCCGTGCCCGCGCTCCTTCCAGACTCCTACATCACCGACCAGGCCCAGCGGCTCTACTACTACCAGCGCCTGATGGCAAGCAAGGACGAGGCCTCGCTCACCGAGGCTCAAGGCGAGATCGAAGACCGCTATGGGCACCCGCCCGAGCCCGCCCGAAACGCCTTTGACGTCATGCGGCTCAGAATGACGATGCGGCGTCTGGGGATATCAAAGATCGACGGCCACGACGGGCGCCTGTCGGTTGGCTTCAAGGACCGGCAAAAGGTGCCCCCAATGGCGCTCTCACTTCTCGGCAAAAGGAACCGGGAGTGCTATCTGACCCGAGATAGCCTCATCTGGCCCGTTACCGGAAGCGCGATCACAGCCACTGAGCGGATGCTGAACGCCTACGAGCGCTGCCTCGACGAGGTCCGCGAGGCGGCGAAGCACGATTAGGCCACGTCCCACTGTCCGCTCGGCCAGACTCGACCGGACGGCCTAACGAAGCGAAGGCCAACGCCCTGGTGCATCGCTCACCGACGAAACAGCCTCTCCAAAACGAATTGGGGACGCCGAATCGGCGTCCCCAATGCTCAAGCTTAAGCCTGACTGCCCCTAGTCGTAGCTGGGCTTCTTCAGCCAGGACTTCGGCACCGGCTTCACACCGCTGGAAACCGCCGCAAACTCGGGACTCTTCAAGACCTTCGTCGAAACGAGCATCTTCACGATGCCGCTCTCGGTCTTCACGCGTACGACCTGCAGGTTCGGCAACTGCGTACGGTTCTTCTTCGGAGCCCGGAACTTCCACGCGCCCGAGTGCCTATGGCGAATGTGCTTCGCACTGTTGCCTTTCTTTCCGCTGACTTGACAAATTCTGGCCATGACTCAATTCCTATCGGACGCTCCCGGCGCGAGCCTCATAGGATACTCGCTGGGCCCCCGCGTTCGCAAGGTGCCGTCCGGACTATTGATCGCCTCTTACTTGGCGGCTTTCCCCTTGGCAGCCTTCTTCGGCTTCTCCGCCACTGGTGCCTCGACCTCGGCCTCCACCACGGCGCTGGCATCCGACTCGACTTCGATCGGGGCCTCGAATTCGGCTACGGCCGCCACTTCCACAGGGAATTCCACCTCGACTTCGGGCTCCGCAACCGCGACGGGCTCCTCTTCCACCTTCGCCTTCGCTCTGGATGCGGCTCGCTTCTTGGTGGTCGAGCCCATCTCGACACCGACGGCCCCATCGGAGAAGTTGGCCTTCACCTTGATCCTCCTGGCCAACTCGCCGCCGCTGATGGTGTTCCAGTTCGCTCGCTCCAGCGCCCACTGCCAACCAATGTCGGTCGGGGAATAGACAAACTCGACGCCGCCTTGCAGCAGCTCGCTGAGGGTGGCCTGAAGGTCCTTCCGCTCCTTCAGTCTGGCCTCTCCCGCGCTGTAATTCGGCGAAAGCCCCACGTTCAACTGCACGGGCTCCTCCTCCGGGCTGGTCTTGGTCTTCTTGACCGGCTCGGCGCTCTCCTGAATCTGGTCGATCTCGGTCACGAGCGCCTTGGTCAGCTTGTCGTAGTCTTCGGGCCAGCGGTATTGGTTCCCGTCGTAAAGCGCCACCGCATGTCGGCCCGTGAGCACGAGGGCAGAGGCGAGCAGCGCCACATCGGTCGGGCGCATTTTCGGATAGGTCTTGCGGACCTGTTCGACGGCAGCTTCAAGCTTGGTCAGATGGCAAGTAAACAAACTTCGGGACTCCCTGCGGCGCTCGATATGGGTCCGGCGAGAAGCGCCGGAAGTTGCGCCATAATCGCATAGTTTACCCGTTAGGAGGCTAATCCGTGAATCCTAAGCTCTGGACCTTGGCGCTTCTCGCGCTTCTTCTCTCCCTTTTCGTGGCCGGCTGTTCCTCTGGGAGCGGCGACACGGCGTCCGGCACCGGCCCTGCCGATGGAGGCGCCAAGAAGCTCAAAGTCGGCATCGTGTTCGACAAAGGCGGACGCGGCGACAAGTCCTTCAACGACAGCGCCTGGAGGGGCATCGAGCGCGCGAAAAACGAGCTCGGGATCGAAGAGGCAATGGTCGAGAGCAAAGCCGACAACGAATATGAAGGCAACCTGACCGCCATGGCCGACAAGGGCTGCGACCTGGTCTTCGCGATCGGCTACGCGATGAAGGACGCCGTATCGGCGGTCGCCAAGAACTACCCCAAGATCAAATTCGCGCTGGTGGATGACGTGGCGGCGGGCGACAACGTCCGTTCCCTCACCTTCAAGGAGGAAGAAGGCAGCTTCCTGGTCGGTTATCTTGCCGGCCTGATGACGACCTCGAACAAGGTGGGCTTTGTGGGCGGCATGCAGTCGGACCTGATCACCAAGTTCTATGCGGGCTACGTCGCAGGTGTCAAGACTGCCAATCCTGCCGCCGAGGTTCTGCCGGCCAAGTACACGGGTAACTGGGACAACCCCGACACCGCCAAGGTCGCGGCAAACGTGCTCTTCGGGGGTGGCGCGGACGTGGTCTATCACGCTGCGGGCAAGGCTGGGCTCGGCGTGATCAACGCGGCCCAGGACAACAAGAAGTACGCCATCGGCGTGGATAGCGATCAGGACGACCTCGCACAGGGCTTCGTGCTCACCAGCATGATCAAACGCGTGGACGAGTCGGTCTTCAAGACGATCCAAGACCTCAAGGACGGCAAATTCACGAACGGCCAGATGGTCTTTGGGCTCAAGGACGGCGGCGTCGGCACTTCAGAGATGAAGTTCACGAAGGACAAGATCGGCAAAGAGAAGCTGGATAAGCTCGCCAAGGTCAGCGACGACATCAAGTCGGGGACCCTGGTGGTACCCGCCACGCAGAAAGAACTCGAAGCCTACTTGGCGACGGCCAAGTAGGGCGTAGCCCACCGGCGCCCACGTGATGCACAGCGACAGGATTGCGGTCTGGCTTGATACCGACCCGGGGTCGGACATCGATGATGCGCTGGCACTGGCCTACCTCCTGGCTCAGCCACGTTGCGAGCTGCTTGGAGTGTCCACCGTCAGCGGCGACACGCGCAAGCGCGCTGCGATCGTTCGTCACTTGTGCAATCTGGCCGGGCGCGGGGATGTGCCCGTTCTGGCCGGGCTCTCCAAACCGCTGGGTTCCGGGCCTGGCCAACCGGAAGTGCCCCACTTCGAAGCCTTGCCCCCTTCTGCGAAGGGGATGGAACCAGACGCCGAGGACGCTGTTGACGGGCTGTATCGGCGGCTATCGGAGCGCCCCGGCGAGGTGACCCTGCTTGCTATCGGCCCGATGACCAATGTCGGCACTCTCTTTCAACGTTATCCCGACGCGCCCAGACTGCTTAAGGAAATCGTGCTCATGTGCGGGGCGTTCCGCTCACGGATGGATCGGGAAGTGCCCGAGGTAGAGCACAACGTTCGATGCGATCCCGATGCGGCAAGGGCCCTCTTCGAGCGGGCAACCGAAGGGTCCATCCATGCGGTGGGGCTCGACGTCACGCTCGATTGCCGGCTCTCGGAGGCGGAGTGCCGGGCTCGGTTCGCAGCCGGTGGCCCGTTGCTGCAAGCGACCCTGGAGATGGCAGAGGTCTGGTTCAGGGGCGCGCCTCAGATCATCTTTCACGACCCCTTGGCTGCCGCCTTGCTGTTCGCACCGCAAGTTGGGGAGTTCGGACGCGGTGACGTTTCCGTGGATGTTGGGGGGGCGCAATGGCCCGGCAAGACCCATTGGACGCGCAATCCGAAAGGGCGGCAATTCGTGGCAGATGACGTGAACCCACACGCCTTCTTCACCCACTATTTCGAAACGGTGGGGGGCTAAACTCGATGCCAATGGAGCCAGGCAAACGGGTTTTCAGCGAGCAAGAGGTCTCCGAGATCATTCGCCGGGCGGCAGAGCTTCAAGAGGGGTCCGCCAGTTCGTCCTCGGAGTATCGGCCCGGCGTGACGCGGCAGGAGCTTGAGCGTGCCGCCGCCGAGGTTGGGGTCTCGCCCCAGTTCTTGCAGCAAGCCATCCAGGAAAAGCTCGCAGGCGTGCAGCAGGGTCAGGCTGGGGGACTTGCCCCGGAAGTGGAACGCGTCGTGGAAGGCGAACTCGATCCTGCCGATTACGACGTGGTCGTCGAGCAACTCCCCTTGAGAAGCTCGCGCAAGTTCCCGGTGAGCCAGATCGGGCGGAGCATGCAGGCGCGCGCCATGACCGGTTCAGGGCTGGCAAGCGTGTCGCTTCACTCGCGAAACGGACGCACAAGGATCCGGGTCAAGCCAGTTCTGGTATTCGAGGCGTTGGGCTCGTTCTATCCTGCGTTCTTACTGTCCATCATTGCAGGTGCACCGATGGCCGACGCCGGACATGGCGCATTGGCTGCGGGAATCGTGGCTGCTGCGTGGACTCTGGCCACCGCCGGGTTTTTCACATGGACCCGCAAGTCCCGCACGAACGCGACAAAGCTCGCGGATCGGATCGAGGCGATCGTCGCGGAAGAACTTGAGAATCAAGCGCGAAAGAGGCTGGAGACTGCAACGCCGGCCACCGCAACGAAAGTGGAAGAACGGCTTCAGACAGGACTGAGCGGCGAGTAACGCGTGCAAGGCCGGGCCACATGGCTCCTCCATTGCGGAGTCAGGGCGGCCCCGCGATGGCATATCCAGGTGCCTTTCGCCGCAGACAGTTCTTTGTTCACCGTCTCACCGACTCGCCCCTCACCCACTCTCTGTCTCAGTGCCCGACGGAGCCCTGCCTATTCACGACCCTAAACGAGTCGGCGGCCTTCACCAGCGCCCAGTCGCCCTGCTTCTTGACCACTTGCGCCTGACCCACGACGCTTCCCTTGCCCAATGGCACCCAGATCGGCTTGTTCGCAAAGCGAGCCGGGACGTTGAACACGTAGGAGTCGGGCTCCTCGGAGGCTAGAACGATCGCTTTGGGGTAGTCCGCCGCCGAGGTTGAGCCGGTCAGCTTGATCGAGCGTGCAAAGACGTTTGCCGGCAGCGTGGACTCGGCGTACAGCGCCAACCCCATGTAAGCGTCCATTCCCCTCTGTCCAGTCTTTGAGAGCTCCGAGCGGTCGGGGCCGTTGAGCGCGGCGACGTCGGCGAGGGGATCCACCTTCTGCTTGACGTACTTGTCCAGGTCGGCCAGCGAGGCGCCCATCGCGTCCACTTCCTTCAGCTTGCCGCCGGCCATCAGGTCGCGTAGCCACCGGAGGTAAAGGCGCTCGCCCAAGTACCCGTTTGCCCAGTCCTCGGGCTGAACGAACCCTCCGATCGTCGGCAGCGTGGCGTGGCCGTACTCGTGCGCCACTTCCCTCGCCATCTCCAGAGGATCGGAAAACGACGGGATCGCATAGATGTAGATGGTGTTGACCTTCTTTGGCGCCCCTTCGGGCGTCGTCTCTTGACGGTCTTCGGCAATGAGCTGTTCCCCGCCTGCCTTGCCGCCGAACGCCAGGTAGACGTCGATGATCCCGAAGTTCAGGTTCGGGTTGTGGTCCATCTTGAGCCGGCGGTAGTTCAAGTCCCAGAGGCGCATCATCATCCGAACCACCTGCTCGGCAACGTCGCCGACCTCGCGGCGCTGCTGCTCGAACACGCGCACCCTTGGCCTGAAGCTCTGCGAACCTTCTGGCTTAGCCAGCCCAGGGAAACCCCATTCGTACTCCCAGCTCCATTTGGGGCAAAGCTTGGCTCGGCTCAGCCGCTCGCCGGGCACCTGGATTTGCGTGCGCGGCTCGCCGCCATCGAAGTTCGGCAGGCCGAGGACCTTGGTGTCCTGGTCTTGCTGCGCTGGCGTGAGGGCCGGGGCAGCGCCCGCCCAGGCCACCGAGAGCAAAGCTGAAGCCAACCACCCCACCATCGCTCAGTGCCCCTCGTTTTCGAGGTACCTCTCTGCCTCGATCGCCGCCATGCAGCCCGTTCCCGCGGCCGTGATGGCCTGCCGGAACACATGATCCATCACGTCGCCACAGGCAAAAACGCCCGGAATCTTGGTCTTGGTAGACCAAGACGACGTGCTCAAGTATCCGAGTTCATCCATATCGAGTTGGCCCTTGAAGAGCTCGCTGTTCGGCTTGTGCCCGATCGCCACAAAGACGCCGTCGATCGGCATCTCTTGGGTCGAGCCGTCCAGGGTGCTCCTTACCCTTACGCCGGTTACTCGTTTGACGGGTTCCACCACCCCCATGATTTCGTCGATTTCGGTGTTCAGCAGAAAGTCGATCTTGGGGTTCGCCGCGGCGCGGTCCTGCATGATCTTGCTGGCCCGAAAACCCTCCCTGCGGTGCACGATCGTGACCCGCGAGCAGAACCGAGTCAGGAAGTTCGCCTCCTCCATGGCCGTATCGCCACCTCCCACCACGAAAACGTGCTTTTCCCGGTAGAAAGCCCCATCGCAGGTGGCGCAGGCGCTAACACCGTAGCCGCCGAACTCCTGCTCGCCCTTCGCGCCGATCCACTTGGCCTCCGCGCCGGTCGCGATGATCACCGTCCGGCCCAGGTAAAGCTCGTCGTCGCACCAGACCTTGAACGGCCTCGCCGAAAGGTCCACCTTGGTCACCAATTTCCACTGGACGGCCGCGCCAAAACGCGTAGCCTGCCGCTCGAAGAGGGGCATGAGGTCCGGGCCCATGATGCCGTCGGGAAAACCCGGGTAGTTCTCGACCTCTGTAGTGATGGTGAGCTGGCCACCGGGCTGTAGACCCGCGAATACGATCGGGGCCAGGTTGGCCCTGGCGGTGTAAAGGGCGGCGGTGTAGCCCGCTGGGCCCGAGCCGACGATGAGCACGTTATGAACGGTTTGAGTCGATTCCATGTTGACCTTTGCGACCTTCTACGTGGGAAAGAACGAAGGGTTCCGGTACCGGAAGGGGAAGCTGGGCTATTGGGTGCACACCCGCCCGGATTGCCAGAATTGTGCCGCGATGCGATGATTGATACCCTGAATAGGCGGGAAAAGGCGTATAGTGAAGATCGGGATGGGAACTGAGGCTCCGAGCGCGCCCGCCGAACCGGTGGGCGTCTATACGGTGATCATGGCGACGGTCGAGCAAATGGCGTCGATCGCTTGGCAGAAACTCGGCCTTCAGCCGGACTTTCTGACCGGCAGAATCCACAAGGATCTGAGCGAAGCCAAGGTCGCGATCGACATCACCACCCACCTGGCATCTTTTCTAGAGCCGAAACTGGATGAGGAGGATAAACGTCGTCTTCATAACCTCATCCGTGACCTTCGAACCAACTTCGTCCAGCAAAGCAAGGAGACCACAACGGCATGATCAAACCCCAGACCGTTGGTACTGGATCGCGCAGCCACTCGAAGAGAGACGAGGCTGCTCTACACGCGGGCCGGCTTAGCCGACGCCTCGCGGATGCGGCCGCCGAAGCGGAGTCGGCCATCTGCCAGGTCGTCGAGACCGATCCGCAGACCACGCAGTCGGTGGCGCTATCTCGCTTTGCCGACGCTTTCGGGGCGTTTCTTGAGACAATCCAGGAATCTGGGCGCTACGGCCCCACCGCCGAGCTCTCGGCGAAGTACGACGTGCTCCGCGAAGAGCTCTCCAACGACTATCCTGCCCTTCAGCCCGCGTTGGCGGCGCGAGTGGACCCGCTCGAGGAGCGTCGGGCACTTTCGTTCGACTTTCATGGGCTATGGAGCGACCCGTTCGAAACCCTCCTCGCAACCGAGAGTCTGGGTGAAGCTCTTGACAGGCCCTCCAGGCTTACGGCGCGAGAGGCCCTCCGGGCCGTCAAGGCCATCGAAAAGCTCTGGGAAGCATCGGAAGGCCTGAGTCACGACTGACCGAGATGCGACAGACCTTTCGGAAGGCCGACTTTCGATCACTCGAAGCTACGTGGAACACATTCTATCCGCCCCGATACCGGGTGGATGCCGAGGCCATCGAACGGCATACGGTAGGGTGCCAGCTCTTTGATTGGGGCGCTTCCATGATCGATTCCGTCGAGAACCGGGCGCTCGCCTTAGTTGCGATCAAGAGATCGGCGACCCCAAAGTGCTTCGCCGGCATGGACCCGGACCAGGCTCACCTGAGCGCCGTGGCCTACTTGGACCCCTCGGATGGCGTCGATCTCTTTGCCGACGTGAAGCGGACCCTCAAGAACCGGGGGTTCACCAAGATCGTGGTCGGGCAGGACATCGACCACTTTTTTTCGGGGTGCCCAGACGACTGCTGCAACCTCAAGAGCTTCCTAATGATCGAGGGTTTTGAAGAGGGCGGCGAAAACGTGGACCTGGAACGAGACCTTGGGGACTACGTGCCCCCCGCGGGCAGCTTGGACCCTCTTGGCGCATGGCCCGGCAGCGATTTGCCAGCCATGGATAGGCCCTCTGTAGCTGAGATGAGGCCCAAAGACCGTGAAATGCTTTTAGCCTTCCTCCACAGAGAGTTTCCTGGACGCTGGACCCACGACACGATGTCCAAACTGGAGCGCGAGGCGTGCACGGACTTTGTGTATCTGCTGTGGGTCGATGGCAAGGTGGAGGGATTCGCGTCCACCCAGAACTGGACCCATGTGTCGCCATGCTGCGGAGCGGTCTGGCACCTGGACCTGGGCGAGCACTGGGGCGCACTGGGCCCGATCGGAGTTTCGGCATCGGTGCGAGGCCGGGGCCTTGGCAATGCCCTCCTCGGAGCGGCTCTCCAGGGCCTGCACCTGCGAGGAGTCCGTCGGACCATCATCGACTGGACAGGCCTGGTGGACTTCTATGGCGGCCACGGGTTCGAAGTCGCCCGCCGGCACAGGTCCTACGAGTTGGCTCTCTAAACCCCTTCGTCGTTTGGCTCGTTAATGAGGAGCGGGGTTGGGGGTGGAGACCCGGCCCCGGAAGTAAGTGGCTCGTCTAAAACTCCACGACCCCCACAGAGAAACCCTTTGGGCCTGTGCCGCAGACGACCCCACTAGCTGACAAATCGCCGTTCGCTAGAACCTAACGACGCTCCCTCTTTCGCGGCCCTCTCCCAGGCTCATCGCCTCGAGGTAGCAGCCAAAATCGCTCCTCATCACCAGATAGATCGGATACCGAGTGTCCACGGTCAGCGTACTTGGGGACGCCTGGCCGCCACCGCCTCGGCTTCGCGCTCGCTGAGCCAACTGCTCGTTTGTGGGCGCTTCCTCAAGCAAAGCCAGTCGCTCCTGGATCAGCCTCGTTTGCTGGGGACCGAGCGCGAATCGCGTTGATGCCCCCTGCTCCCGGAACGCCTCGGATAGCTGGTAGTCGGAGACAAGATTCAGCGCAGCCTGCACCAGTCGGGCATCGCTTGCCTGCCTCCTGGACAGGTCCTTCCCTTCTCGTGAGTCCAGGAACGCCCTGACCGTGGCCTTTGCGCGGGTGCGAAATTCGATGGGTTCGAAGTCGAGTCGATATTCCGATTTGCTGGCAGACAGCCTCGCGCCGGCGACCTTAGCCACATAGTTCAGGAACTCGACCTCGGGAAGGTCCTTGATCGCGGCCATCATCGGAAGGTCTCTATAGACCCAGTGGACGCTGATCGGCCGCGAGAACATGGCTGATTGAAGCGCCCCAACAGTGATGCACTTGCCCTTCTCCGTGGCGAGCGTGACCACGCCATCTTTGAGGGCCTCCTCCGGAAACGGAGCGGGGCTATAGCCCGATGGCTTTGGGCCGATTATGGGTGGAGCAAACAGATGCCGCGAGATCTTGCCGGGATGGACCGCCAATCGCGTGCCGCCTGCCACCTTGAGGCCCGTCGCGGCCTTGACCGCGTCGGCCAGCTGGTCTGGCTTGCCGGGATCGAGTCTGAGCGCTGGATATTGAACGCGTTCGAATGCGCAGACGATGGCGCTCGACTTTCCGGCCTTCGCCAATGATTCGGCAAGAGCCGTGGCGTCGCCGCCCGGAAACTCGGCTGCCTGAAGCAGTGCTGCTGCGAGGCAAAGGGTGGTCATCATAGCCTCCGGCATCCGTTTGGACGCCCACAAGCCATGACGCGTTGGTGCTCAGGCCGTTTCGGTTGCCGTAGAAGACCTAAAGGGGCCAAGCTCGCGTCGCGCTGCGAGGCGTATACTATACATTGTTGTCATGATTGCCCGAATCGTCCAAGCCATCAAGCGAACCCCACCGCCCAACCCGGCGGTTCCCGCGGCGCTGATGGAGTCGGTCAAGGAGGCGATGCGCGACGTCCAGGCATACGCACGGTCGCACGGCGGCCGCATCGACCTGGTCTCGGTGGATGAGCACGGCACGGTGCGGGTCAAGTTCCGAGGCGCCTGTGCGGGCTGCCCGATGTCTTCGGTGACCTTGCGTCTTGGCGTCGAGGAGCGCCTAAAAGCCCTTGCGCCCGGTGTCCGCGAGGTTATCGCGGTCTAGTTTCGAAGTTCACCGGCACTTCCTCGCTCGCCCTCAATCACCCTTCTTTTTGCCAGTTCATGTAGGGGCTCCATTCGGAGCTGGGCGTGTGCGTGAGCTCGGCGAGCCGCGCCAAAAACAGCCCGACTGCATCGCCAAACTCGTGCGGCGTCAGGGTCTGGCTCCCCGAAGTGGCCAATGGGCTAACCTTGCCTACAAAGCCCCACTTGATCAGGATTTCAAGCTGCTTGCGCGCCGCCGTGCCCGCTTTCAAGCTCAGCAGCTTCTTATCGTAGGAAATCATCGGCGGGGTGAACTTGAACTTGCCCTTGCAGAGGGTGAAAACGCGCCCCATCTCGGAGGCTATCGCGTCGGTCTTCGCCGCAGAGGACCCTCCAGCGACCCGCGCCGGAGTTTTCTTCGATTTCAGGATCACCCGCTGCACGGCGGTCTCGACCTTCAGGAACACGTCGGAGAACTCGTCGCGCGAGATCGGCTTGGCGTCCAACGGCCCCGATCCCGTACCCTCCTTGTGGGCAAACTTCCCCGTCTGAAGCCCGTCTTGGGCTGGTTGAGCAAGGTTTAGCCCAGACGTCCCGCCTGGGATGCCCAGGCTGAAAGAAAGGAATCCAGAGAACTGAATGCCCCGTCCCTCAACAGTCCCGAGCGGAGTTCCCCAAGCCGTCCCAAACGCGATCAGCGCCGTTGCCAAGATCAAGAGAATTCGCATGGTGCACTTGGTCGCCGCGCCCCGCAGGAGGGCCGGCCCCGTATTTATTATGGGCATTCCCTATCAAGACGTCACTCGGGCCCTAAATGGTACTGACGGCGCCGCTGTTTCGAATGTCGTCCAGACCCTCAAGCGCGCGCCCGGTGCCGATGGCGACGCAATGGAGCGCGTTCTCTGCGACCCGAACCGGAATATCGGTGACGCTCTGCAGCAGGCGGTCGAGCCCCCGAAGCAACGCCCCTCCCCCAGTCAAGGTGATTCCGCGCTCGATGATGTCGCTCGCGAGTTCTGGGGGTGTTTCTTCCAGCACCGCGCAGAGCTTTTCGGCGATCTGCCGCACCGGCTCCAGGAGCGCTTCACGGACCTCGTCGCTGGTGACCTCGACGGTCTTGGGAAGACCGGCAACCAAGTCTCGGCCCCGGACCTCCATCCTCAGCTCCTGCTGGAGCGGATAGGCCGAGCCGATCTTGATCTTGATCTCCTCCGCCGTCGGCTCGCCGATCATCAGGTTGTAGGCGTTGCGGACATGCTTAATGATCGCCTCGTCCATTTTGTTGCCGCCAATCCGAATGGACTGAGAGAGCACCAAGCCCCCCAGGCTGATCACGGCGATGTCGGTGGTGCCGCCGCCGATGTCGACCACCATGTTGCCGCCCGCGCTGGCGATCGGAAGCCCCGCCCCAAACGCCGCCGCCATCGGCTCTTCAATGGTCATCGCCTGGCCCGCGCCGGCCTCCTGGGCAGCCTGGATGACGGCACGCCGCTCGACGTTGGTCACCCCGCTGGGCACGCAGATGAGCACCGTTGGCTTGAAGATCATCCTTCGCCCGCAGACCTTCCTCAAGAGGAATTCGAGCATCTTGAGGGTCGTGGTGTAGTCGGCGATGACGCCATCCTTCAGTGGGCGGATCGCCTGGATGTTGCAGGGAGTTCTGCCGATCATGTCGCGCGACGCGACGCCGACCTCAAGCACCTTGCCGTTTTGCACGTTGATGGCGACGACCGTGGGTTCTTGCAGCACAATGCCCTTGCCGCGTCGGTAAACGAGGATGTTGGCCGTGCCGAGGTCGATGCCGATTTCGGGAGCAAGCTTCAAGGGCGCTCGTGCATTATGTCGTATCTGTGCCGCGCTCGGCGTTGGCGCGGCTCAGCGCCCTTTCGAGACCCTCTCGAGCCACCGCTTCGCAAGCCTCCATCGCCCGGTCCAACACGTCGTTTAAGCGACCGATCTCGTCCCTTCCGAACCTGCCCAAGACGTGGTCGATCTTGTCGTCCTCGGGCTTGCCGATGCCTATCCTCAGCCGTGGATACTGGTCCGACTGGAGGTACTGCTGGATGGACTTGTGTCCGTTGTGCCCAGCGCTGCCGCCCTTGGGTTTGAGCTGAATCCTCCCGAAAGGAAGGTCCACCTCGTCAGCGATGATGAGGACACGCTCGGGGGTGAGTTGGTACTGGCGCATGAGCGGGGCCACCGCTCGCCCGCTAAGGTTCATGAAGGTCATCGGCTTGGCAAGCGCCACGCCGGCGCCGCCGATCGTTCCGGTCCCAAAAAGGGCCTGATGCTTGGCCCATTTGACCTTGATGTGGTGCTTCTCGGCGAGGCGGTCAATGACCTCGAAGCCGACGTTGTGCCGCGTGCCCGCATACTCGGGGCCCGGGTTGCCCAGCCCAACGATGAGCCACTCGACCGGGCCTTCGAAGACCTTTTTCCTCCTGAGAAACACGGGGAGAGGATACTCGGACGGCAGTAAGATGAAGGTCGCGGGTCGGGGGCCCCTTCCCGCAATCCGAAATCCGCAATCCGAAACCGATAGGCCGCGGGTCGCGGGCAATCTGTTGGGTAGACAATGAACTTAGAAGAACAGATCGAAGCGTATCTTGCCAGTCAGCCGGAACCGAAGCAGAGCGACATGCGGGCGCTGCACCAACTCACGCTCGAGACCTCGCCGGGATGCCGGCTGTGGTTCAGCGACGGCAAGAACAGCGAGGGCAAGGTCGTCTCCAACCCCAACATCGGCTACGGGGCGTACACCATCCGGTACGCGGATGGGACCACCAAGGAGTTCTTCCGGATCGGCCTTAGCGCCAACACGTCCGGCATCTCGGTCTACGTCATGGGTCTGGCGGACAAGACCACCCTCGCCACCACCTTCGGGAAGACGATCGGCAAGGCAAGCGTGACCGGCTACTGCATCAAGTTCAAGGCGGTAAAAGACATCGACGTTGATGTCCTTCAGGCGGCGATCCGATTTGGGTTTGATGCTGAGAGTGGATAGAAGTGGATTTGGGTGCTGCCCCAAACTTGCTTTGGGGCAAGCTACGCACGCCTGATGAGACCTCTTCCGGGGGCAAGCCCGGGCCGTTCTTAACGCCCCATTCCTTGGGGACTCGGTGTGGCGCGGCGCCCTCGAGGAGCAGCGGACAAGGAGGTGCTGAGGCAGGCAAAGCCAGCCGGCCACGGGATCGAGGGTCCAATCGCCGTACTATAATTAAGGCTCCTGGTGAAAAGCCCATGCTGTATAGAGTCTTCGCTATCGCCACGTTTTTTGCCGCTTTTCTGACGATCTGCCTTCCCGCGCTAATTCAAAAGCCGCCGCAGGCCGGCAAGTACGTCGTCGAAGACGCGGGCAAGAAGCTCGTGCTCACTCTAAGCCCCCACAAGGGCGGCAACTTCACGGTAACGGGCACGTTCAGGGACGATGATGGCGAGTGGCCGGTTAAGGGTGTGCTCTACAAGAGGACTCTGAATCTGAAGGCCACCTACAAGAAGAGCTACTCAATCGAGGGCAAATCGATCAAGGCCGATGGCCATGTAAACGGGCACTGGAGCGCCAAGGACGGGGTGCTCGTGATCGCCTTCGCCCAGAAGAACCTTGTGGCCGCGCCAGTCAAGAACGCGGGGGACAAGCCGAAGGAGCCCAAAAAGCCGGAGGACAAAAAGCTCGACCTCAGCGGGAAGTGGGACATCACGCTGGGCTATAAGAACCAGAGCAACAGCTACACGATGAATCTGAGCCTCTCGGGGGACCGGCTTTTCGGCAGTTACAGCTTCCAAGGCGGCTCGATCACGGGAAAACTCGACGGCTTGACCGCGACGGGCACATGGTCCAATGCCTCGCAGAGGAATTCTGGCGGGTTTGTTTGGACGTTCTCCGCAGACGGAAAGAGCTTCACCGGGAGCTACACGATCTCGGACTCGAAGGATGAGTCTTACAATTGGAGCGGCCGGAAGAGACTAGAGTAGATCACCCTCGCAAGCTGGGAAGCCACCCAAGTCAAGGGGTCACCCTAGGTTTGCCACACGTCCGCGATTTGCCCGTCGCCGTTTCCGCTCGAGGATACTCGCGAGGGGCAGGCGGCAATTGGGTCTTCGTATTTGGCTTCCGAAAAGGCTCTTGAGTGCTCCAATCACATCACCCTTAAGAAGCCGCGCTGATGTGCTGCAGTGTAACCCCACCGCGACCACGCGGTGGGCCGACTTCCACGCGCGCCGAGTCTTAGGACCCTCCGCGTGGGCGCGGTGGGGTTACAAGTCCGGACGCGCATGAACATATTGACGCCGCATCTAGTGGGTGGAGCCACCCGTAGTCTGGGAGGGAGAAGACATCCTGCGCGCGACACGGCAGAGGAGACTCGCCCTGCCATGGTTTTCTGCCCAGCAACCGTATCAGACTTCCGCGTGCGAGCCTCAATGAGTGCATGAAAGCTCGCACGATGGCTCTATCGCTCTCGTTGATCGCTCTCTCGGGTTTTGCTTCCGCGCAGACGGTCACCGACATTGTCCCTAGAGACCCCACTCGCTCCGGTCTGGTCAGGCTCTACGGTTCCAACTTTGGCGACTGGCCCACGAACCAGCGCTTTCTCGTCCAGCTCACCGGGGCGCGCAATTCCGGGAGGATTGCCATGCCGGTTCACATCGCGAGCTGGCGGCCAAACCTCGTCGAGTTCTACATCCCCGATCGTGCCGCAATTCAGCCCACGGGCCTCTTCATGGGCACGCCGAGCGGCAACCGGTTCCTCGGCACACTCTCGATCCGAAGCAGGACCGGGCTCAACGGGCGGCTGAAATGGCGCTTCCAGGCAGCGGACCAGTACATCTCGACGCGGCCCGCGATCGGCCCGGACGGAACCGTTTACGCCATCGGCAACTTCGGCCACCTTTACGCCCTGACTCCCGACGGTGGGCTGAAATGGGTGTGGTCCAGGGGCGCTGACGGCGCCGTTGACGTCGGCCCGGATGGGACGATCTATTGCGCGGGCGGGGGCGGCATCCAGGCCCTCCGGCCCGACGGGACCCTCAAATGGCTCTACGTCCTCAAGTCGGCGATCCTCGCCGGTCCCAGCGTTGGCCCCGATGGCAACATCTACGCCGCCGACAACTCCCGATGGAATCCCGTTCCCACCGGCGCGGTGGTCCTTAGCCCAACCGGGCAGGAGCTCTGGACAGGCGGCGTCTTTTACGAGCGCGGCGGGCCGCATCAGACCGAGGTTCAGTTCGACCAGAACCGGGCGTACATCTGGTCGAGGGGAGACACCGCCACCGGCGCGGTCGGCGGTCTGCACGCGATCCACCTCGGCGGTGGGCTGGACTGGCTCAACCCTGACATCGTCGGCTTGCAGCCCAGCGGCTATGCGACCGGCGGGGTCGTGGCTCATGGGACCTCCACCACCCAGCGCATGGCCACCGGCGGCAATCCGGTGTGGTCGTTCAACCTTTGGGATATCGGAGGCTCGCAGCCCCAGGGCGACGTGGTATCCGCCCCGGCTGGAGGCGCCTTCTTCCTGACCGCGAACACCCGGCTCAATGCTCTCAACGCGAACGGGACGCTCCGATTCTCCAACCCGCTTGGCGGAGTCGTCAGCAACCTGACGCGCAGCCCCAGCGCCGCCACGCTGCTGGTCCAGAGGGCGTCAAACTTCGGCCAGCCCTTCCGGATCGAGGCCTACAGCGCGTCATCCGGGGGCTTCCTCTGGGCGAGCGAGTCCCTTCCCATCGAGTTCGGGATGTCGATTGCGGTCTACAACCGGATGAAGTACTCGGCGGACGGCTCGACGGTTTTCTTTGGCACCGCCGGCCCCTACACATCGCAGTTCGAAGCCCATTGCTATGTCTATGGGATGAGCGCGCTCTAGGCGCAGGGAAATCGGGCTGACGGCCGTGCCGTCAGCCCGATTTCGTTGTGGGGGAGGGTAGCCGGGGGTCAGGGGCTCTTCCAGCAAAGCCGGCAGGGGCGATTGGTCCTCACTTCCGGCTTTGGCGATAAGTCACGCCTCAACGGTGATCAATTCTGAAACCGCTGTCAAAGTGCCTGCGGCCTGCCGAACGAGGGTGCTGCCCCAAACTTGCTTTGGGGCAAGCTACGCACGTCCGGGAGCCTGTCCTGGACAAAGTCCCCTATCCGTCCGTCCGGTGACTCCTTCCGCCTATGGCAGCACAAAAGTATAGCCGCCTAGAGCGCGGACGACGCCGACGAGTTCTTCCGGAGCGGAGCGCTCAGATTTGGCATCGATGATCTGCAAAGACGCTCGGACTCGAGCGTCTTCAAAGGGCCTGATAAGCTCGAGGGCTTGGGCAGCGTCTTCAGCAATAACCCAATAAAGGGCCGTGAACTTGGGAATGGATCCGCCGGGTTCCAGGGGCTCGCACCAAGTGCCGCCAATCCGGACACGCCAGAGCTTGGCGGTGGCTGATCGTGTGCTGCCGATTTCCCGGATGATTTCGGCCACGTCAGCCGATTTGTCAATGGCAATCGCTTTCCAAGCCGCAGCTTGTGCGCCGTTTCGGTCATCCATCTTGAGCAAGGTCTTGGCTCTGAGAGCAAGGAGGGACGCCTCGACCTTGGGGCGGTCCGAGACGCTCAGGGCGAGTCCTTCGTCGACGGCCTGAAGGGCTTCGCCGGTGCGTTCTAGGCTCAGAAGGCAATGCGCCCTAACCAGCTCGACGGAACTCGGGTCAGGTTCGGCCGTTCCGGGTGGGATTAGGTTGAGCTTGAGGATGGCGGCCTGGTATTCCTTTCTTCGCCAAAGCACGACCGCCACGTTCAGGTCTGCGAGGGCACGTTCTCCATGTGGACCCGAAGCGGATTTCTCAAAGGCATAGATCGCTTCGTCATAACGGCCGGTCTCTGAATAGAACTCACCAAGATAGGACCAAAGGATGGGAACCGCGGGGTGCTTGCGTGTGGCGCTCTCCAAAGTCCTGATGGCCTTTCTCCGTTTCCCTTCCTGCCAATAGGCCCTGGCGGCAATCTCGAACTCGCCGGTATAGCCAATGGAGTGGAGTTTACGCGCGACCACGTGCGCTCGTTTGAAGTTAAGTGTTTCTAGCGCCTCATGGCCCTCATCAAGCAAGCGCTCGGCCTCTTGCTTATTGGCGCTTGCTGGTTTGCGGAAACGGAGCACGTTCTATTGTGGTAGTAAAACCGAGATTTGGAGGCGAGGCGCGCATGACACTTGAGAAGTCGACTGTCGCCCATACAGGGCTGGATCGCAAATGGCTATCCGGACCCAGGCCTTCAGCCTTCGCTTTCAACTTACGGCCCGTTGGTCCCCCGGTAACGACTGCCGAAACGGTTTCTACTCCAACCTGACTGCCAAGAGCTTCTTTGCGGCGATGGAGCGCCGTTCAGCGGAGCCTTGCAGGCCCATCCAATCCAGTTCAATATGGGCCAGGAGTTCGCAAATCTGCTCTTGAGAGCACCCGTCCATTAGGCGTCGAATGACCAAGGGCGCATAGTTCGTGTACTCGTCATAGGCATCCGGCTCTTCCCTGACGTCGAGGGGATCCCAGTCCTCAAGGAGGATTCGATCGACTTCAAGGAGAATCCGGCGGTACTCAGCCCTATCCATTACTCCCCCCGCAACCTCACCCCCAACAACTTCTGCGCCTTCGCTGACACCTAGCCAGAGGTCTCCTCAAGTCGGGTCAAGTCGAGGAGATCTTGTGGCCGTCCGGCAGCACGCTTTGAAGCCAAGAGGCCCTCGCGTGAGACAAATGAGGCATCAACTCCTCCAATGTCCACCGTAGTTCTCCGTTCCCAAGCCCGATCAAATTCGATCCCGGAGATTTGATTGAGGATGTCAATTCTCGATGGCGGACGGTCAATGGAAATCATCTTGTTCGGCTTGGCAAGCTCTGCCGCCGCTTCATCGGACATCGGGAAGCCAAAGGCCTCGAGCGCTTTTCGGAGGGCCTCGACGTCTTCCGCCTGGGTGCTGATGGCAAGGTCGAGGTCCTTCGTGTACCGGGGCTCGGTGTAGAGCATGACGGCGTAGCCGCCAACAATCAGGTACCTAGCGCCGTATTGATTCAACAACGACAGGAGATCTTAGAAGTCGGAGTTCATCGGGATTCCCGCCCTTGATCGTGACCGAATCGAGCACCATTTGCCAAGCGGCGTCGAAGATGGCGGTTGACCCCTGGGCTTGCCAAAAGGCGACATCGAAGCTCCGGCCATCGTCGCCGATGGCCCGCGCCTGATACCACCATTCGCCCTCGCGCTTCATCATGGTAACAAGTTTAGCCTACACTCCCCTCCAAGCTCACCCCCAAACAGCTTCTGCGCCTCGACCGCGACCTCCATCGGCGGCTCGCCGAATGCCTCTTTGCAGAAGCCGGAGACGATCATGTTCACCGCGTCTCTTGAGAAACCATCCCGCAAGCAGTAGATTGCGTTTCAAAGGATACTTATTCTCTTGTACTTCCCAGCTCGAGCGAGTAGGGCGGCCTCCCGGACAAATCCCAGTCTGCTCTGCTCGCATGTTTCGAGAAATCGACCGACAGCGGGGCCGCTCCACCCGGCGCATGCAATCGCAAGAAAGTACCAGTCGCCTTCATCGCGGTTGGGAGCAATACTCAGAATGCTGGCTGCTATTTCTTCAGTGAATCTCATCTTCAGCATCGCAGTTGCGCACGTTGCGCCGGACTTCACTAGCCAGTGATAGTTGCTGCGCAGGATTGCCAAGATTGGCTCTGGATCGTTATCGTCTTTTCGTGCAAGCCGCACGATTGACATACCGGCAGCCGAAAGCTCTAGCGTTTTCCGTTCCGGGTCCGAAGCAATCTCAAGAATTCGCGATAGCGCTGGCCTGTAATCGCACTCTCCCAAAGCTCTTAAGAGCTGGTATTGAGTCTCCCAAGTGACCTTCTTGCGGATTTCAGCCTCAAGAGCATCGAGTAATGCAGGCCCAGCTTCGGGCAATCCGACCTTGCGAAGTTTGATTGCAGCTGAACGGCGTTTTGCGGTTTGGGAACACTTGAGCCCCTCTATCAAGGCATGGAATTCAGACTCTTCCACAGCTTCCGCCCCCGATGCTATCCTACGCTGCCTTCAAGCGAAACGCCAAGCAGCTTCTGCGCCTCAACCGCGAACTCCATGGGAAGCTCTCTGAACACTTCCTTACAGAATCCACTCACGATCATGTTCACCGCGTCTTCGGTGGGGATGCCGCGCTGGTTGCAGTAGAAGATCTGGTCTTCGCCGATCTTGCTGGTGCTGGCCTCGTGCTCGACCGTCGCCGTCGGGTTCTTGACCTCGATATACGGGAAGGTGTGCGCGCCGCACTTGTCGCCCATGAGCATGCTGTCGCACTGGCTGTAGTTGCGGGCGTTGTCCGCGCCGGGCTGGATGCGCACCTGGCCGCGATAGGTGTTCTGGCCGAAGCCCGCCGAGATGCCCTTGCTCACGATGGTCGACTTCGTGTTCTTGCCGATGTGCACCATCTTGGTGCCGGTGTCGGCCTGCTGGAAGTTGGCCGTGAGCGCGACGCTGTAGAACTCGCCGATGCTGTCGTCGCCGATCAGCAGCACGCTGGGGTATTTCCAGGTGACGGCGCTGCCGGTCTCGACCTGGGTCCAGGTGATCTTGCTCCCTTTGCCGGCGCACTTGCCGCGCTTGGTGACGAAGTTGTAGATGCCGCCTTTGCCGGTCTTGGGGTCGCCGGGGTACCAGTTCTGGACGGTGCTGTACTTAACGGTGGCGTCCTTCAGGGCGACCAGTTCGACGACCGCCGCATGAAGCTGGTTCTCGTCGCGCATGGGGGCGGTGCAGCCCTCCAGGTAGCTGACATAGGCGCCTTCGTCGGCGACGATGAGCGTGCGCTCGAACTGGCCGGTCTGCTCGGCGTTGATGCGGAAATAGGTGCTGAGCTCCATCGGGCAGCGCACGCCTTTGGGGATGTAGACGAAGCTGCCGTCGGAGAAGACCGCCGAGTTGAGCGTGGCGAAGAAGTTGTCGGAGTAGGGGACGACCGAGCCCAAGTACTCGCGCACCAGGTCGCCGTGCTCGCGGACGGCTTCGGACATGCTGCAGAAGATGATGCCGAGCTCTCCGAGCTTGGCTTTGAAGGTGGTGGCGACGGAGACTGAGTCGAACACGGCATCGACGGCGATTTGTTGGGGGGGCGATTGGCGAGAGGCGAGAGGCGAATCGGTTCCGGCATCGCCTCTCGCCTCTCGCGTCTCGCCATCTCGTGCATCCGCGGGCGCGTGGCCTTCGGCGGCGCCTTTGACGTTGAGCAGCACCTCGACCTCTTTGAGCGGGATGCCCAGCTTCTCGAAGGTGCGGAGCAGTTCGGGGTCGGCTTCGTCGAGGCTGTTCAGGACGGGCTTCTTCTTCGGCGCGGCGTAATAGCGGATCGCCTGCAGGTCGGGCTTCTCGTACTTGACGTTGTGCCAATTCGGCTCCGTCATGGTGAGGAAGTGCCGGTAGCTCTTCAGGCGGAAGTCGAGCATCCATTCGGGCTCGCCCTTGATTTGGGAGATTCTCCTGACGACGTCCTCGTTCAGGCCCGGCTCGAACCTGTCGGTTTCGATGTCCGTGCTGAAGCCCCATTTGTACTCGCGGTTCGCGAACTGCTCCAGCAGGGCATCGTCTTCCGATTTCGGATTTTGGATTTCGGATTTCGGATTGCCGGAATCAGTCTGTAAGTTGGGGCTGAGGGTGTCTTGGTCCAACATAGGGTTCCTTGCCGCTACTTCCTACGAAAGGCGCGTGGGAAAGTTGACGGCAAAGTATACAAAAAAGTATGGATGGGTGATTTTGGCGGCTACCTCATCATGAGCCGGACCAAATTGCGCACGTTGATCCTCCCGCCGAGCCGGTTCTGATAGGCCGCGTTCGACGTGTTGATGTTGTCCGTGCACGATCTTAGCACCGTGCGGAGCTGCTTGGGCGTCTTGGGAGACCTCACTGGCGCCGCATTCGCCAACGCTCCGGTGATGATCGGAGCGGCAAAAGAGGTTCCCGACCAGATCCCCATCGTGCCGTCCCACCAGGTGCTCAATAAGCCTGTCGCGGGGGCGGCCACGTCGGCCGTATCGTCCCAGTTGCTGAAGGGGGCCTTGTGGTCGTCGGGCAGGAGGCCGGAGACACAGATCACCCTATCGTAGGCAGCCGGAAAGAGCGAATCCTGGAGCCCGTTGTTGCCGATCGGCGCCACCACCTGCAGGTTGTAGCTCTCTGCCCATTCCAAGACGTCGCTCAGGGCGGCGATCTCTTGAAGCGACCCCAGGCTGATGTTGGCCAACCGCGCGCCGTTCTGCACGGCAAAGCATAGGCCCTTGATCAGCCGCCAACCCGTCGCGATGCCGTCGCTATCGGCCACTCGGACGATGATCAGCTTGGCTTGGGGGGCCAGAAGATCGATCAGGCCCGTCACCATCGTCCCATGCCCGAGCATTTCGTCGGGAGTTCCGTTGCCGTTCGAGTCCACGTTCCAAGGCATGTCGTGGGGCAGGTTGCCATCGTTCACATAATTCGCCGACGCGATGACGTTAGTCCAAAGGCGGGGCTGCAGCGGAGACAGGCCGTTATCGAGCACGGCCACGCGCATCATGGAGCGGTCGATGTTGCGGCTGGAAGCGTAACGAATCTGGCGCAAGAAGTTGTTGTTTCGGGCGTAGAGCGCAGTCCGGTCGGCGACCGCCGCAACGGTGCTGCCGCCGCCGGCGCCGGTGTTCTCGGGAGAGTCCGCCTCCCCGTCGTCCTCGGCCCAGACCACTCTCGGATCCGTCCGGATGAGGTGCTCAGCCTGTTCGGAAGTCATCCCGTCCGGGGCATCGTAGAGCACGAAAGGGGACGGGCTGGTCGTGTCGAGCAGGGTCATCCCATAGTCGGTGGCAAGCTGTGCGGGATCGGCGCCCACTACGAGCCTGCAGATGACGTGGCCCTGGCCCCAAGACAAAGATGCGGCAAGGCCGGCGGCAAGGACGAAGCCCAGCCGGGCGACCCCCCGAAAGTTGATGCGATTCATCGATAGCCTCCAAACATCACCCAGCACCCCCAAAAATACGGATGCGGGTTTCTAGTCCTGCAGCGTCGGCGCGCCTCGGCGAGCGCGTCCACCAATGTTCGGCCTTCAACGAGGCCCTCATAGTAGTCCTTCATGAACTCTTTCGCGGTCCGGTCATCTACCGGCCATGAAGTTGCCAAAACCGACGACGCCCCGCGCGCCAAAAAGGCGCGCGCAATTCCGTCTGGCTCTGTAGTATTTACGATTGAAAGGCTCCCCGTATCGCAAGCCGACAGGCAAATGTGCCTGACCTGCAAAGGGGACCTGGCAATGTCGTCGGCAAGAAGCGGACCATCGGGAAACGAAAGCAGCGAAAACATCGGGTTTTCCACGTTCAGCCCCGCATGGCTCGCCAAGTGGATGAGGTCCCACGGGCCTTCCTCCATGCAGGCTCTGACCTCCGCGAGGGTGCGCGCGACCCGTGCGCCGGGAAACAGCGCGTGGACGTGCTCGGCCTCCTCGCGGATGTGGGGCAAATGGGACGACTCGCCGGCCCAGATCGCCACCCGCGCGTCCTTGTTCAGCACGGCGCCTACCTCGTTGCCGAGGAATCCGGCGTTGGGCAGGAGGACCGGCTCGACGGCGCATTCCTCCGCGTTGAGCACCGCTTGCCAGGGAACCTGCCAGAGCGCGGCGTCCGGAGAGATCGCCAAGGCTCCCACAAGGCTGGGGATCGACAGCCCGAGACTCGATTTCATAGCCCTGAGCGAGGCCACCGCTTGACGCTCCTTCGCCTTCGGGTCCGCCATGGGCGCCAAGAGGTCAAAACGCAGCCACTTGAGGTCATTCTTGAGGCTTTCGGCTGAGCACCCCAGCCTTCTGAGTCTGCGGTTACAGATGCTGAAGAGGCTCTCGCGAGTCTGGATCAAGATCGTCGTGGGCGAATCGGTCTCCACGAGTGGGGCGCCGCTCGCCGCGCTGAGGGCATCTCGCCGCACCTCTGCCCACCTGCGGCGCAAAGCATGAACTGCTCGCTGGCCGATGACGGCGCGGCGTTCGAGCCCCGGAGTTCCCTCCGATGCGAACTGGCGCAGCTCTTGGCGAAGTTCATCGAGCCGCCGGACCAGGTCTTCTCGCTGACGGACGTTTCTACCTGAGAGAATTTCGTCGACGAGCGCGGCAGAGCGCGTGGAGCGTATGACCGAGACAACGCGCTCGATCCGCTTGGGAGTCGGATTGGCCAAAAGCAGTTCGATGTACTCCGATAGGGCGCCGGCCTTATCCTTGAGAAAGGCAGCGCGCGAGAGGGTGGAAGAGGTCAGCAGGCGGGCTTCGATGATCGAGCGCACCATGCGCGCGAAGTGCGCCTCGGCGCTTCGGCCGGAGGTCGATTTTGCCGCCAGCCAATGAACCCGCCATTCCAGATGGACGTAGCCGTTCCTTGCGATGAGCCTTTTGGCGTGCTGCAGTGGCGCCCCGCTATCTTGGCGCGAAGCGATCAGGCACTCGGCGAGCGTCAGCTCGGCCTCAGCGAGGTGGACCTTTGAACCCGTGGTTCGAAGCTCGGCCACCGCGGCGCTTGCGGCTTCGAGCGCGCGAGCCGTGAATCCCCTGGCGCAAAGGAGCCTTGCCAGGCGCGATAGGGCTGCGGCGGCCCAGGTCCGGTTGCCGACCTCGAGGTAGGCGACCCTGGCGCGGCGATAGAACGCCGATGGCTGGCGTTTGAACTCGAGCAGTTCTGCGGCGGCGCCGAGACCCATCAGGCAGTTGGCCCGGTTCAACAGGGCATCCACGTTTCGGAAGATCTTGAGCGCCTCTCGAAAGCAGTCGGCCGCCTCGGAGGCTAGGTTTAGGGCGAGATAGGCGTGGCCCGCGAACTCGAAGCAGCGGCCCTTCTCAAAGGGTTCGGCGTCGAGCTGCGCCCGCGCTTCGAGCAGCAGATCGAGCGCCTCGTCGTGCCGCCCGGTCAGGTGCAGGGCCTGGGCGTTGTTGAGGCTCGCCAGAAGGGAGTGGTGATCCGCGCCCAAGGCTCCAAAATCAGCTGCGGCAGCCTGGGCCCAACGAAGGGCCTCGCGGGGACTGCCCCCAAAGAGGTGGCTCGTGGAGAGCCCGAGTTTCGCCGCAGCGGCTTCACTGTCCAGCCCCGCCGCCTCAAGTTCGGGCGCCGCCTGCTCCAGCCATGAGCGCGCCTCCCGGTAGCGGTCCTGCCAGAGCAGGGCGTTGCCCGTGTTCAGCTTGACCCGTGCAGCCAGGGCGGTTTCCCCTAGGTCGGACAGTTCGCTTGAGAGCCTTCTCCCAAGGCGTACCGCCGTTGCGACTTTCCCGGCCCTGCCCAGACTGTCCACGGCGCCCGTCTGGAACGCATACCGGTCGGGGAGGCGCTTGGTAGCCTGTCCCGCCTGTCGAAAGGCAGAGGCGCTTTCGACCCACTTGCCTTGGAGCCGAAGGAAAACGGCCTTGGTTCGGAGGGCATAGGAGCGGTCGTCGCCATGCGAGACAAACTCGGGCCAAAAAGAGGCCAGTTCGCGAGCTCGCCTTACGTCCGAACCTAGCAGACCGGCGACCGATCGGAACGCGGCCTCGTTGATCCCTGTGACCGGTCCGGCGGCCCGCAGGGCGGCTCTCTTCTTGGGCCGGCTGGCATCGCTCTCCAGCAACCTAATCAGGCTCGGCGTGTCCAAGAGCGGCCTCCAGCGCCGACGGGATCTGCACGGAGCCCGAATCCAGATCGAGAATCAGGCCCGTCTGCTTGAGCGTCGCTGCGCGAAAGGAAAAGCGGCCATCCCGGGCGGCGAGTCTGCGGCCATTCTGCGTCACCTGGAGAACCTCGCCATCGAACTCTCCGAGCACGTCCCATCGATCTCCTACCGGCGAGAACATCATGCGCACTTTGCACGCCTCGGACTCGAAGACCATCTGGAAGCTCTCCGTGACCGCCGAGCGAACGGCTTGCGGCTGCAGCGAGCAGTAAGCGAGCCTAGCGAGAAGCCCAGACCGCGACGCCGTCGGCATGATGGCCTTGGCTCGCCCGATGGCTTCATGGGAAGCAGAATGCATGGGCGTCTTGAGCGCCCTGCCAATCTTGCGAAACTGAAGAATGCGTGCGTCCTCGCTCGGGCCCTCGATTCCCATGAGCGCTTCATCGACTACTTGTTCAAGCCCCTTGTCTTTCATCGTCTTGACAACTCCATTGGGAAGAAGTCAGCACCTTCGCTCAGTGATTCAAGTTTCATCGAAAAAACCGCGATTCTCCAGGATCTTTCGGAGTCGCTCAAGGCACCGGGCACGCTGAGGGCCGATCGAACCCATGGGGATCCCGAGTAGCACCGAGATGTCTTGATAGGAGAGATCATCTTCAGAGAACACCGCCATGAGCAATTTCTGGCATTCGAGTTTCAGTTCAAGCAATGCAGTCCTCACATGAAGGGCGGTGTCTGCCCGTTCGGCTTCTTCGGCCGCAGAAGCCTCTTCGTCGGCGAGGAGTTGGTCTAGGCCAAGGTCGGGGCGATCGATCGGTAGGGTCTGGCAATGCTTCGATCTTCTTAGGCGCAGCGCCTCGCGGGAGGCGGTGGTCGCAAGCCAACGCGGCAGGGCCCAGCCGGATTCCACCCGGTCAAGAGAGCGATGCAACGCCAAAAAGGTGGTTTGGAAGACGTCTTCTGCGTCGTCGTCGGAGAGGCCCGCTCTCTTGGCAACGGAATACACATGGGCCTGCAGCGCATCGACAAGCGACGCCCATGCTTGCGCGTCACCCCGTTTGCACTTTTGGAGGATTCGGTCCAAATCCTCAAGTCCGCCTGAATTGGCCATTTGATGTGTCGAGTGTATCATGGCGCGCTCGGCGCCCCTCTTGTTCCGATGTACCACCCGCAGAGATGCGGGGGTGCCTTCGAAAGAGGTAAGAGACTATGAAACTTATGCTGACTTTGGTGGCCATGATTTCCGTGGCTGCATTCGCCCTTGGGTTCGCGCAAGGATCGCGTACACAGCTGTTTGCTTCCCTGTCCGGTGTGGGCAAAGGCAAGGCCGTCTACAAAGTGGATGCCCGAGGAGCCCGCGTTCAGGCCGAGATTCAGATTGGCGGTGAGAACCTGCCGGCCAACACTGACTATGTGGTGGTAGCCGGCGACGCTGAATGGAACGTCACGACAGACGCCTTTGGCCGCTTCAAGATCGCCCAACGCTATTCCGGCAACAATCGGCCGAACATCACCGCTGGCACGGCGGCAAGCGTCATGACGCTCGATGGGAACGTCGTTCAGACCGGTATTTTCATCCCTCGCTAGCTCGGAAGAGCACCAATCACCCTCACCGGCCGCCGTCGTCCGCTCTTGAATCTTGGAGTTGGGCGCGGCGGCTCCTCTGTACTCCATGCACTCCATGCAAGAGCGCGTTGCGCTTCGGCTCGGTTGACGCGAGCGATTTCGGCGTGAGATGGAGGGTGGCATCAAACTGAGGGTCCAAGTATCCTATTCCGCATGACGCCGCTTGCGGGCATCGACGCCCGAACCTCAGTCCTGCTCCCTCGTGATACCAATCAGGCCCTGGGCATCGGCCAGTTTGCGGTTGATTTCCTCGCGGGCAAACTCGGTCCGGGGCCCTCAAACACAGTCCTGGAGCGCACGCGCATGTTTCATGCGGACGCCTTTCTCTGCGGGACTTCGGCGCTGGCACTAAAAACTAACGCTCCGACGCTCTTGCGCGAGGAGGCACTCGAATACCCGGACCCGGACGGCGCGACGGTCTTCGGTTCTTCCGTGAAGGTGAAGGCTGAGAAGGCGGTGGTGGCCAACAGTTCGGCCGTTCGCGAATGGGATTCGAACGGAACAAACTTCGGCTACCGGCCCGAGCTTGGGCACACCGCCGGCGAGTTTGGACACAACGACTTCTATCCCGTCGTGATCGCAGCTTGCCAGCAGCGCGGGCTCGACGGTGCGACGGCTTTGAGAGCGATGGTCTTGCTCGACGAGATCCGGGGCAGGCTCGCCGAGGTCTTCAGCCTAAAGACCTACAAGCTGGACCATGTTGTCCACGGCGCGATCGCTTCGGCAGCGACCTACGGCGCATTGATGGGCGCCACGCCGGAGCAAATCGAGAGCGCCATCGGCCAGTTTCTAGCGCACTACATCCCGTGGCGGGCGATCCGGGCGGGGAAGCAGCTCAGCGACAGCAAGGGCGCTTCGGCAGCGATCAGTTCCGAGGCGGCGGTGCTCTGCATGAAGAGGGCGATGAAGGGGTTTGTGGGGCCGAGGGACGTCTTTAGGAACCCCGAGGCGATCTTTCGGTATTTCGAGCCCACGACCGAGGGGAAGGAGAGGTGGAAAGAGCAGGGGGAAAGCCCATTCGACCTGGTGCTCTCGCACAGCGGAGACGATTTCGCGGTGATGGGGATGCACTTCAAGCTGGGGCTCTATGAGCACCAGTCGGCGGGAGCGCTGCAGGGACTCTTGGAACTGCTGCTAGCTCATCCGGAACTCGTCGGACAGGTCGGACTGATCGAGGAGATCAAGATCCTGGCTTATGAGCCCGCGTTTGGCATCATCGGAAACCCGGCCAAGATGGACCCGAAGACCCGACAGAGCGCGGACCATTCGATGGCCTATATCGTGGCAACGATGCTGAGAAAGGCTCTCGAACGGCCCACGGAAGTTTTGAAGGCGGCTTCGACAGATGACCTCTGGAAGCTGCTGATGCTCTCTCCCTACGACTACAAGCCCGACGCGGCCGCTGTATTCCACCCCGTGACCCGGGAGATCATGTCGAAGATCAAGTTCGAGCATGGCGGACCGGAGTACGACGCCAAGTACCCTGAAGGGATCCCGACGTCGCTTTCCATTTCGCTTGAGCCAGGCGGCGGGGATGGAGCGCGGCCGAGGTCCGGCGCAGATTCCGGTTTGGTCATGTTCCCCGCGGGACATGCGAGGAACTCCTCGGCCGATCTGGGCTCGATCCTGAAGTCCAAGTTCGAGATGCTGGGGGCAATTGCGTTTGAAGACGCGTCCGTAGCCGACGCAGTGCAGGATCGCCTGAGCCGCTTGGGGGCCCTTTCGCGGGCAGAGCTGGCGTCGATCTATGAATGCGATATTGCGGATCGGCCAGGTTACGAGTAATGGCGCAGGAGCGTTCCGATCCGCAAACCGTCAATCGCTATCCGCTAACCCTCTGACAACAGCCTCACTTCCGCAGGCTCGTCCTCCTCGATCGTGGGGAACCTGCCGACCCCTTCATCCGCGAAGAAGTTGTCGTTCAGGTCGTCGTTGGCGGTCGAGACCTCGCCGATGATCACTTCGTCGCTTGCAGGCTCAAACGCGTGGTAGATCCCTGGCACGAGCGTGACCCTTTCGCCCGCCTCAAGCACTATCCTCTCTCCGGGGCGGCAGGTTCTGGGCTGGGCGTTGACATTCACCGAGAAGTCCCCGGAATGGCTTTCACGCGGGTGCCCGGGCCAGACCGTTATCGCCAATTCACCCCACCGGCAGATGATGTCTTCCTTCTTCACCTTGTGGGTGTGTGCCAGGCAGACCATTCCGCGCCGCTGATACATGAGCTTCTCGCAGTATTCGGGCTCTTCGGCAAGGTTGATAAGCAGGAGGCCCTTGCTCCAAACGTCGCCCATCCCGAAGTCGCAGACGTCCCACCTCGGCTGTGGAGGGAGGGCCCAGCCGTGGGCCTCAAAGCAGGCCCTGGCCTGACGGGCGAGCAGGTTGATGTCGGAGCGCTTCATGGTCTGAGCTTACTTGGTGCGCCCAGGGAGACCGCTGAGGAGCTTAGCCACTAGGGTCTGTCCATTCGGGGTCTGGAATTCCCTACCGGACACGGGTACAGTTCCCGGATGCTTCTCCGGATCCTCCCGCTCCTAGCCGTGCTGTCCGTGTTCGGTGCGTGCCGCCCAAGCCCCGATCCAAGTTCGCCGCTGGCTGAGCCTGAGCCCTCCAAGGACCAATCGGCAAACGTGACCCGCATGTTCAACGAGAACTGCTCGGGCTGCCACGGGCAAGACATGCAGGGCGGTGGCGCAGGAACCAAGTCCTTGGTCAGCCGCGACAAGTTCGATCAGAAGTGGGACAAGCAGTTCTTCGATACGATCAAGAACGGCAAGCCGGACATGGGCATGCCGGCCTTTGGCGGCAGCCTTTCCGATGAAGCGGTGTGGGCACTCGTCGTCCACGTGCGCGAGCTCCAGCTATCCGGCTTGCGTGCCAAAGAGGGCGACCCCAAGCCCGATTCCTCGGGGGCCTATGCCTCGAAGCTTCACAAGTTCAAGATGGTGGACGTCGTCACCTCGGGCCTGAGCACTCCCTGGTCCCTCGATTTCCTGCCGGACGGCCGGATGCTCGTCACCAACCGCCCGGGCGGTGTCTTGGTCGTCGACAGAACCGGAAAGTCGTCGCAAAGGGTGGAGGGCACACCGCCTGCAGTCGAGATCGGCCAGGGCGGCCAAATGGAGGTGGCGGTTCATCCCGACTATGCGAAGAACGGCTGGATCTACCTGTCGTTCTGCGATCCTGCCAAGAGCGGCGGGGGCGGCATGACGAAGGTCGTGCGCGGCAAGATCGACTTCTCGGGTGGCGCCCCCAAGTGGATGGACAACCAGACCATCTACGAAGCCGACCAGAAATATTACAGCGGAGCAGGCATCCACTTCGGCAGCAAGATCGTGTTCGACGGCAGGGGCCACGTGTTCATCTCCGTCGGAGAGCGGGGCACGAATATGAGGGTCCAGGACCTCGAAACCCCCTACGGCAAGATCATGCGCGTGAACGAGGATGGGAGCATCCCCGACGATAACCCCTGGCCCAAGAGCCCGGCATGGACCTACGGCCACCGCAACCCCCAGGGCCTGACGATCGACCTGGAGGGCAACGTCTGGGACACCGAGCACGCACCGAGGGGAGGCGATGAGCTCAACATGCTCCAGCGCGGCGCCAACTATGGCTGGCCCGTGGTGTGCTTTGGCATCAACTACAACGACACGCCTTTCCGGGTGCCGTGGCCCAAACCCGACCAGAAGATCGCCATGCCGGCCTTTCGATGGCTTCCTTCCTGCGCGGCGAGCGGCCTCGACACCATTCGTGGCACGGCTTTCCCCAATTGGAAGGGGGACCTGATCGCGGGTGGGCTGGCCGGCAGCAATGTGGACCGAATCCGGGTCAAGGGCGGGCAGCTCGTCGAGAAGGAAGAGCTTCTTCACGGCATTGGGCGCGTTAGGGACATCGCGGTCGCAGCCGATGGCGCGATCTATCTGGTGATCAACGGACCGGACAAAGTCGTCAAGCTCGTTCCTGCGGGATAATTCGGCATATGGTGAGCGTGCGCCAGGCGACGGTAGCCGACGCGCAGGCGATCGCAGATATCTCCGTCGCCTGCTGGCGATGGGCCTACGCGCATATTATCCGGCCGGAGCACATGGCCGCGCTTGAAGCGGTGCGACGGGCTGATCGCACCCGAGAGAAGCTGTCTCGGGGCGAGACGATCTTCGTAGCAGAAACAGACAACGGAGTCGTGGGGTTTGCCGTGCTTCAGGAACCCTGCAGTTGGGCCGGCGCCGACTATGAGGTTTCTGGACTCTATGTTCACCCTTCAGCCGCTCGTGGCGGTATTGGCCGGGCCCTGGTTGCTCGAGCTGCCACATACGGGCTGAAGCAAGGGCATGCGACGCTCGGAATCCACACCTTGCGAGACAATTCGATCGGGCGGGCGTTCTATGAGCGAATCGGCGGCACGCTTGTCTGCAAGGACACGTGGACCTTTCAGGGTGTGGATTACCCGGCCGTCTGGTATCTGTTCGACGACTTGGGGATTCTCTCAGGCGCGTAGTCCGCCGCATGTGGCTCCCATGTCTGGGGCTCTCCGACGAGGCAAAGACCCTTTGGCTCAAGGTCCCGATGGTGGCTGGTGTTCGCGCAGCTCGGTGTGTTCGGACCTCAGCATCGCGTACACCAGCGTGTCGCGCCGTTCGCCGTCGACGTCCTTCATGTTCGAGCGCAGGGTGCCTTCCAGCTTCATGCCGCACTTCTCGGCGACCCGGGCACTGGCCCCATTGCGCGGGTCGCAGCGCCACTCGATGCGTTCCCAGGGCCACTCCGAGAAGCCCCAGTCCAGCATGGATTCGAGCACGCGCGTGCCCAAGCCCTTGCCGGAGAGGTCTTCCCGAATCCACATGCCAATCTCCGCGATGCCGTTGGAGACCGGGGCACCCCGGAGGTGGAAGCCCGTGCCGCCTGCGAGTTTGCCGTCCAGCCAAATCCCGACGGTGAAATCGGTGCCCGCTAAGTAGGCTGCGCCGAGCCGGCGCGCCGTCTCTTCGCCCCGCTCGGCCGAGTACTGCTCGTCCGCCCACGGCAGCCACGGGCGTAGGTGGTGGTGAGAGCCCGAGATCGCTTGCCCCAATTCGGGTCCGTCGCCCGGACGATAGGGCCTGAGGAGGAGTCCGCTGCGCTCGAAGGACATTGGGGCGAGAAAGGGGGTGTGGGGATTCATTTCAAGTCAGGCTAGCTTGACCCAATCCAGCGATCGAAGTCTCGAATCCGCCGTCGCAAGCTCGGCCCCCAACGCAAACGCTGTTGCCGCGATGATCCGGTCGGCAGGGTCGCTATGTTTGAAATCCAAGGACCTGCTCAGCACGGCGATATCACCGGTCAACGGCGCCTCGTTGAACCCAGCTTCTGCGATCAGGCCCCGAATCGTCTTTCCGACGCTCTGGCCTGAGATCGCGATGCTTCCCCTTTCTGCAAGGAGGATTGACTCCCAGATGCAGACCGTTGGAACAAAAACGGCTCCGGGTTCGGCCCGCAGCTTCTCGCGAAGCGTAGCCTGAAGTTGGGGGTTGTCGAGGGCATACCAGAGGAAAATGTGGGTGTCCAGTACGATCATCGAAGCGCATCCCAAGGTTCTTCGAGAGGGGATAGGATGTCGCCGGTGATTCTTAGCCGACCTTTCGCAAATCCTGGCTTGGCCGGAGCCTTCGCGTGATCTTCGGCGGGCCCCAGTTCGGCGACGACCTTGCCCCTCTTGGTGACCTGGATCCGTTCACCGGTCATCTTGACCCGGTCGAGCAACTGAAGGCATCTCGCCTTGAACTCGGTTGCTGTGACGATCATGGGTATAGCATACCATAATGACCAGTCATGACGACTGGTCAAATAGACCCGGAACTCTCGTGGGAATCCCAAAGCTTGGCTTACCGGCTGCGTTCCGGGTAACTTCCCGTTCGGCGATTACGGAGAATCACCTATGCACAACACAAAACGGATTTTGGTGGCTACGGCGCTGCTCGCCTCGGCGATGGCTTTCGGCCAGGAGGCCAAGCAGATTGGCGCCTTGGTCAGGTTCGGCAATTTCAGGCCCAGCGAGCTTCAGGCCAAGAACGAGGGCAAGCAATGGCCCGTGTTCGGCGTCCAGTTCAACCTCGGCAAGCAGCGTACGGGCGCGAATGGCAACTCGAGCGGGCTCGCCATTTCCATCGACGGCTATTCGAAGGGCAGCCTCACCGGAATTCCGGTGATGGTCAACCAGGTCTCCGCCAACAAGGGCGTCATCCTCTCTGCCGGCTTGGGAGTCTCCTTCAACCGTGAGGCCAGACCCACGCTCAGCGGCCTCGAAAAGAAGAGCAGAATCCAGTTGGCCTATGGCTTTGGCGCGGGCTATGACCTAGCGAAGTACAAAATCCCCGGCGTCCTTGAGATCCGATACTTTGGGAACGGATACAGCACCTTGCAGGGGTTTTCGATCGGTGTTGGGCTCAGGTTTTAGGAGGTTGCGGTGAAGCGCTTGGAAGCGATTGTTCGCGTCAACAAGCTGGAAGCAGTCAAGGAAGCGCTGGAGGACATGGGGCTGCGCGGCTTGACCGTAGAGCAGGTGCGCGGCTACGGGCGCCAGCTCGGAAGGACCGACAAATATCGGGGAAGCACCTATGCCGTCAACCTGCTGCCCAAGGTCAAGGTGGTCGTTGTGCTTTCCGACGAGCATTTGGAGGAGGCCATCGAGGCGATCACCCGGGCCACGCACACCGGCGAGATCGGCGACGGAAAGATGTTCGTCAGTGACGTTGAAGAGGTCATCCGCATTCGGACCGGCGAGCGGGGCGAAGCCGCGCTGAGCTGATCGTGGGCCGCTGGCAGAACTTTCAGATCTGGCGGGGCAAACTGCCCCATTGGCGCGCCGACGACGTGACGTACTACGTCACCTTCCGCCACTCGCGCCCGCTCGACGAGGGGGAGCGGCGGCTCCTGATGCGACAGCTCCTGCGCCCGGAAGGCAAGAAGTGGGACCTTCTGATCCTCTGCATCCTGCCGGAGACGACCGAACTGATGTTTCGAGTGCGTGAAGCGGGCTCCGGCAGGCCCTACGAGTTGAGCGACATCGTGGAGAAGGCCAAGACAAAATCTGGCGCCGCTATCGTCAAGGCGACCGGCGAGCGCTATCCGCCCTTTTATCACGAGAGCTTCGACCGCATCGTCCGAGACGACGCTGAACTGGAGGAGAAGTGGAGCGCGATCCTCGAGTCGCCGGTTCAGGCCGAGCTCTGCGAAGACCCCGAGGATTGGGACGGGCTGTACGTGGCGCTGGAAGGAGGGCGGTGGGCAGTTGAAGGATGACGGTTTGCGGTTAGGGGTGGGTGTGAAGGGAGCGCGGGGTTCACCCCGCCTATTTTGGGTGAGCGGGCTTCAGCCCGCGATCCCCCTGGGGCGCCCCTGTGGCTCCGACTTAGCTGGCTCATGACGGAAGAGAACCAAGGTTGGCGGCGGGCTGTCATTCCGAGCGAAGCGAGGAATCTGATTGCAGCGCGGATTGCCCGAAGGTAGATTACGGGCGGGCCGGGAACACCAGCCATCGTGAGTGGCGCCAGCCAGAAGATCCCTCGCTTCGCTCGGGATCACAGCGCCACTCATCCATCACCGCAAATAGACCTATCGCAACCTGCATCGAACCTGGTATTCTTTTCCCCGTTACGATTCCACGTCTTCTGCCTTCGAGCTTGCATCGGCCTTCGGCCTGTTCTTGACTCTCACAGCACCGGACATCTAAATCGGAACAGAACACCGGGAATGGTCCCGGTAAACGGAGGCCAAATTGGCAACAAAAACACTTTACGTAGGCAACTTGCCGTATTCCACGAACGAGCAGTCTCTGACTGAAGCCTTCGGCGCATACGGCGCGACGAACGCACGCGTCATCGAGGGCCGAGGTTTCGGCTTCGTCGACGTCGAAGCGGACCAGATGGACGCGGCTATCGAAGCCATGCACGGCGCGCAGCTTGGCGGCCGAACCCTGACCGTAAACGAAGCTCGACCCAAGGGTGAGGGCGGCGGCGGTGGCGGCGGCGGACGCAGCTATGGCGGCGGCGGTGGCGGCTACGGTGGCGGAGGCGGCGGCGGCCGCAGCGGAGGCTATGGCGGCGGTGGCGGCTACGGTGGCGGAGGCGGCGGTGGCCGCGGAGGCCGTGGCGGCGGCGGTGGTGGCGGAAAGCGCCGCGACTGGTAATCGGAGTCATCAGATTTCAAGAAGGGCCTGGACTAAAGTCCAGGCCCTTCTTGCCTTATTGGGTCCGAACAACGGAGGATTGATGGAGAATAGACCCCAATGGAGATTCCCGCCGCAGCGGTGGTGTTTGTCAAGGCGTTCGCCATGCTCAAGAGCAGCACGTACCCCTACGTGGCCACTGACCTCCTTGAGCAGAAACCTGCGAGCAAGGACCGGTTTCTTTGGTTGATGCGAGACACACCCGGCCGCAAACACGCCCGGAAAGCCGAAGTCATCACCTACGGCGTTTCGCCGCAAGAGGTTGCCGATGCAGTAAGGGACTGGCGCGTCGGCTGGCATTTCCTGGGTGTGATGCACGAGTCGGAGAGTTTTGAGAAGGTCAAAGTTGAGTTCAAAGCGAGCGGCTACCGGTCTTTGGCCACCGAGTGGCTCTTCGTCCATGACCTGTCTTCGCTTCCTTCATATCGAAGCTCCATTCCCGTCGAGTGTGTTGAATCTCGCGCGGATGCCGAGCGCTTGAATAGGCTCGCGGGCGGAAGGGTCCTGCGTCCCGCCGACTTTGAGGAGCAGGGCGTTAGCTTCCGGCAGTACGTGATGGCGGACGACGTGGATGTTTTTGGGAAGGTGCGCAGCGTTGCCGTGGGTGAGGACGCCTGGGTTTCGGACCTCTGGGTACGGCCCATCTATCGTGGGAGAGGCTATGGAAAGGCACTGATGGCGCGGATGCTGGGAGACGACAAGGAAGCTGGGGTTCGCCACAGCGTGCTGCTGGCCAGCAAAGACGGGGCCAGGATCTATCCCGTTCTTGGCTACAGACAGCTTGCGGTGATGCAGATGTTTTGCCCCAAGCAAAGGTGAAGCACCTCTCCAGAGTGGAGGGGATCCACGAACGAGGAGAACCATGGGATTGGGTTCACCGTGCGTACGGGTGGTGAGAACCGCGAGGATTGTGATTCTGGCGGGAGTTGTGAGTGTGGACCTCAGACCTTTGGCCCCGGACCTCTCACCTCCACCCGCGACCCCCGAACTACATAACCCAATGTGAGAAATCCGCCGCCGCAGTCTTGACGGCGATCTCGCGGAGCACTTCCATGTCCACGTCCTCGAACTTGCGAAAGTTGAGACAGCTCTTGCCGACGTCGGCCTTCGGCAGCCGTTTGGCATAGGCCTCGGCCATATAGCCGCCGTCCATCCCCGCGCATGTGGCGAACATGATCGAGTTCTTGTTGCTCGCCAACCCCAGCTTGAACCAGATGCCCGAGCACTTCTTGCTCTTTCCTTGGTAGGGGAATTGCCCGAAGCCAATCTTCCCGGCCACCATCCAGGGCTCCAAGTCTGGCGCAGCCTCGCGCACCATGTCATAGATCGCCTGGATATGCGACCTTCGCGGTTCCTCGAGCCCGGCAATATACTCTTCAGGGGTTGCAGCGACGTTTGGCATGGGCGCAATGTACCTTGAAGGACCCAATGGCGAGCTCTGAATGTTGAAGACCGCAAGCCGCTCGCCGATCCGCGCCAGGGCGCCACAAGCGGCAAGGACTCTGGCGCAATCTTCCCTCTTAATTCGAGAAATCGCTGGCATCGCCAGATGCGTGGAGCAAACTGGGCTGTCGCCACAGGCCGAAGCACTGAACGGCCACCCACCGGCCTCTCTGCCAAAGATACGGCAAGAGTCGCCGTAGGACTGGTTTTCAGCCTGCCTATCGTCCCGTCGGGAGTTGCGGCATAATCTCAGGTCATGGAAGTCCTCGTGGATGCTCAATCCGTCATGCAGCGATTTGAGGACTTGCTCGCGTGCGCCTGCGGTGGCCCTTTCGAGATCGACCTCAGTGCGTCAGAGGCGCATTGTAGCGAGTGTTCGCGGCGCTATCGATTTGCGGACGGGGTCTTTGCGCCGGTGGTCGATGAGCCCGAGAGGGCCGAGGGCCATGATGTCCAGCTCGATGAAGAGCGATGCCGCGACCGCCAGGCGAAATTCTACGATGCGGGCATTGCCGTGAGCCTATCGAGCGGGGTCGAGGCAAGCAAGATTCGCAAGGCGCTCAGTTCACAGCCTTTTGATCGGGTGATTGAAATCGGCTGCGGAACTGGGCGGTTCACCGTGGACCTGGCCCGGCGCGCCAACCGCGTCGTTGCGGTTGACCGATCGGTGGGTTCGCTTCAAGTTTGCCGGGGCAAGCTGCAGGAAGCCGGCCTGGCCGACCGCGTGCTGCTCGTTCATTCGGACGTCCTGCAGTTGCCGGTAAAGCCGCGCGCGTTCGACCTTGCCTTGATGGCCCAGGTCCTTCAGCACCTCCCCTCCGCGAGCTTGCGGAGCCAGGCGCTCGAATCGATCGCGCAGACTTTGGAGCCTGGCGGGCGGTTCATCCTGTCCGCCTATGAGTGGCGGCGCATCCATCCCTATCTGATACATAAGGAAGGATTCCACCGGGGCGGCATCTACTACCGGCGGTTTACCCGCGACGAGCTTCGGGCGCTCCTCTCGGAGCAGTTCGACGTCGTGTCGATCGAGTCTTGCCTGGGAAAGCTCTTGCTGGCGCAGGTGAGCAGGTAACGACTGGGTAAGCCGGGTGAAGCAACCGGAGGAACGCTATTGCATCTGGCCGATCGCTCGGCTCATTGAATACTGCTTCCTTCCTCGGCGGTAAAGCGCCTGGAAAAGCACCGCAAGACCCCAGCAGTATGCGGCACTCTCCAACCAGTCCATATAGGGCCGGATCGCATCCTCGAAAGGGAACATCGCGGGCCGGCGTACATGATTCTCCCCAGGCGAGAGGTCAGGCCCGAAGTACTCGGCAGCCAAAAGAACGAGGATCACCGCGATCTCGCCGAAGTAGGCGCGCCAGTCGTCCTTGACCATCCCCCACGCGCAAGCCAGTGCGAGAATCGCCCAAGCCGTGGCATAAGCCGTGAACGGATAGTGCGCAACAGGAGACGTGAGGTCAGGATGAAGAAACCCGAGCGTCGCCCCGATCGGCGTATAGATGAGCAAGAGGCCGAGGATTGCTTGGACCGATACGCCAATGGCGCCAAGCCAACCGAGCCACGGAGACGACTTCTTGAGCCAGACGATCAATGCTGCATAGGCTGCGATGAAAGCTATGCCGGTCTCGTGGTCGGCCCATTGCCGCCACGACAACGGATACATCAAGAGGCTCGCCAACACCGGGCCAACAAACGTCAGGCCGAGAAACAGGATCAGAAACGCGCGGACTGGGCTTGCGAGCGCAAGCTCGATCTGGAGTATCGCAATCGTGGTCAAGCGTCTCAAGGCCGGCTCTTTCGTGCATTATGCATCGCGTCGCAGAACAGGGCCTTGTCGCCGTTCTTGGAGGTAGGCCGGCCTCATACAATAAGGCCGGCCTACTCCTCCGATGCAACCTGCGCCGTCATCTGCGTCCTCAGTTGAGGAGCCATGTTCCGTGCGACCTCGAACAGGCTTCCCGATCTTCCGCCCCTTAGCCATTCGGCAGCCGACGCCACCGCCAGTTCCTTCAGGTAGGCGAACGAGAACCCGTCGGTCGCCTTTGCCAAGACGGCAAGCTCCGGCGCGTTCGGGCGGACCTCCGCCGGCAGACGGCCGAAGAGCCTCCTCAACAGCAAGCGCCGCTCGGGCACGGCGGGAGGACCGAACTCGATCACGCGATCAAACCGCGAGGGCCGGTTTCGGATCGCCGGATCGAGCTGCTCCGGATGGTTCGTGGTCGCCAGCACCAGCACGCCGCTGAGCGGCTCGGTGCCGTCCAGCGCGTTCAGCACGGATGAAAGCAGCTCCTTTCGGATCAGCGAGTCGATGTCCTCCAGCACGAGCACGCACGGCGCCATCTCGCGCACCTTGTCGAACACCTCCTGCACGTCCTCGGGGTCCTCGCCGAAGCTCTTGACCACGAGCCGGGGCACGGGCAGCCGGTTCAGGATCGCGCGGATCAGGAACGTCTTGCCGTTGCCGGGCGGGCCGGCGAGCAGCAAGCCCCGCTTCCACGGCACGCCGAGCAGGTCGTAGTCGGCCTTCGCCTGGAAGAACCCGACGGTCTGGTCTTCGATCGCCTTGCGCAGGTCCTTGGGCAAGACCATGTCCGGCCAGTGCGAATCGCGGATCGCGCGGTCCATGGACTCCGATTCGTGCCACCAGCCCGCGTACACGTGCGTCGCAGGCGAGCGCTCGGTGGTGTAGCCGAACACGGCCTTCATGAACGCCTCGACTTGGTCCTCGGGGCCGACGATCCAGTGCACCCAGCCGCACTCCGATCGCAGCGTGCGGAGCACCTGGAACTTCTCGCCCAGCCACTCCACCTCGATCCACGAGGTGAGCAATTTTCGCTTCAGCCGCCGCTCTTCGCCTTCCCACTTCGAGAAGAACTGAGGCGTCATACGGTGGACGAGCGTCGCCTCGCCTGCGCCGTACTTCACGAAGCCGTCCACGTCGAAGCTCTCGTAGCTCTCGACCACGGCCTGACCTGGAAACAGCTCGTTAAGCCGCCTCGAAACCATGTAGGTCATCGTGCGGTCGTTAAAGGCCATTGCGTTCTCGAAGAACGAGGTCAGGTTTTCCATGTGCATGCAGGGTTTAGGTGGTCAGGTGCTCAGGTGTTGGGTCAATGGGTGATTGGGTTGTTGGGTCGCAGGTCGCAGGTCACAGGTCACAGGTCGAGAGACCCGTGCACAATCAGCAATCCGCAATCCGAAATCCGCAATCCGTAATCGAGTTGTCGTTCGGGCGCAAGAACGCCCGTGAAAAAGTGAATCGGGTCTGGCAGGGGGGATCGTTCGGCCTATCGGCCGGCGAAGGATCGCATATAGGATCGTGCCAGAAGGTGTCGCATATGACGGATCGTGATTATGGCTGACAGAGGCGTTGCGGTGTCAAGACTGGGCCTGACCGGATTCAAGCGCTTTTTCCCTTTGATGGGCCAGCAGCTCTTTGGCCGCATCGAGCACCATGGACCGTGCCTCGTCGACCGTCTCACCCTCGGAGATGGCGCCCGAGAGTTCCGGGATATAGGCGGTGAATCCGCCCTCCTCTGCCGGTTCATAGATGATCGTAAACGGCTTTCGCATCGAACTCATTGTATCACGACCGGCTAAAGGTACCCTTCTCCCTTCGAGATGGTGCCCGCCATGCAGAAAATCACCTCGGGGTTCGGCTCGGAGCCGGATCCATCGAAGCCGTGGGATGAGTGGGTGGAGTAGGTCCGAGCGCTAGCTTGTATACTCTCCGACGATGCCCGACACGCCGCTGTGGACGCCCACGCCGGAAGCCATCGAGTACGCCCGGATCACTGCATTTACGTGCGAACTTGAGAGGCGCTCTGGGGAGGTGCTCGGGGACTACTCCGCCCTCCATAAGTACTCCGTCGAGCACAAGGGCGACTTTTGGTCCGCGGTTTGGGACTTCTGCGAGGTGATTGCCTCCACCGACAAAGGCGTGCCGGTCAGCGATGAAGAACAAATGCCCGGCGCGCGGTTCTTCCCCGACGCGCGGCTCAACTACGCCGAGAACCTGCTCCGGGACCCGGATGACCGCGAGGCGATCGACTTCTGGGGCGAGGGCCAGGTGCGGTCGCGGCTGACCCGACGACAACTCTACGATCACGTGTCCCAGCTTGTTCAAGCGTTTCAGAAGTGGGGCATGAAAGAGGGCGACCGGGTCGCCGCGATCCTTCACAACGGCCCGGAAGCGGTCGTCGGCCTGCTGGCCGCTTCGAGCATCGGTGCGGTGTGGTCCTCCTGTTCGCCGGATTTTGGGGTGCAGGGCATCCTGGACCGGTTCGGGCAGATCGAGCCGAAGATCCTGATCGTCTGCGACGGCTACTTCTATGGCGGCAAGCGCCACGACGTGATGCAAAAGCTGCCCGAGGTGCTGCGCGGACTGCCGACGGTCGAGCGGGTGGTGGTGGTGGAGTATGGGGGCTCAGTCCAGTCCGACCTTTCCGATATGTCTGACTTGTCTGACTTGTGCGGCCCGCCCGACTTGACAGACTCGTCCGACAAGTCCCACGAAGCCAGTACAAGGATCGTTGAGATCTGGTCGAAAGTGCTCTCTACCTTCACACCTCGCCCCATCCGTTTCGCCCAACTCCCGTTTAACCATCCTCTCTATATCCTGTATTCCTCTGGCACCACGGGCGTGCCGAAGTGTATCGTCCACGGCGCGGGCGGCTCGCTTTTGCAGCATCTCAAAGAGCACCAGCTTCATTGCGACATCCGCAAGGGCGACCGCGTGTTCTACTTCACCACATGCGGCTGGATGATGTGGAATTGGCTGACCTCGGCGCTCGCGAGCGAAGCCGTGCTGATCCTCTACGACGGATCGCCGTTCTTCCCGGACGGCAACGTGCTCTTTAGCCTTGCCGATGCCGAGAGCATGACCCTTTTTGGGACCAGCGCCAAGTACATCGCTTCGGTCGAAAAGGCGGGCCTGAAGCCGATGGAGACCCATGACCTTTCTTCAGTGCGAACGATGACCTCTACGGGGTCGCCCCTCGCACCGGAGAGCTTCGAGTACGTGTATCGCGCAATTAAGAGAGACATCCATCTGGCGAGCATCTCTGGAGGTACCGACATCGTGAGCTGCTTTATGCTCGGCAACCCAACACTGCCGGTCTGGAAAGGTGAGATTCAGTGCCTTGGTCTGGGGATGGACGTCGACGTTGTGGAGGAGACAGGCGCCTCGATCCGCGGCGAGAAGGGCGAACTGGTTTGCCGCAGCCCTTTCCCCTCGATGCCGCTAGGCTTCTGGAACGACCCGGACGGCAAGAAATACCAGGCCGCCTATTTCGAGCATTTCCCAGGGCTTTGGCGCCACGGCGATTGGGCGGAGATCACCGGGCATGGCGGTGTGGTCATGCACGGCAGATCGGACTCCGTGCTAAACCCCGGGGGCGTTAGGATCGGCACCTCCGAGATCTATCGCCAGGTCGAACAACTCGATGAGATCGTCGAGGCGCTCGTGGTCGGGCAGCAATGGCAGGGCGACGAGCGCGTCGTGCTGTTCGTGCGCCTGCGCGAAGGTGTTTCGCTATCGGAGGACCTCATCGCGAAAATCAAGAGCCAGATTCGGAAGAACACGACGCCCCGCCACGTCCCTGCGATCGTCGTTCAGGTCTCCGACATCCCGCGCACGCGCAGCGGGAAGATCGTCGAACTCGCCGTGCGCGAGGTGATCCACGGGAGACCCGTGAAGAACGTCGAAGCGATCGCAAATCCGGAGGCGCTTGACGCGTTCCAAAGCATCGCTCAAGGCCGGCTCCGAGACTGAGCTTACTTTACATCGCAGTAAGGTTAGTCACATTGCACACTTGAGAGGACAATTCCCTATTGATTCGCCTTACCCAGTCACTTTGCCGGGTACCGAATCCCGAGCATCCTATCCCTGAGTGCAGGCAAAGGATTGCTTGATTGAAAGGAGCTAAAACATGAAGTACGTGACACTTGTTGCGCTTGTCGGGCTGTCTGCATTGTCCCTTGCTGACGCCCAGTTCATTGATTTCGAGTCCTACCCAACTGGCCCGATCGCCAACGGCTACAACGGATGGCAGATCACGAACCCCGGATGGGATCAGGGCGTTATCAATACGGGAGCGATTAGCGGCAGTCAAAGCTGGCACATCAGCAATGCCGTGGGCTCGGGCTCCTACGGAGACCAGCCCTACACGCCCGCACTCACCAATGCCGTCAGCGAAACGGGCCCATTCCAGTACTTCGAAGCAAGCTGGAAATGGATGCCACTCGCGGGAGGAGTCTCCACCGAGGGGATCACTGTCAGCATTGACAATGGTACCGGCCAACGAGGCAATTACATCCGCATGGAAAACCAGGGTGGTCTGGACACGAGTTGGAGCATATACGCCTACGACTACGACGGCACCAACTTCTATTTGACCTATCTGGCTACAAACGTCAACGCTGGGACGGTCATCGACATGAAGTTCGACATGACCTTTAACCCTGGGCTTCAGAACGACGTATGGCGCATCTGGATGAACAGCTCCCTTGTTTACACGGGTACCGGATGGGAGGACTTCTTTGTCGACGGTGCGGGCGCTTACGGTTCCTACCCAGTCACCTATGACCGATTGCTGATACGCGCGGGCGGAGGCCAAGCTCCGGGTGCCGCGG
Source organism: Armatimonadota bacterium (assembly GCA_016223145.1). NCBI lineage: Bacteria > Bacillati > Armatimonadota > Armatimonadota bacterium. The sequence goes on along the minus strand of JACRPN010000008.1, from coordinate 354,663 downwards.
GCATGTTGTTCGACGACATCAGCTACCAATCACTGGTGCCTGAACCGGCGTCCTTAGCGGTCCTTGGCCTGGGCGCGGCCGTGGTCCTGCGCCGCCGCCGATAGGCCGAAGGGTCGAAAACCCTGATGGCGGTTGGCCGGCAATCACTTATGCGCCGGCCAACCTTGCCCCTTCGAACACGCTGCTAATCGGGGCTATAGGACGCCCTCCAAGGGCTCAAATCGTCGGAAGGCCATGTTCCAGGGCGTTGCCCCTCGCTGAGTTAGGACGGTTCTGCGGACCTACGCCTCACACTCCGCTCCCTGACTCCTGGCATAGGCGCCAAAGGTCTTTGCCCAATTCCATCTTTGGGCGTCCGAAGGATGCTCCATCGAACAACCCAACCCACCACAACTAGAACTCCTTCGCCTCTGCAAAAGCCTCTTCCACCAAATCGGATACCCCCAGCCTGGCTCCCCAGTCCCTGACGTAAGCGCGGTCGAAGTCCGGTCCCTGAACCTCGATGACCCCCACCAGGTCGTTCCACTGCCGGTCGCTTACCCGGTTGCCCAGCTCGTACCAAAGGAGCTTCTCGATCACGATGTCTTCCTGCGTCAGGCAAGGCGCCCAAATGCCCGGAAGAAGCTCAATTCGGCTCGCCCTTTCGATTTCGGATTCAGCCAATTCCGGGAACCGGCCCAAAAAGACGTCTACCTTGAACAGTTCTTCTCGATGGAACAGTTGAAACGAACGCATTGGATCTTGTCCAGTGAGCGCCATTTCAACGTCCTTGGACGTCACCTCAAACTCCACTTCGATGGCCTCGATGAACCGATTCCGTTGCGGCTGCGATAGCTCCACCAAGACGTCAATGTCGTTTGTTTGCCGGGGAACGCCGCGGGCGCCACTTGCATAGGAGCCGCCCACGGCAAACCGAATCTGGAGCCGATCAAGCACTCCGAATAGCTCCCGAAAAACGCGTTCAGGGTTCATTGGGCTTTACGTGAGCTTTGGCGCGCCTGGCCATCGCTAGGCGGTGAATGTCGTCCCCCATGGAACTGAGCTTGAACACCAACTGAGCTTTCTTGCTTGGACTCATGGCTCTTGCCCTTAGCACCATCCGCCGATGAGCCCATTCCTTGGTGTCCAGGAGGTCCGTGCGCCGCATGATGGGATTATGGCCTGAGCGCGACGCAAGGAGTAAGGCAGAACGGCGGCAACGATGCGGCCCCCTATCCGCTTACAACCCGCAAAGCCCGGCCATCTCCCAACCTCGACCGTTCGGCTTGGAACCCGATCAAATGGCTCTCCATGGATTCGCCGAGGTTGGAGGAGAGCAGATTCGGGTCGTGCCGGGCGACAGCTTGCGTGAAATCGCGTACGAGCCTCAGGTCGCCGCCGCCGTGGCCGGAGAGATCGCGGTAGTGTCTGTTCACGTCCCACTGGATCCGGGTGCGATTCTCGAAGTCAAACACATCCAGAACGTTTTCGTCGCCCACGATATCGCCCTTCGTTCCCATGACCCGCGTCCGGCGGCCGGCGTAGCTGGTCATCGCCTCCATGCTGAAGGCGGCGGTCGCTCCGCCCGCGAACTCCATGTTCACCAACTGGTGGTCTGCAACGTCGTTGTCCGCCTGAAAGACGCAGCGACCGATATGCACCTTCCGCAATTGCTCCAGAATCGCTTGATCGGAGCGGTCGCGCGAGATGATGTGATGGGTACTCCAGAGCTTCTCCTTCACATACACCCGGCCTGCGTGATAGATGCATGTCGCCTCGTGCGGACACCCGGCGAGGCACATCCTGGGCGCGCCCTTTGGCGCGTTTTCTTTCCTGAACCACCGCAAACCGCCCAATGAGGAGACCCGCGTGCAGGGCTTCCCTACCAGCCATCGGATGATGTCGAGGTCGTGGCAGCTCTTGGACAGGAGCGACGGATTCGATGCCCGCGAGTTGTGCCAAGGGCCGCGGACGAAGCTATGGGCGAAATGCAGGTAGTGAATGGGCTCCAAGTGCTGAATGCTCACGACGTCGCCGATGACGCCTTGGCTGATGGCCGCGTGCATCTGCACGAAGTAGGGTGCATACCTCAGAACGTGGCAGACCCCGACGATGCGGCCCTTCTTGTTCGCCAGCTCCAGGATGTCCTGGCATTGGCGCCAGGTCTGTGCGATTGGCTTCTCCAGGAGCACGTCGTAACCCATCTCAAGCGCGCGCAGCGTGGGCTTGTAGTGCAGGTTGTCCGGCATCGAGATGACAACGACGTCGGCGAACTTGGGCCGATCGAAGACGTGCTCCCAAGTGGAAAACCGAAGGCCGTCGGGCAGGTTGTGGATACGTGCGGCGGCCTCATTGCGATAGTCAATCGGCTCGGCAACACCCACGACCTTCCACTCGCCCGGCAGTTGCGCCTGCATGCTCCCGTAATAGCCTCCTCGGCCCCCATATCCGCAGATGATCGCGGTTACCGGTGAAACAAGCGCTTTGTACTCGAAGCTCTTCGGTCCGGGAAGCTCGCCCTGGACCCTATTGAAAGCCAGTAGCTCTTTCGGAACAAGGCTCGCCGCGCCAAGAGCAGAGGCGGAGGCAAGAAATTGGCGGCGAGAGGATTGGTTCATACTGCTTTGCTTCGTGCTGCAGGAGGTCGTACCCTCCTGGATTGTGCCCATTTAGGACCACATTGGCCCAACGCTCAGGATCAAACTGCCGTCCCAAATGGCCAGGGCACTCAGGCTCGGAAAAACCACGTCTTCCCTTGAAGGAGAGGTCGGTGACCTTCGGCGAACCGTGTGACAGAGGCAGGCGCCGCCCGTACGAAGTGGCTTTGGCCTTGGGGAACCCACAAGAAAGAGACGTGCGTCACAATGGGTTGACGTGTCCGAACATCAACGCCGGCTTGCGGCGATCGTCGTCACAGACATCGTGGGCTTTAGCGCCATGGCGCAGCGAGATGAGCCATCGGCACTGGAACTGCTTCGTCGCCATGCGGAGATCGTCGAGCCACTGTTCGCTGCCCATTTCGGTCGAATCGTGAAGTCGCTGGGCGACGGCTACCTCGTCGAGTTCTCAAGCGCACTGGAAGCCGTGGCTTGCGCGGCGGCTATCCAGCAGGACGTGATAACCCGAAACGGGTTGGAATCCGATTCCTCAAAACGTTTCAGCGTACGCATTGGGATTCACTTGGGTGACATCGAGCACGTGGAAGGCGACATCCTCGGCGATGGAGTGAACCTCGCGTCGCGCCTGCAGAAGCTCGCAGAACCTGGCGGCGTCTGCGTGTCCGAAGACGTGTTCCGCCAGGTAAGCGGTCGTCGTGGCTTCACGTTTCGTCCGATAGGCACGCCTCCGCTCAAAAACATCGGGAGGCCCGTCGAGCTATACAAAATGGTCTTCGAGAAGAGCGATGCCACGAGCGCCGTCCGGTCCCAGGACGCGCTGACAAGTATCGCCGTCCTCCCATTCGCAAACTTCAGCTCTGATCCCGAAAACGAGCATTTTTGCGACGGCCTGTCGGATGAACTCATCAATGCTCTCACAAAGATCCGAAGGCTCAAGGTCGTTTCCCGCACTTCATCATTTGCCTTTAAGGGACGCGAGCGGTCGCTCAGCGAGGTGGGCGAGATTCTTGGGGTCGGTATCGTGATCGAGGGCAGCGTCAGAAAGGTGGGTAACCGTATCCGGGTCACGGCGCAGGTCGTCGACGTGGCCAGCGACACACACCTCTGGTCCGAGACCTATGACCGTGAGTTGGAAGATATCTTTGCCATCCAGGATGAACTGACGGCTGCCATTGTTTCCTCACTCGAGATCGCAGTCACCCCCGAGGAGCGGGAGGGGCTCGCGCGGTCGGGCACGCGAAACATTCACGCCTACGAACTGTATCTTCAGGGCATGCAGCAGTATTGGCGTTTCAGCATCACTGGCCTGCGGGCCGCCCGGAGTCTCTTTCGGGAGGCAGTGACCCTCGATCCTGACTTCGTCCTAGCGTATTCAGCGCTTGCCCAGTCGGCGGCATATCACTTCTTCTTCTGGGGCGACCACGCCATGTATGACGACGCCCGGACCTCTGCTGACCGACTGCTTCAGATCGCGCCGGAATCGGCAGAAGCCGCCATCGCCGACGGACTGGCGCACCTTCTAGCTGAGAACTTTGAGGAGGCGAGTAAGCGCTTCATTGTCGCCATCGACAGGGCACCCCAGTCCTACGACGCATGGTACGTGCTGGCCCGCTGTCGCTTTGCCCAGGGCAGGAACGAAGAGGCGATCGAGGCATTTCTTCGAGCGGCGGACATCCGATCGGACGACTATCAATGTCTTGGGCTGGCACAGGTCGCATGTCGCGCTATGGGCGACGAAGTCCGCCGAAAGCAGATCGCCGAGCGCACGCTGCCGATCCTCGTGCGAAGCCGTAGGCTTCATCCAGACGACCCGCGAGCCGCGTACTTTGAGGCGAGCGTGCACACGGTGCTCGGCGACACGGTGGCCGCTTCGGAGTGCCTGGAACAAGCCTTGTCACTGGGGCCGCATGACCCTTCGATCCTCTACAACGCGGCGTGTATCTACAGCTTGCTTGGCAAGCGCGAGGAGACACTCGCATGCCTCGAGAAGGTAGCCCGAACGGGCTTCGCAGACCTCGATTGGCTTGTGCACGACATGGACCTCGCCACCGTGCGAGAAGATCCTCGCTTTGCCGCAGTTGTGGCCATGGTCGAAGATAATCGCCGCCGCGCGATCGAAGACGTGGCAGGAATCGATCGGCCGAAGGTGTGACGTGCGTCGCTACCCCTTCAGACCGCCCGCCGCGATGCCCTCGATGAAGTACCTTTGCGCCAAGAGGTACACGATCAGCACCGGCACGATGACGAAGGACGCCCCAGCCATCAGCAGCGGCCAGCTCATCACGTAATGCCCCGCCGATAGCGCCGAGATCGCTAGCGGCAAGGTCTTCATCTCTTCGCTCTTCACCACGATGAGCGGCCCAAGGAAGTCGTTCCAGACTCCAAGGAACGTGAAGACTCCAAGCGTTGCCAGAGCCGGCTTGACCAGCGGAAGCGCCACCCGCCGATAAATAGAGAGCTCCGAAGCACCGTCCAAACGCGCGGCATCCAAATAGTCGTCTGGGATCGTGAGCATGGACTGCCGGAGGAAAAAGATGCCGAACGCGCTCGCGAGCCCGGGCACGATGAGGCCGGTGTAGGTGTCCAGCCAAGCGAGGTGCTTGAGCAGGAGAAAGCTGGGGATCATGGTCACCTGGCCCGGGATCATCATGGTGGCGAGCAAGGCGATGAAGAGCACGTCGCGGCCTCTGAACGGGTATTTCGCAAAGGCAAAAGCGGCAAGGCTGTTCAGGAGAAGGCTCCCCAGAGTCACGCAGATGCTGATGACGGCGCTGTTGAAAAAGAACCTGCCAAACGGGGCGATGCTCATGGCGTCAGCGTAGTTCTTCCATTGCGGCGAGGCGGGCAGCGGTTTGGGTGGAAACAGGAACGCCTCGGCGTCGGTCTTGAGCGAGGTGAGCACCATCCACAGGAAGGGCACCGCCATCATCAACGCCCCGGCAAGGACGATCATCCAGATGGCAGTGCGGGTGACGCGGGTCATTGCTAGATCCTACTCAGACGGGTCGACAGCCTTGATCCCAACTAGTGAGAATCGCCGGAAATCCGAGACATCAAGCGTGAGGATCGTGAGGACCTTATGAGAGAGCGCTATCGCCACGTGATTAGCGTCGTGACAAGCTGCGCCTTTGACCTCCAGTTTTCGGACCAAAGCAACCCAGTGACTGTACGTCGATTCATCTTCCAAGAGCACAGTAAGGCGGGCAGCGAGCGCGTCGAGCATGCGCCCCACCTCGTCAAGCTCTTTTCCTATCCCATTGGCAGACTTGGGCCTCGTACAAACGTGCCAAAACTCCCGAAGTGCCTGTGTTGAGCAACACAACTCGTGTCCGTCGGCTTCCAACGACCGAACCGTGTCGAGGACTCTGGGATGCAGGGGATCCTCGGCCACTGCTAGCCGCAACAAGATGTTGGTGTCGAGGAGATAGCGCACTACTCTGGGCTCTCGTAGAAGTCCTCGGCTCTGTAGATCTTGCCCTCAGGGAGGCGCCACCCTTTCGTGATTTCGCGAGCAATGGCCTCAAAGTCGTCCCAGGTGCCCCGCTTCTTCTGGCCCGTCTTGACTTCGTCAAGCACCCGAATCTCGACGCGATGGCCCGCCAATTCTTTTGCATGCTTGGTTGAGACGTCGTCCCAGTTCCCTTCGATGATCCGCGGGTCCATGGTATTAGTATACGATCATCTCAATGGCGCTCTTGTGCTCAGCAAAGGTCTTAGCCATCGTATAGATCTTCGCGCTTCCAGGTGCGTGGTCCTTTCAGCCCAAGCTCGTCCGCTATTCGAAAGGCATCCTGGACCTTGCCTTTTCCGGCAGGCGACACAGCCTGCTCGATGACCTTCGCCAAGAACTGCCCGACGGGCATTCCTGCGAGCTGGGCGTTCTTCTTCGCTGCCTCAAGCACTTCGTCCCGCATGGTCACCGTCACGGTTCTCATGGTCTCAATATGCGGCGGACGGCTTCAAATCACCTCACAAATCCTCGGGCACACGGCCGATCATGGGTTAGGTGCTCCCCGCCCAACGACTCGGTCGTCGGCCCATCCCCGGATGCCACCGGTCTATCTCCTCTCAATCAGGGACCAAACACCCATTGGCCCGAACATTGCCGCGAACGCGAATGAATGCCACGGAAGGTGCTCACCATAGGCCACGAGACTTATGACAAGCGCGGCCAACAGAAAACCTATCCCTCTGCTTGTCCTGCCCCCACGATCTGTAGCCATCGTCTCCTAAATCCTAATCTCCTCGAAGACCATCCTCATTGCCACGGCTTCATTCTCCTATTGAAGAACCGCCACTGGGCCAACGTCAACAGCAGCACGATCACAAACAGCAGCACCGCCATCGCCGAGGCGTAGCCCATCTCCAGGTTCTGGAACGCCGTCTGCCAAAGGTAATACAGATACACCCGCGTGCGGTCGAGCGGCCCGCCGCCGGTCATGATGTATACGCTCTGGAACACCTGAAAGCCGCCGATGACCCCCATGATCGTCAGGAACATCGTGGTCGGCGTGAGCAACGGCCAGGTGACGTGCCGGAACGCTTTCCACGAGTTCGCGCCATCGATGCGCGCCGCCTCGTGAACCTCCTCAGGAATCGCCCTGAGACCGGCCAGATAGATCAGCACCCCGAACCCCAGCCCGTGCCACACGCTGACCATCGCCACCGAGGGCATCGCCAGGCTGGGTTCGCTCAGCCATCCAGACCCCTTAAGGCCCGCCTGCCGAAGAGCCGCATTGGCCAGGCCGTATTCCGGGTTCAAAATCCACTCCCACACGAACGCCACCGCCGCCATGCTCGTCACATTCGGGAGGAAGTAAAGGCCCCTCACGAAGCTCCGCCCCGTGAACCACTTTTGGTGAAGCGCCAGAGCGATCCCGAGCCCGAGCGCCAGTCCGACCGGAAGCGTGAAGACCACGTAGATCGAGGTGTTGAGTAGGGTGGTCCAAATAAGCGGATCGTCGAGCAGGCGCTTGAAGTTGTCAGCCCCGACGAACCGGGCTTCGGACATGCCGTCGTAGTGCGTAAACGCGAGCAGGATCCCCCAGATCGCCGGGATGGCGACGAAAATGCCCATGATCAGCAGCGCCGGAGAAACAAAGTTCCACCCGGCGGTCTGAAGCTGAGCCTTGGGGTTAGGCACCTAGCGGGCCTCCGGGCAGTTCGCGTTCCTGGTTCGCAGTGCAGACAGAAGTCCCGAATCGCCGTATCGCTGTTCGCGCACCGCCCTTCGCCCTTCGCCCATCGCTCTTCGCATGCAAAGCGGCGCTAGGTCGCCGCACTCCAAGGAAGTCGCCCTTCACCAATCGCCCTTCATTTCTTAATCCCATCATCCCTTCATCTCTTAATCTCTTCATCTCTTAATCTCTTCATCCCATCCTCACTCACCCTCACTCACCCTCACACATCCTCACACATCCCTCACCTCCGCAACCCCTCCGCCTCGATCGCCTGCCGGATCTGCTTGTTCGTGGCCACCGCGGCATTGTGTAGCGCCACCTGTGGGTCCGCGCCCTCCAAGAGCACCCGGTCCACCGCCTCGCGCAACCGAAGCGACGCGCGGTCGATGTACGGGCTGCACATTTCCATGGTCGTCCAGCCGTTCTCCAGCACCTGGCTGATCCAGCCGCACTTCTCCTCGAACTCGGCCTGGGTGGGTACGCCCGGGATGCGCCCCTCGACGCCCGTTACATTCCTGAAGCCGGCCGACCTCAACGACGACCATCGCGAGGGTGGCGCCACCCACAAGACCTGCCAGTACTTGACCAGCGCCTCGGTGCTCGATAGAAACTTCACGAGCTTCCAGGCCTCCTTCGGATGGCGCGTCTTGCTGCTAATCCCCCAGAAGCACGAGCTGCTGACCGACATGGGCTTTTCGCCCCTGGGGATCGGGGCCACGCCGAACCGAAGCTTCGGCGCGTTCTTCTTGATCGAGGGTGTGATCCAGCTTCCATCGAAGTACATCGCCACCTTGCCCTGCTCAAAAAACTTATCCGGCCCAAGGCCCCCTCGCTGGGTCCTCGATTGGGTCAGCGTGTAGCTGCGCATCATCCCCTTCATGAAGCTAAGCGCCTTGGCGGCTTCCGGGCTGTCATAGACCGTCTGAGTTCCGTCCTCGCTCCAGAAGCGGCCGCCAGCCTGGTAGAGAAAAGGCCGAAACCCCCAGTCGTTCCAGGATAAGTTGAATCCCAGTACCTCGGGGTGCCCATCCCCGTCCGAGTCCACCGTCAGCTTGTCGGCGGCCGCCTTCAGGTCGCTCCAGGTCCAGCTCGCGTCAGGATAGGGCAGCTTGGCCTTGTCGAAGAGGTCCTTATTGAAGAACAGACCCACGATGTTGATGTCCTGGGGGATCCCGTAGATTTTGCCGTCATACCGAAGGTAGTCCCACAGGATCGGGATGAAGTCGTTGCGGTCGATACCATCCGGCCCATCGATGAACTCATCGAGCGGCAGGTTGATGCCACGGCGAATCCACAGCGGCCCTCCGTCGCTGCCCTCGCGCATGACGTCCGGCGCGATGTCCCCTGCGTACGAGAGCTTGATCCGGTTCCCGTAGTCTTCAAAGTGGTGGAACCGCACCTTAATGCCTGGGTTCTGCCGCTCGAACGCGGGGATGTAGATGTTCTTGTAAAGGTCATTCTCCCATGGCATGCCGAACACGCTGAGCTCAATGACCACTGGCCCGCTCGTCGGCGGGTCGACTTTGGGGCGTGATGCGACCCAAGCCGCTCGCGCAACGAGAAGCAGAAAGGCACAAAGCGTAAGGAATCGAATCACGGTGGTTCGCTATTCCTTTCGGAGCGACGTGCCATGAATCCTGCCTGCCATCGCGTTCAGAATGGCGCTCGTGCCTTCCAGCCGGTGGTCGTGTGCCGGCTGGATGTGAAGGAGCTTGCGCTCCCGGCCCAGCTTCTTGGACCGAACATAGATCAGATGCCACACGCAGGGCAGCCACGGGTCCACTTCGCACATGCCGTCGGTCCTGGTTCCGCCGCAAGGCCCGTTTCGCATCTTCTTGGGGCATCGCATCGGGCAAGTGAAGGCGGTGTAGCTCAAAATGCACTGCCCACAGGTTTTGCAGCCAAAGATGGGCTTCTTGACCGTGTTCTCGGCGATCAAAAACAGACGGTACGGCAGCCTGTGCCGCTCCATGAATCCTGAAAAACGCTCGGACAACCGGCTCACACAAGCCCCCTGGAGGCCACACGGACGGCGGCAACCGCCGATCTCGCCATCGAGCCCGTTTCGGGGCTGTTCGGGCTGTGAGCGAGCGGCCGAGGAAGCAAACCGGCCTCCTCGACGATCCTCGGCGTGAGCGACTCCTTCATGGCCGGCATGATGTGGATCCCAGCCACGCCTGAAATCTGTCGTAGTCGACGGATCGTCTCAACGCAGATCCGAACACCTTCGGCTTCCGGGTCGTCCGCTGCCTCGATTTTCTGCGCCAGTTCCTGAGGAAATCGCAGCCCCGGCACCTTCTCCGCCATGTGCTTGAGCGCCTTTACCGAGCGCAGCGGCATGACCCCTGCGATGATCGCCGCCCTTTTCTCCAGGCCCTCTCGGCGCAGAGCATCCATCCATTTCTCAAATCCTCCGATGTCGAAAATCGGCTGCGTCTGAAAGAACTTGGCCCCCGCTTCGATCTTCTTCGTCACAGACCACACCCGCATCTCGAACGGCTCGCCATAGGGGTGCGCCGCCGCGCCGACAAAGAGCTTGGGAGGCGGCGAAATGGGCTGTTCGTTCATGAAGCGCCCTTCGGCCATCCCCGCAGCGAGCTGCACAAGCTGCGTCGCGTCCAGGTCCCACACGCCCTTGCTCTCAGGATGGTCGCCAATGCTGGGATCATCGCCGCTCAGGCAGAGCAGATTGCGAACCCCGCAAGCATTCGCCGACAGAATCTCCGACTGCAGCGCCAAGCGGTTGCGGTCACGGCAGGTGGCTTGCATGATGGGCTCAAGACCCGCCTCAGCCAGCAGAACGCTGCAATGGGAGGAGCTCATCCGCACTGAGGCCGCCTGATTGTCGGTCAGGTTCACCGCGTCGACGATGCCCTGAAAGTGCTTGACCTTGTTGAGTAGGGCCACTCGGTCGGGGCCTTTCGGAGGGCTCATCTCGCCGCAGACCACAAACGTCCCGGCGGACAGGAGCGCCTGCAACCTGCTGACGGGCTCGATCTGCTCGGGCGAAGCCCCCGGAACCCGGTCATACGAAGCGGGCTCCGAGCTACACCCCATCGAACCTCCCTGACCGGCACGCCTCGATGTAGCCCATGCAGTATTCATCGCGGTCCGTGAGTACTTCGGCTGACGCTACCAGCGCCATCAGCGTGCGGTCATTGGGATCCAGAATCGCGGCGTCCAAACCCGCACCGATGGCGAGCACGGTCATCGCCCAATTGACCAGCTTTCGGTTCGGCAGGCCGTGAGAGACGTTGCTCAGCCCAGCGATGGTGTGAACACCGGGAAACTCGGCTTTCACCTCACCAATCAGCTTCAAAAGAGCCCTCGCCGACCCCTCGCCGCCGGCGATCGGAAAGGTCATAGGGTCAAGGTATACGTCGGCAAGCGGAACGCCATCCGCCGCGAGGCGCGCCACAAGGTTGCGGGCGATCAGGCTTCTCACCGCTCCGTCGGCCTGGATGCCCGAATCGTCCATAGCTAGCGCCACGACCTTCGCGCCATGCCTGAGCACTACGGAGATGAGCCGCCGGTATCGGTCCGGCTCGGCGGTGATGGAGTTGACGATCGGCGCCCCATGCCTCGGGTCATAGGCCTCCAGGGCCTCGCGAAGGGCGTCCGGGTTTGGGCTGTCGATGCAAAGTGGGCACGGTGTGCAACTCTGGACCGTCTCGACCAGCCAGCGCAACGCCTCCGGCTCCGAGTCGGTGAGCGTGCCGCAATTGACGTCGAGATAGTGGGCGCCGGCGTCGATCTGGGAAATGGCGAGACGCTCGATGAACGCCGCGTCACGGTTTGCGACGGCCCGCTCGACGACCGGCTCGCCCTTGACCTTTCGACTGGTGTTGATGCGCTCGCCAACGACTAGGATAGGGCACCTCTTGTTGCCCTCATTCTATCCTTCTGCGGGCCCATCCAGGGGGCGATACCGGCTTTTCAATCCTGACAAAAATGAACTGTATCAAGGCGCAAAAGGGGACCCACTCTGGATCGTGGGCGGCGCGATTCCGGGCCGACCTCGGGACCAGACATGAAACCGTATCTCGCACTCTGCCTTCTGTCAACGGCGGCGCTTTCGGCGGCCAATACCTATCTCGCCACCTTCGATGAACTGAATGAAGGCGATTTCGGCCCATCGATTACCAGTAGTGGTGTGAAGTTCTACGACGTGGACCAAGACCTCTCGGGCGGAGTGTTCTGCATCGAACAGGCCAATTCTGGCGACCTTGGCGGGTCGTTCTCTACGCCAAACGTCCTCGGCTTTGGGGGCTATGTTCCGGGCAGCGGCGTCGCCTTCGGACGCATGAAGAGCTTCTCCATCGGGATGGCCGGAACCGGATTCCAGCTCAAGAAAGCCTCACTGGACATCTGGACGTTCCTCCTCCAGCAAGGCGGCAACACGGTCACGCTGGAAGGGTGGCTCGGAAACACCCTGGTCAACTCGGACACCTACACGCCCGGCACCTTTTCCGTTGAGCACCATTCCCTAAGCCTGCCGACGGATGACTACGACAAGTTCATCGTCCGAGCGCAGGGCGCCGTCGACCACGGAGTGGTGTTCGCAGACGTGGACAATGTCCGTGTGGACGCCGTGCCGGTGCCCGAGCCCGCAACGTTGGCGGCTCTGGGTCTTGGCGGATTGGCATTGCTCCGAAAGCGGCCTCATTAATCGAGAGCTGCCCACCAAATGGTGCGCAGGCGTCTCGCCTGTGCAACTCACCCCGTCATCCCGGCCTTGTCTGAGGACGCGGCGGCCCGTTTGGCCGCCGCGTCCTCAGACATTTCCTCTGCAGACCGAACCCTCAGGCGCGCAGCACCCCGATTCCCACCAAACCGTGCCAAACTCGCCGAACCCGTCAACCGCTCCCGCGCCAACGCAACCTCGTCCCGGTATTGCGGCAGCCACTGCCCTGTCGCCACCAGCATCTCGTCGGCCATCTGCCAGATCTCCGGCGGGTTGCACACAGCCCCCGTCAGCGGGTCCAGCATCATTGCCTGCTTGAGCAGCTCCACTTCCCCTCGCACCGCCGCCTCAACCCCCAACCGCTGCACCGAGACCGACGCATTGCACACCGCCGCGCACCCCAGCGGCAGATCGCCGACCACCGGCATCGAGATGCCATTTCCGTCCACATATCCCGGCGCTTCGATCACGCAGTCCTGCGGCAGATTCGTGATGATCCCGTCGTTGCGCACGTTGAAGTGCCCCCGATACACGCGGCCCGTCTCCAGCCCCTCCAGGATGTAGGACCCGTGCTCCTGGCCCCGGTCCTTCGGCTCGAAGGTGAACGGCGGCTCTTCCAGCCACCTCGGAAACTCCTGCTCGAACCAGTTCCGCCCCTCCGTGCACACCCTTAGGTACCCGCCGGTCTCCCCGTTGATCCAGCTGCTCAAGTCGATCCAGTCGGCGATCTCGGCCGGGCGCTTGCGATACCAGGGCACGTATTCGCTCAGGTGGCCGTTGGATTCTGTGGAGTAATAGCCGAACCGCCTCAGCATGTCGATGCGCACCTTCTCGGTCTGGCGGAATTCGGGGTGCTTCTGGAACCCCTCCAGCAGGTAGGGCGTCATGTCGCGGCCCTGGAAGCGCACCTGCACGTACCACGTCTGGTGGTTGATGCCCGCGCAGACGATGTCCACGTCTTCCTTGGTGACCCGGTCCTCCGGGCCGATCCAGCCCCTCTCTCGCGCCAGAAGCTGGATGACGCTGGCGAGCTGGTGATGCCCGCCGATGACGCCATGGCAGAGTCCAATCGTGCGCACGTTCGTGTACTCCAGGCACGCCCACGTGAGCATCGCCATGGGGTTCGAGTAGTTGAGGAACAGCGCGTCGTCCGCAGCCAATTCCTCGATGTCGGCGCAGAAGTCCAGAAGCACCGGAACCCCGCGCTGGGCGTACATCAGGCCACCCGGACCGAGCGTGTCGCCGACGCACTGGTCCACGCCGTACCTTAAGGGGATGTACACGTCGTGCGCAAAGCCCTCGAGGCCGCCAACCCGCACGAAGCTGAAGATGTACTTCGCGCCTTCGATCGCCTTCTTTCTCTCTAGGTGGGCTGTCACCTGTGTGGGCAGACCCGAGGCGGCGATGTCCCGGCGCACAAGCTGCTCGACCATCGAGAGGTTCCGCGCGTCGATGTCGTGCAGAGCGATCTCGATCTCCCGAAGCTCAGGAACGCACAGGATGTCGCGGATCATCCCCCGCGTAAAGCCGACGCTCCCCGCGCCGAGAACCGCGATCTTCAAGCCCATGGCCTAGGATAGTGGATTTCGGGCAGCTCGTGGGCTCCCCTCCCTTTGTTTTGAGGGAGTCGAAACTGCTTCCGAGTCCCGGCGAAGTCGGGAAGGGAGGGGTCGGGGGAGGGAGGCCTTGCTCGCTCTCGATCATCATTTTTCGACTGTGTGTGGTGAGTAATTGACCTTTGGTTCAAAGGCATGTCGATCCCAGGGCTAGAGTCTGCACCGAGTGATAGAAGTCGCGGGTGCCTCCACCCTTTAGGGTGGTGTTCGTGGAGTCGGTTCCTGTCGGGAAAGTAGGATGCAACTGTGCAGCAGGCCCTACTGAGCCCATCAGAGCACGGCACATCCGACCATACTCAAGAACCGCGAGCCGGGCGGAGACCACTATGACGCCACCCGTAAAGGGTGGAGGCACCCTGTGTTCCGAGCTGGGGGGATCCCCACCCGGAGGGTGGCTTGCCGGCTAAGGCTCGGAAGAGCGCCCAAGGGATAGACTGAATCCCGGAGGCGATCATGACGTGCGTCAAGCCCACACCCGAAGAACTTCACACCGGCGTGTTCTCGCCGGTAACGCTCCAAGCCGCAAGAAACGCCATCCTCGACGATGGGATGGTGGTGCTGGAAGCTGTCGCCGACGTCCAGCACCTGGCGCTTATCCGTGAGCAAATGCTCGCAGACGTGGACAAGGTGCTCAGCCGAGGCGACACGCCTTTCAACTTCGTGAAGGCCAACATCCAACAAGACCCGCCGCCCTTTCCGCCGTTCCTGTTCAAGGATGTGCTGCTGAACGACCTGATCATCCAAGTCACCCACTCGATCCTCGGCGACGGGCTCTACAACGCCTTCTACAGCGGCAACACCGCGCTCGCCGCCTCCGGCCAAAGGCAGCCCACCCACTTCGACATGGGCCATCTCTGGCCCGGCCTCTACGGCCCGCCCTATTGCCTTGTCGTGAACTTCCCGCTCGTGGACATGGACGCGGGTAACGGCGCCATCGAGCTCTGGCCCGGCACGCACAAGATCCCGTTCGGCGATTGGCGGTCGGCCGACATCAAGATCCCCGAAGCGATGCTGGAAGAGCAGCGGCCGATCTCCAAGCCGTTTCAGCCCTCGGTGAAGCTCGGCAGCGCGCTCATCCGCGATATCCGGCTGTGGCACGGCGGCATGCCCAACCCCAGCCCCAACCACCGCCCGATGATCGCCATGATCCACTACGCGGCGTTCTTCCCTTGCGGCCCGGGACCGGAGTTCCCTGCTTCATGCAAGAGCTTCTTCGAGCACCCTGTTCTGGAGACCAGGGCGCACTGGGTCGAAGGCGACATCGACCACACGCAGCACAATACGGCGTTCGACTACGCCGAGAGGGGATAGTCCCCTTGACCTCAGATCGTTGAAAGCGGGGCCAACTTCCTGAAGGGCGCCGGCCCCACTCTAAGAACGCTTGGCCGACTATCGGCGACGTCGCGCGAGCGCTACTACTCCAATCGCCAGTGCAGCGAATGATGCGGGCTCAGGCACGGGCGAAGTATCACCCATATAGCTCAGGATTTGAGTTCCGTCGGCATTAGATCCTAGCGTTCCTGCGCCGGTCCACTCACCATCAATGTCGGCGAAGAAGGGCTTGCTGGCAGCGTCATATCCGACCGCATCGAACACGAGGGTGCTCGATCCGCCAGTACCAACACTGGTGGCGCCGCCACCGCCATACGCGAAGTTCGTATCCCAGCCCATATAGCTGTATCCGGCAAGGGCCATGTCAGAAGGAATGCTTCCAAAATAGCCGCTGCCCATGGGCGCATAAACCAGACCGCCAGGCGCATTGTTCGTGTAGACGCCCCACCACCATACCGGAGCAAGGGCGGACACATTTGTAAGGGTATACGTGTACCGATATACCCCGCCTCCCATGGCAGCGATGGACTCGGTGCAAGTGAGATCGGGTGCAGCCGGCCTCAAGCCGGTCACGGCAAAGCTGGTCGAAGCCAGTGGGACGATGACGGCAACAGCCGCCAAAGTCAGCGTTTTGAGTCTCATTTCCTAGAAACCTCCAATCAATACAACTCACCAGCGTGCGTGAGTCCTAGATATCCTACAACGGAAGTGAAACACGTCCAAGGTGTATCCAGCCCGTAAAGTTGCCGGTTCTTGCAGGTGGCGGTCCGATGCGGTGTCAGCCTTCCGCCGATTCTCGGCAGCCCATAAAGACGAGCCGCCTGCCAAACTTGGGCTGTGGACACAATGCGCCAGAACGACTGGGGCATCGCCCGGTCTCGGCTCCTGGACTGGTGGCTCGGCAAGGGCTGCGCCCTGTGGATTACGGCTCCCGCAGAGGAGCCTTGGCTGGAAGTCCCTGAGCCGGCACCTCCGGCAGACCTCGAACAACGGTGGATCGACCCAACCTTCCGCGTTCAGCAATCGCTCCATTGGCTCTCCCGCACCTACCACGGGGGCGCAGCCTTTCCCTACCTCGACACGATGATCGGCCCCGGCTCGCTCGGGCTCTTCCTCGGCTGCGAACCCGGGTTCGCAGAGACCACGGTTTGGTACAACCCGTGCATCCAGGACCCCGACGCCACGCCGCCGGTCCGCTTTAACCCGGCCAACCAATGGTGGCAGACACATCTCGCCCTGATTGACGAGGCAATTCGAGTTTCTCAGACCCTTGGAGGCTGGCTGCCGGTCGGGATGCCGGACCTCATCGAGAACTGGGACACGCTGGCGCAGCTCCGCGACCCAATGGAACTCCTGATCGACTCGATAGACCGTCCCGAGTGGGTCCTTGCGCAGATCGAGGCGATCAACCAGGCGTTCTTCGAGACGTTCGACCTGATCTATGAGCGGATCAGGCTCTCGAATCCGCAATCCGCAATCCGCAATCCGCAATCTCAGAACCTCCACCCCCTACCCCCTCCTCCTCCAGGGCAGGAGGAGGGGGAATCGGGAGGGATGGTGTTCGCCGCCTTCAGCCTTTGGGGACCGGGGAAGACCGCTAAGGTCCAGTGCGACGCGGGCTCCATGATCTCCCCCGAGCACTTCCGCAAGTTCGTCCTTCCCTCGCTATCCCGCCAATGCGACTGGCTCGACTACTCGATGTTCCACCTCGACGGCACCGACTGCTTCCCTATCCTCGATGCCGTGCTGGAAATCGAATCGCTGAACGCGGTGGAGTGGACGCCGCAGCCGCAGTTCCCTGGTGGCGGCTCGCCCCAGTGGTACGAGTTGTACCGCCGCATCAGGGCGGCCGGAAAGTCGGTGCAGGCGATCTGGGTCAAACCGGACGAGGTGCTGCCCCTGCTCGACGCCCTCGGCCCCGAGGGGATGTATCTGATGGTCGAGTGCGCGACGGAGTCTGAAGCAAGGAGGCTGGAGAGGGAGGTGTATGGGTGAAGGGTAGTGGGGTGGTTTCGGGTGCCACCCGTCGCTCCGTTCGATCCTTACCCATGAGTTCCGGCAACCGACCCTTGTCGATGCGTTTGTATGGGTGAAGTGCCGGGTTCTGACGCCCCTTTGCGTCCCTCTGCGCATCTGCGCCTTTGCGAGAAATCCCTAGCTGCGCAGACTGAAGACCAGCGGCTATGGGCCTGAAGGGACAGAGGCCTGGGGGCCAAATACTCGTCAGTCCACAATCCGCAGTCCGCAGTCCGCAGTCCGCAATCCTGAAACGTCGAATTTCCCGCCGATTTCTGGCCCTATTTCATCTCCCGTAGCGATAGAACTCGCTACAATGGAAACCCTTACCATGACAAAGAAGTCAAGAATCCTTCCACTGCTGTTGTTGGCCTCAGCGGGCTCCTTGGCGATGGGCCAAGTCGCTGGCAAAGACTTTGGCCACTCGGCGCACGGAAAGGCGTTCGACACCGGGATGCGCACCAAACCCTGGAAGATGGACGGCATCGGCACCGCCCCGTTCCGGATCACCACCAAGGTTCCCGAGGTCCAAGAGTGGTTCAACCAAGGCAACGCGCTGCTCCACAGCTTTTGGTATGAGGAGGCCGAACGCACCTTTCGCTGGTGCCTGAAGCTCGACCCCGACTGTGCGATGGCCTATTGGGGCCTCACGGCGACCGGCCTCAACTGGTCGAATATGGGCGCCCGCTACGGCAAAGAATACGACAGATACCGTGCCTTCCTTAAGGAAGCCGCAGCGCGAAAGGACAAGGCCACGCCGATTGAGCGTGCGTTCATCGAGGCTTGGGAAGCTGCCTTCGCCGAAGGTAACAAAGACTCTGGAGGAACCCTTAGCAAGCGGCTGCTTGACATCACCAAGGCCCATCCGAACGACATTGAGGCCAAGGCGTACGCGGGGCTCTATTCCATCGGGCTCCTTTCGGCGTCCGAGAACGACAAGGTCTTGCAGCAGGTTATCGCAGTCGCGCCGAGCCACCCAGGGGCCCACCACTACCGCATTCACAACTGGGACTTTCCGGACCCCTACAAAGGTGTGGACAGTTGCCGGCAATACGGCTCCTTCGCCCCTGGAATCGGCCATGCCATGCACATGCCCGGACACATCTTCAGCAAGGTGGGCATGTGGCATGAGGCTGCCATCGCGATGGACGGCGCCACGAGGGTCGAGCTGAAGTACATGAACGCCCGCATGGCGCTACCTTTCGAGGAGTGGAACTTCGCGCACAACCGGACCTACCTCTCCTACATCCAGGAGCAGCTCGGTATGGCAGACGCCGCAATCCAAGGTGCGCGAGACCTGATCGCTGCCCCCCTGGACCCTCTGTACAACAACTTTGAGTCGTACGATACGGGCGTTGAAGCCCTGGTGCGGGCACTCGTGAAATTCGAACGGTGGGGGGATATCCTGCGTACGGGTTCAATTCCGTGGCGCAATCAGAGCCCCTACGGCCAGCAACGCGCGTTCATCGAGGGCCTCGCCTATGCCGGGACAGGCAAGGTGGACCTGGCGACCCTTCGGCTTGCGATCCTCGAAGGCAAAAAGGGCAGCGGCGAACTCAGCGAGGCGGAGATCGCTCAGGCCAAGACCCCTGAGGGGAGGATTCTCGCAGCGAACATCTTGTCGGCGATGGGCAAGCCCGCCGATGGCGCGAAGGTGCTCAAGGAGGAAGCCGACAAGGAAGTCAAAGCCTATGCCGACAGCCCCTACGGCCTGGGTGACCCTCCTGGTGATCCGATCATGGTTCCGCGGATGCTGGCCGAGCTGTATCTGAAGGCCAAGGACTTCGCTGCGGCGATTCCCTACTTTGAAGCGACGCTCAAGCATCTTCCGTACGATGGCTTCTCGCTTTCCGGTTTGGCGGTCTGCCACGCAGCGCTGCGAGAAACCGAAAAGGCAAGGCAATACGCGGGAAAGCTGCGGCACGTGTGGTCGGGAGCGGATCGGGACCTTCGGTGGCTGAAGGACGTCACCGCTCTTGGATTACGCGAAAGCCCCGTTGCCGATCCCGCCTCTCCCGAGCGGATCTACAAGCCCTCTGCACTGAACCGGCTCGGCCCAGGGAACTGGGAACCCTATGAGGCTCCGAAGCTAGCCGTAACTGACGCGAACGGCCGGAGCGTCCGCCTCACCGACTATCGGGGCAAGAACGTCCTGCTGATCTTCTACCTGAGCGACGAGTGTGTGCACTGCATGGAGCAACTCCGAAAAGTGAACGGGTCGAGCGCAGCGTTCGAGAAAGAGAACACGGCCATCTTGGCCGTGAGCAGCGCCACGCCGAAGCAGATTCGTGAATCGCTCAAACTTGGCGAGATCGGGTTCCGCTTGCTCTCCGACAAGGACCACGAAAACGCCCGACGGTTCGCCAGTTACGACGACTTCGAGAACATCGAGCTCCACTCGACGATCTTGATCGACTCGGAGGGGAAAGTCCGATGGAAGCGCACAGGAGGCGACCCGTTCGACAAGGTCGACTGGCTGCTGGGTGAGGTGAGGCGAGTCAACGCAGAACTCGCCTCACCACGTCGGTAGCGTTAGTGTTTCATGCACACGAACTGGTAGTACTTCTTGCCGCCCTTGTAGACTGTGCGGCGGACGTACTTCTTGCCGTTGCGATAGATGTACGCCTTGCTGAAGGTGGCCGCGCGTGCGCGCCGCAGCTTGTTCTCGCTCTTGCGATCCTGCTCGTATCGGTGGGCCGAATAGAGCGCTCCCGCCGTGCCCAGGAACGTAAGGGTCCCGTCCTTGTTGAGCAGGCCGATGGCGCCGAGCACGCCTGAGCCGATGGCGATCGTTTTCCATTCGTTCTTCATCTTCTCTCGGTGCTTGATGGCCGCACTTTGGGGTTCAAGCACGCGCCCGTGAGCCAACGAGGGGGCAAAGGTGGCGAAGGCCATAGCGCTTATCGCCAGGACCGTACTGAGTGTGTTTCTCATGGTTTCCTCCTTTGGCGTTGTGGATACTTTCCTTAGACGGAAGTAAAGATTGCGAGTGTTCGGCCACCTTGGCTCCGGCGGGACGTTGGTCCCGCCATGGCATGAAGGGGCAGCCTGTTCGCACTACGGAGACATTCAAGTAACTCGTCCCTCAGATGGTCTCGCAGGCATAGGAACGCCAGTCTCCAGACTCGGCCGGTTACGGTTTACGGGACAGGTTCTATCCGGCTCTACCTGAGCCCCCAATCCATATGGGCTCTCCTTCCACGTAGCCCCCATTGGTGAGGCCCGGCCAAAAACGGTTGTTGCGATGGTCCCGATCCTTAAATGGGGGACCCACGCTGATGCTCAGTTCGCGCCACTTGACCTTTCTGTTTAGGTACCGAATGGTCTTATCGCGGTACTCGGTTTCGCCGTCTTTGAAGTGGAGTCCTGCGACAAAGTCGTTGATGTAGGGGTTGCTCTCTGGACGGACCTCTCCCGGGATCGAAATGACCAAGTCCGTCGTACCAGCCGTTACCAGAGCGGCAACTTGCGTCACCACGTCCTTATCCTTATCGCCAATAATCGTGCCCATCACGCATGCCTGGTCGCCCCAAGGCATGGTGAAAGACGTCTCCTGCTGGCTGACGAACGTGCGCGGCTTGCCCAAGGGAGTCCAATAGAGCTCTGCTCGAATCTTCGCAGGCAGGACGCGGGGGATCGAGAACCGGTATTGACGGATCTTCCCCATTTGGTCCGGATGCCTGCTGTTGAACCATCCCAGACCCACCCACTCGTAGGCGGGCCGGAATCCGGCGTTTTTGACCCCATCCACTCCGTCCTTGGGCGCGATCAGGTATCCGCCGACATAAAGATCTACCGTGTAATCGGCGCTTGGCTTGCTCAGTTCAACTTCAACCAGCAGATACCCGTCCGGGACGTACTGATCTTCGACGTGGATGGCCTTCAGCGCGACCAAGTTCACATCCGACTGGCGGGAAGGGACGCTGGCCAAAGGCCATGAGCGCCGGTAGAGCAGCGCGGTCTTCACGCCTCCGCCCTGTGCTCCAACCGGTGGCAAGGGCAACGGGCCAGGAGCATATTTTGGTGGCCCGAACGCCGTGGCTGTTTCTCCTGGCCCTGGCTCGGGAAGCCTAAAGCCACCGCCAGCTCCGCCACCAGAATTTCCCCCCGTGGCGCCGCCCGACGAGCCTCCCGTGCTTCCACCGCCGGCCGGAGGGCCACCGCTTGGCACATCTCCGACCCGAGCGGCTGTAACAGACTGATAGTAGTAGTTGCTGCTCGTCGTCGTCATGGACCTCCCATCAACCGTGATCGCGAACTGAACGACGTAGTGGAGGTTCGTCCTTGGCGAAGAAGACGGCCAATACACCATCACCTTGCCATCCTGGACCCACCACTCGCCGGGCTGCCAGCCAGGGTCGGGGCACGTGACCTTACCGTCCCGTGTCAGTGTGACCTGGCTCGTTCCCGCTCCGGTATATCCCTGCCACTTCCATTCCCAGACTCCCGGCGCGAGCTTCTCGAGGCTAACTCCAGGTTGTGGCGTCACAGATGGCGCACCGCCAATGCGAGTCGCCTTGACGGACTTGTAATAGTAGTTTCCAGCGCTGGTGCTCATCGTTCGGCCATCTTGCGCCAGCGTGAAGACCATTGAGTAATGGGTGTTCGTTTTCGGATAGGACGTGGGCCAATAGACTCGAACGGTCCCGTCTGTTTCGACCCACCACTCGCCCGGAGCCCAGCCTGGGTCGGGGCAGGTCGCCTTGCCATCCTGCTGAAGGGTGACCATGCTGGTCCCCGAGCCTATGTAGTTCTCCCACTTCCATTCCCAGACCCCGATCACGCTTCCGCTCAAGCCACCGTTTGCCGGCGTTTTTCCCGTCCGCATGTACTCGATGAGGAACATGCAGACGCGGTAGGACTCGCCGCGCCTGGTAGGGTTGGATGCGGCGGACACCACGACTCGCGTCTTGCCTCCAGACGGCGTGCAATCGATGAGCGCCATCACCCACTCGTTGTTGCCTCCAATGGTGTGTTCCATGGGCTTGTGGGTCACGAGCCCCGCCGCGCGCAAAGCACTAGTGGCGCGCTCCATCGCCTGAGGCACCGTCAGGTCGATGCTCGTCTCCGCGGCAGTGAGCCCCGGAGTCGTCGGATGGTAGTCCTGAACCCTGCCCCCCAGACCGCGAAGCGGGAAAAGGGCACACAGAACAACGAGAATCGGAACAATGGCCTTTGCCTTCAGCATTTTGAGCTTTTCCTCCACAAGTGAGACTCATTGTATCAACACTCTCTTAGGAACCAAAACGATTCAACGATAGATGCGGACGAACGGCATTGGAACGGATAAGATGGAGCCATGACCTCGCTCCTGCTCGGCATCGCCGCGATCTCATCCTTTCAGACTGCCCAGAACCCAGGTTATCGGGACATCGAGATCCGGGGATGGAAGGCGCACGTCGAGCGCTCGCTCTTCAACAGCCTTCTAGAATGGAATCCCGTGCGCGAAGAGCTGGACAAACAGCTCTATCAGATCACGCGGGTCGTCCCGCATCCTGCCCTTGGCCAGCTGAGGCAGGTCCCGATCTGGGTTCATCGTAAGGCGCCGATCACGCAATGCATGGCTTATCACCCGGGCAAGGAATATCTGGTGGAGCACGCGATGAACCCAGAAATGGCCAAAGGGATCGAAGTGGGGTGCGCCGAGACGTTTCTTCTCTGGACCATCGATCAGCCCTGGATGGTGTTCCACGAGCTGGCACACGCGTATCACGACCGCTTCCTTGCGAGCGGCTTTGAAAACGCGGGGATCAAGTCGGCCTACGAGGCTGCGATGAAGGCCGGGCTCTACAAGCGTGTGGCCTTTTGGGATGGCAGGGAGCGCGACGGCTACGCTACGACCAACCAGATGGAGTACTTCGGAGAGCTTTCGGAAGCGCTCTTCGGGCAAAACGACATGTTCCCGTTCGTCCGAGGCGAACTGGCCAAATACGACGGCGGTGGCCTAATAGCCGTCGCCGAGGCGTGGGGGGTGAAAGACCTGCTTTCGCCGACGAGGAAGAAGGGATAGGGACGAAGCGCAGGCATCCACCTTGCTCGAGGGGGGAGAGGCTGGTGAGCGAAGCGAATCGGGTGAGGGGCAGGAGCGCGAAGCGCGACAGCCGGCGGGCACAACACCTCACCTCGGAGGCAAGATAGAACCATGAGCGGTTTCGAAGTTCGGGGTGTTTGGGGCGGTCCCGCGCAATGCGGAAAGACCCGCGAGAGCGTGGCCAAGTACCTGGACAAACTGAAAGATCACGGATTCAACGCGGTGTTCATGCACCTCAAGGGTGGCGACGGCCTGCTCTATTGGCCCAGCCCTGGATTCCCCGAATGTGTTGCGCCAGGCTATGGAGATTTCGATTTGCCGGCGGTCCTCCAAGAGGAGTGCGAGAAGCGCGGGATGCAGGCCCACGCCTGGATGATCGACTTCTTTGAAGGCAAGAACGGCGCCGCGTACCGTGCTCATCCGGATTGGGCAGCGCTGGACCCGGACGGCAAAACTTGCGCCGAGGAGATGCTGCGTGGCAAGCCCTGGGGGCCACTTTGGATGTGCCCGGCACAGCGGCCCGGCTACACGGACCAGTGGCTGGTGCCCGTCTACAAGGAGTTCGCCGAGCGCTACAACTTTGTCAGCATCCACCACGACTACGTGCGTTACCCCGGAGATGCTGCCCCCGATCGCTACTGCTTTTGCGATTACTGCCTGAAGCACCTTCCGCAATGGGCAGGTTTCGTTAGTGAGAAGTACCCTGATGAGCGGTTTTTCCATGAATCCTACGATCGTGGCTACCTCGAAGCCCACTGGGAGCAAAGTCCAAGGGTCCTACCGGTTAACTGGAACACACTACCCAGAAAGTTCAAGGCCGAGTTTCTACTGAGCGGCAGCTTCTTCCAGGGGGGCCGATACGACCTGGATTACTTCTTCTATCTTTACCGAATCCACTGGATCACCGAGTTCACCAGGCAGTGCCGTGAAGCTGTACAAACCGCGAACCCCAGCATGAAGATCTCGGCGGCAGTGTTCAAGAACCCAATCCATAGTGGGCGCTTTATCGGCCAGGATTGGCGGACATTTGATCGATATGTGGATATTGCGATCCCGATGGACTACCGCGACCACTATCCGGGGAACTTCGAGCAGTACCTGCACCTGCTTGAGGAGTCGATCGGGAACCAACAAGAGTGGGCGAAGGACTTCGAGGCCCTTTACATCGGCATTGCCATCAATTTCCTCTTCAAAGAAGAACCCAATGGACCCTACCCCGACGCCAAACTGAGCCGAGTCGTCGAGCGAATCCGAAAAACGGGCGTGCCCGGCATCGTCATGTTTTGCGACAGCCAACTTGACGAATACGGAATGTGGGACGTGGCTAAGAGAGCGTTGGAAGGATGAAGGCGGGGTTCGAAGCGCAACCGGCGTCTGGGAGCTTGTGGACGCCGGATGCATCGCATGTAGCTACGCGAGCTTTGGCCCAACGGGCCGCAAGGAGATAGCGAAGGGCACCGCCCTGGAACCGGGGCATCTTCACCCGCTTCCCCAGCCCCAACGGGGCGTGCGGAGTATCGGTGTCATCTCCTGACGCCCTTACTCCCCAAACGGGAACATCGGGACTGTGGCCAATCCGATCAGAGCACACGCCATATAGCCCGTAAGCGATGCCGCTGCCGCGTAGTCCTTGGCCCACCGCTGACCCGTCATCAGGCAGACCAACGTCAGCGAAACGCAACCCATGGCTGCCGCGGCGACCCAAGCCGGTCCCGAAAACAGGGTCGACACGATCGCAATCAGACATCCCCATCCGCTGACAAACTCAAGAGCCGTTAACGCCGTGAGAAACATCGGCACCGTACCCTTGAACGGGCTTTTCTCGAAGTGCGGCACCATCCACTCGAGGTTGCCCTTGCGGTCCGTCAGCTTGTCGTAGCTGGACTGGATAAACGTCGTCGCAAAGAACGCGCAGGCCGCCAGGTTTGCGAGAATTGCAGGGTTCCAATGCATGTTGGCGCTTGCCTCTGCCAAAGGACGGACCGCCCCTCGGGAACGATGCGCCGGCCTGGTCCGGTACTCTGGCAAGAACGGGCGACGAAGCCCCGGAGTTAAGACTCATGCAGAAGTGGACTCATCTGCGCGCGACCTCCATCGGCGCGCTCATTCTCCTCGCAGCAACTGGACTTGGACAAGAAGTGCCTGCCAACGTAACGGCGGCCCTCAAGAAGGCGGACGCGGGAATCGCGGCCATCCTGAAGATCAAGCCCAAAGACCGCAATTTCTGGAACACCTTCGCGTCACTGGACAAGATCTCGGCTCAGCTCGACGTGGACACGTCGCTCACCGTCTTCATGCAATACGTGTCCACCAACGCCGAGGAGCGAGATTCGGCGCGGGCGGCAGATGAGGCCGTCACCAATTGGGCCATCGCGCTCGGCAAGCGTGAGGACCTTTACAAGGCGCTGAAAGCCGCTGCGGCCACAAAAGCCAAACTTTCTCCTGAAGAGCAGCGATTGTGCGACCACTGGCTGCGCGATTTCCGGCGTTCGGGCATGGGCCTAGACGCCGCCAAGCGAAAGCAGCTCCAGGGTATCGAAGAGCAGCTCAACAAGCTGGGCATCGACTTTCAGCGCAACATCGCCGAAGACGAGACCAAGGTGGCGCTGGCGCCAGATGAGCTCAAAGGCGTTCCCGCAGAAGTCCTCAAGCGGATCCCGATGACGAACGGCCTTTACCTGGTCGGCATGGACACGCCCACTTACTCCGCCATCATGGACAACTGCGAAGTGGCGCTCACGAGGCAGAAGTGCTGGCTCGCGCACAAGCGCCGAGGCGGCCTCAAAAACGTCCAAGTGCTCGAGCGGCTAATCCCCTTGAGGGCACAACAAGCCAAGATGCTCAACTACAAGTCCCCAGTCGACTACGAGGTCGAGATCCGCATGGCGCGCAACTCGGACACCATCGCCAAGTTCTATGAGCAGCTCGAACCGCTGGTCCGCCAGAAGCGAGATGCCGACATGGTGGAATTCAACGAGGTCAAGCGCAAGGCGACAGGCGACCCGAACGCCAAGCTCGACGTCTGGGACTACGCTTTCTACAAGAATGCCCTGCTCCGGGACAAGTACGCCGTCGATCAGGACAAGGTCGCCGAGTACCTTCCGATGGAAAAGGTGGTCGCCGGGCTCTTCTCCATCACCTCGAAGCTCTATAACATCGAGTACCGCGACATCACGTCCAAAGCAGCCGAACTCAAGCTGCCGCTCTGGCATGAAGACGTGAAACTCTACGAGGTCGTGAGCATGGAGGACGGCAAGCTCCTGGGCCGGATGTATACGGACCTCTATCCACGGCCCGCCAAATACTCGCACGCGGCGTGTTGGGGCTTGCGGCCCCGCTACTATCTGAATGGCAAGGAGCAGGTGCCCTTGGCGGCGCTCGTATGCAACTTTACCAAGCCCACTGCGGAGAAGCCTTCCCTTCTGCCCCACGATGAAGCCGAGACCTTCTTCCACGAGTTCGGCCACGGCCTACACCACATCCTCTCGCAGTGCCGCTACGCGCGATTCTCGGGCACTTCGGTGGCCAGGGACTTCGTCGAAGCACCCTCACAGATGCTGGAGAACTGGGTATGGGACCCGGCGGTGCTCGACACGTTTGCCGCGCACTATCAGACAGGGGAGAAGTTCCCCAAAGCCCTTCTGGACGGAATGGTTCGGGCGCGCACCCTGGGCTCTGGGATCGAGACCTCGTTCCAGCTCTTCCTGGGCGAGATGGACCAAGCCTTCCATACGGTGCCCGACGGCAAGGTAGACACGGTCGCCAAGTACAAAGAGGTCTTTGGAAGGCTCATGCCCTATGCGCCGATCAACGAGTCCATGTACCACGCTTCGTTCACGCATATGGTCGGCTATCAGGGTGCCTATTATGGATACCTTTGGTCGCTGGTGTATGCCCAGGACATGTTCCAGCGATTCGAGGAGCTGGGTCTGCTGAATCCTGAAGCGGGCAAGTACTACCGAAACAAGATTCTGGGTCGAGGGGGCTCCATGGAAGAAATGGACATGCTGAAGGACTATTTGGGCCGCGAGCCCAAGATGGACGCGTTCCTAAAGCACTTGGGTCTTGGCGGCTAGACGCCCCAAATCACCGAACCCAAACGAGCGCGCGCAAGGTCCTATCCGCATGAGGTCCTTGCCCGTATTGCTTGGTCTGCTCCTGTCGCTCGTCGCGGCTCCCGCCCCATCGCAGGTCACCGAAACCCTGCGCGCCAAGCGCGCGATGGTGGTCTCCGACAGCGCCATCGCTTCGAGGGTTGGCGCCGAGGTCTTGCACAAGGGAGGCAACGCAGTGGACTCCGCCGTCGCAACGGCGTTCGCCCTGGCCGTCACCCTTCCGGCTGCGGGCAACATCGGGGGCGGCGGGTTCATGCTCATCCGCCTCAAGTCGGGCGAATCGGTATTCGTGGATTACCGCGAGACGGCGCCCGCCGCCGCGACCAAGGACATGTATCTCGATAAAGAGGGCAACGTCGTCAAGGCGCTATCCACGGTCGGCCAAAAAGCCGCCGGCGTGCCCGGGACCGTCGCCGGACTCTTCGAAGCGCACGCCAAGTACGGAAAGCTCGCGTGGGCCGATCTGGTCGAGCCGGCGATCAAGCTGGCGCGCGAGGGGTTTGAAGTCAGCTTCGAACTGGCCCGAGGCCTAAAGTCGCGCTCAGCCACCTTCAAGCGGTTCCCGGCGAGTTGGGAGGTGTTTTGCCGTGAAGGCAAGTTCTACGAGTGGGGCGACACGCTGAAGCAGCCCGACCTCGCCAAGACCCTCGAACGCATCGCCAAGAATGGGCGGGACGGCTTCTACAAGGGAGAGACCGCGCGGCTGATCGCAGAGGAATGCAAAGACGGCGGCGGCCTCATCACCGAGCAAGACCTCGCCCAATACCAGCCCGTCTTTCGTGAACCGTTGCAGAGCAGCTACAAGGGCTACGACCTCATCACCGCCCCGCCTCCAAGCTCGGGTGGGACCGCCCTGATTGAGATGCTCAACATCCTCTCGGGCAAGGACCTCAGCAGCTACGGAGCAGGCTCGTCGGTGACCTACCACTGGATGCTGGAGTCCATGAAGCGGGCGTTCGCCGATCGGGCGGCCTATATGGGCGACCCCGACTTCACCAAAATCCCGGTTGGCCAGCTCACCGACAAAGTTTATGGGGCCAAACTGCGCGCCACGATCAGCCCGATCTTTGCGACCGCAGCCAAGGACATCATGCCTGGGCTCGGGCAGATTCACGAAGGCGAGCACACCACGCATTTCTCCGTCGTGGACGCAGAGGGCGCCGCCGTCTCAAACACCTACACCATCAACGACAGTTACGGCAGCCACGTCGTGGTGCGCGGCGCGGGTTTCCTGCTCAACGATGAGATGGACGACTTCGCTTCGAAGCCCGGAGTCCCGAACAACTACGGCCTGATCCAGGGCGAGGCCAACAGCATCGCTCCCGGGAAGCGGCCTCTCTCCTCGATGACGCCGACAATCGCGCTGCGCCACGGCCAATTGGTCGTGGTTTTTGGATCGCCGGGCGGGCCGACGATCATCAACACGGTGCTCCAAACGTTCCTAAACGTCGCCGAATTCGGTATGACGATCCAGCAGGCCGTCGACGCCCCGAGGCTTCATCATCAGTGGCTGCCCGACGAAGTGCGCTGGGAGGCTCGGGGCCTGAGCCCAGACACAAAGATCGCCTTGGAGGCGCTTGGCCACCGCCTCAAAGCCACGCCCGAAACCATCGGCTCCTGCCAGGCGATCTTCGTCGATCCGGCTACGGGCCACCGGATCGCGGGCCTTGACAGGAGGCTCTCCGGAACCGGCGCGGCAGGCTACTGAGGCGGGGTTCGTGGTCCGCGGTTCGTGGTCTGGAGACCGGAAGGCGTCGCCCTTTGCCCGTCGCTCTTCGCAATTTGAAGGTCCGGAACGTCCGCCCCCTACCTCAGCCTCGACCTCTGCGCCAAGAACACGCCTGCAAACGCGATGACGAACCCGAGCCACTGGACCCCCGTAAGGCTCTGTCCAAGCACGATCCACGCGAAAAGGTTCGCCAATGGCGGAACGGCGTATTGATAAATCATCGTCCCCGATGCGCCCACCTGCTTCACCCCGACGTAGAAACACACAAACCCGAAGACTCCCGCGACAAGGGCCACGAACACCCAATGCCAGATTGCCACCGGGGGCAGGGCCGCCCAATTCGTGGCCAGCACTTGGGAGTAGCCATAGGGGAGGATGATCGGTAGCGCGCCCCACATAGAGACCGTCAGAACCGTCGCGGGAGGGTATTTCCCCACGAGTGGCTTGCTGATGACCGTTGCCACCGCCCATACAACCGCCGAACCGAGAATCAGCAAGTCGCCGACGAGCCCGCCCTGTACGCCGTGACCCGCGACCACCATCGAGACCCCTGCAAACGCGAAGAGCGACCAGAACACCGTCTCGCGCTTCAGCACCTCCTGCTTGGCCAGCGCCGAGAAGAGCGCGGTGAAGAGCGGCGCCGTGGCCAGCACGATGGAAGCCTCACCAGGGCCCGTCCGTGTCGTGCCCTCCAGGAAGAGCACCATATAGATCCCGAGCGAAAGAAAGCCCTGAAAGAGCACCAGAAGTAGGTCGCTGCGCGGAATGCCGCGGGGCACCCGACTGATGAGACAAAAGGCATAGAGCCCCGCAATCATCGCGCCCCAACGGGTCAGAGCCAGGGCCGGCGCGGAGATGTAGCTCCACATGAGCTTTAGGGCGACGAAATTGTAGCCCCAGGACACGTAGGTGACGACCAGCGCAAGGCTGAATACTCGGTGGCGCTGGTCTTGCACAAGGGAGTATGGCGCACGCGCTAGAGGTCGATCCGTGCCTGGCAGAAATACCAGACTTGAGGCTCTTCCCAATCCTTACTTGTTTGCGTTGGAAATCTGGCTCAAACCGGAGATAGGCTGACGATCGAGGTTTGTCCATGCGACTCTTTGAGATGAAACTCGTGGCGACGGCTCCATTGCTGTTGATTGCGTCCAGCAGCCTCGCCTCCACGAATCTGCTCGTCAATCCTGGATTCGAAGAGCCACCCATTTTGGGGGCCGGCCAGAGCGACCTGATCGTCGACGATCAGAAAATGATCCGCACCGTCTACCTGGGCGATGACAGCTACTACGCTGCGATCTCGGGAATTGCCGACTGGCAGTACGCCATCCCTGGCGATCACGGCACCGCTTCGGACCATGGGCTGATGCGGCCGACCAGCTTCGGCGATCCCACTGGCCCTCGGATGCTCTTCATCAACAACTGGGAGCGGCGAGTAAGCCAATCGGTTAGTGAAACCATCCAGGCCAATCGAACCTATCGAGCGACCGTCGTTTTCGGCATGCCGCTCGACCAGGACACCGACCCCAAAGCCGGTCTGTTCCAGTTGATCGCCGGGCCTATGGATCTTGGAAATCCCGACTTTCTTGCGTCCGAGAGCCTTGTGCTCGCGGAGTGGCGCATAGGCTCAGCAGGTTGGCTCGGAGCACCCTTGAATCAAGTCGTCCCTGGCTTTTCTCTTGTGCCCCTCACGCTCGAATACACGGCGCAGCCGGGCGATCCGGGAATAGGCAAGGTCCTCACCGTCTCGTTCCGAACGGAGTCGGACTCTGCGGGGATCACCCTCTGGGATGATGCGACTTTGACGGTGGTTCCGGAGCCTGCTACGGCCCTTGGATTCTGCCTCGGTATGGCTTTTCTGGCTCGCCGGCGCCGCTAGTTTGGGGGATTCCGGGCAGCCGAAGGACTGGCCGCCAGGGGCCTACCGACGCGGATGGGCCGCCTGATACTTGCGCCTCACCTCGTCCAGGTCGAGCTGGGTGTAGACCTGCGTCGAGGCCAGCGAGGCGTGGCCAAGCAGCTCTTGAACCGCCCGCAGGTCGGCGCCCCCCTTCAGCAGGTGTACGGCGTACGTGTGCCGCAGGGTGTGGGGGCTGACGTGCTCCGGCAAGTCGGCCTTGGCCGCCATCGCCTGCAGCCGCTGGCCAACGGTCGTTCGCCGCATCGCCAGCCCACGATCAGACACAAAGACGTTCCGTAACGGCCGTCTCAGCAGCGCGGGCCTCCCCGATTCCAGATATCGCCGGAGCCACTCGATGGTCTGCCCGGGCAGAGGCACATACCGGGTCTTACCCCGCTTGCCCGTCACGCGAAGCGCCCTGCCCTCCAGATCAATCTCTTCCATGGCGAGGTCGCAGGACTCGCTCACGCGCAGTCCGGCGCCATAGATGAGTTCGAGCATCGCCCGGTCCCGCAGGCCCTTTGGGGTGGCGAGATCGGGGACAGCCAGCAGCTTCTCAAGCGTCTCCATCGGCAGAGCCTTGGGGAGTACCTTGGGCTTCCGGAAACCTCCCGTCGAGGGCAGGTCCATCGCTGGCCCCTGGCCCCTTTGCTTCAAGAACTTGAGAAACGACCGAAGCGAGCTCAGCCTGCGTTGGGCCGTCGTGGCCGCGAGCGGTCTTCCCAACGTCGCCTGATACCGCGAGACGGCCCGCAGGTCGAGCTGCTGCCAGCTTTCAAGCCCGGCACTGCGAAAGAAATCGGCAGCCTGGGTGAGGTCGTTGCGATAGGCAAGCTGGGTGTGGCGACTGGCGCCCAACTGCATTTGCAGGTGGTCCAGATAGGCCTCAATCGGTTCCATCCAGAGCGCCGGCAGCTCGACCGTGGACGCCGTCATTTCCGCTTCCAGACCCATATCCAGGGCCGAATGTACTCCAGGTCGTGGATCGCCGGGAGACCGCCGCCAAACGTCCGCTCCAGCGCGTAATCTCTCTGCAGCGTCTTGAGGAAGGCCTTGTACCGGTCCACCTGAAGTTGAATCCCAGGTGCGAGCCCGGCGCGCTCGGCGAGCCGCGCCAGAGGCTCGATATCGAAGCTGGAGAACACGACGAGCGACGGCTTGAGTTCGTCGAGCAGCCTAACGTCCCAATCGAAACGCTCCGCAGGGTTTTCGGGCACGTACTGGACCATCCCTGCGGCGCGCATCTCGGCCATCGCTTCATCGTAGTTCTGCATAAACCGGGCGCGCGGCTGGGTTGAATCCGGGAAGAGTGGCGGCGTCTGGAACCAAGGATCCGACACGATGCCGGCGGTCGTCCCAGGCGACTTCGCGATCTGCTCCTTTAGGTAGAGCGCCGCCTCGTCTCGCGGGTCTCCTCCTGCCATGTACGCGGCCATCACTCCTGCCGTCCTCAAACCACCCCAAATCGGCACGCCGCCGAGGATCAGCATCAGCCCGGCGGCCAGGGGCCTCCCGACCTTTTCGCCCCGCTCAAACCCCCATTCCGCAAGCGTGCCAAAACCCACCGCCAAGAGAACGAGCAGCGGGAACGAATAGCGCAGGAACATGATCTCCGAGCGGCCGATCACCACGTAGTAGGGCAACGCAAACGCAAGGAGCGGCCACACCAGCGGCCTCAGCCTCTTCGGAGCAAGCGCGACGCCCGCCACCGAAGCCAACAGCAACAGCCCTCCAAAACCTTCGATAAGGTTGTAGATCTGCACGGCGAAGCCGCTTCCCAAACCCACAAACACCAAGCCGTGTCCCTGCGCCGAGTGTGCCAATTCATAGGAAAAGCCTGCCCAGAACTTGTCCGGCTCGGTCAGGCAGCCAGGAGTCGAGACCAGGAACCCGAGCAGGCATGCCCCCACCGCCGCGAGCGCCAGCTTTCCCCATCCCGGCTTCCTTCCCATCACGATGACGGCCAGCACGGCCAGTATCGCCAACCCACCGGTGTACTTGGTGCCCGCGCTAAGCCCAGCGAGAAACCCCGCCCAGAGCACGAGCTTGAGCGTTTGTTTGTGGTCGAGAGCCTCCTCGCCCTCGGCGATGAGGAGCCGCGAAGCCACCAACGCGCTCGCAGCGATGAGCATCGTCGCCAGCACGTCAACCGTGGCGAACCGGGAATGAACAGTGAACCCTGGCGCGAAGGCGATCGCCAGCCCGGCAAGCGAGGCCGCCAAGGGACTCATCCACCGTCTGCAAAGCAAAAAGACGAGGACGCCCGTGAGCGCGCCGAAGATGGCGTTGAGGATCCGTCCCGCCAAAATGCCGTTCCCCACGAACGTCCACACACTTTCGGGCCGAGCGGGATCGATGCCACCACCATAACCGCCCACCACGTCGGAGGCAACCCGAAGCAGCGTCAAATAGAGCGTGCCGTAGCTGTAGAATCCGGGCGCGAAGTCAAGGCTCTGGGGCTCGATCTCCTGCGCGTAACCCCAGTTCACGATCTCGTCGGGATGATACGACTGGTTGTGAAGGCTGTTGGGAAGTCCCCAGCCGATGCCCACCAGCCGAAGGCCCAGACCCGCGAGAAACAGAATCCAGGGGAAGTAGCGGATCAGGCGCACTTGCGCCAAGGGGCGCTCGGGCGCCTCGCTCAACCGTGAGCCTTTGAGGCAATAGCCTCAACACCGAGGTCGGCCGCAGCCAATCCGGCACGGGGACGCTCGGCGCCCGTGACGACTCCCACCAGCGCTTCAACCACCACGGGATCGTACTCGGTGTCGGCCCCCGAACGCATCGATTCCAGGGCCAAAAGCTGCCCTTGCCATCGCTCGAACCACACAAAGTCGGACACTGCCTTGAGCACCCGAGATTCAAAGGGCAGATCGGACCGCACCGGCGCGCCGTTGGCGATCGGACCCCGATACGAGAGGTGGTGTTTCCGAACGATCGGCGCCAGCGGCTTGAGGGACGGGATGAACTCGAGCATGTTGGCGCTGAGCTCGCTATGCTTCATGTAGGCGGCTCGCTCGGCGGCGGACCATTGCTCGTAAGGTCGGCCCTCGCCGAGCCGGAACGGCATGGCGCAAAGGCCGACGTCGCGCATCTGGGCGGCGTTTTCCAGGTTCTTGAGAACCCTCTGCGGAAACTCAAGCCGATGGCCCACCTGCACGCAGAGGTCGCGCACCCGGTCCGTCTGTCCCTTGTGGATCGGGAACCGCAGTTCGAAGGCCGCGCCGAACGCCCGAAGCGATTCGCAGAAACGTTCCTCCAGCACGGCAGGCAGCAACACCCGCTCCCAAAAGAGCAAGGCTAACGACACCAGGGCCAGCACGCCGAGAACGATCATCAGCTCGGACGTCATCGCGCGCCTCCCAACACCGCCTCGCGAAAGGCTGCGACCACCTTCCCATCGAACTGCAAGCCCGAGCACCGGTCGAGTTCGGCAAGGGCCTCCTCTTCGCTGATCGCCTTGCGATATGCCCGCCCCGCCTCGTCCTCGCCGTCGGAGGTCATCGCGTCGAACGCGTCGGCGACGGCGATGATCTTGCTTTCAATCGGAATGGCCTCGCCCGTCAGCCCGTCGGGATAGCCTCGTCCGTCGGGACGTTCGTGGTGGCTGCGAATCCAGGTGGCCATGGTGCGGAATTCGCTCACGTGGCCCACAATCTCCTCGCCATAGGCGCTGTGCCGCTTCACCGCGGCGAATTCCTCATCGGTCAGCGGCTCAGGCTTATCGAGAATGCGCTCGTCCACGGCGATCTTGCCGATGTCGTGCAGCACCGCCGCCTCGCGCACCATTTGCGCCCTCTTCTGCGAGAGCCCCAGGGCGAGCGCCGTGCGTTCGGCGAAGGAGGCCACCCTTCCCACGTGCCCGCCCGTGTAAGGGTGGGCGCGCTGGAGCATCTGAGAGAGCGCCGCGATGGTTCCGTAATATTGATTGAGAAGAGCCGATCGGCCTCTGTGGGCCTGCCGAAGAGCGAGGGCCGGCACCACCAAGACCGCGCTGAGCAGCGGAACGCCCTGTGCGTGAGACGCGGCAGCAGCCAGCGTGGAGCCGACGCTGATCAGCACGGCCGACGAGGCCAAGATCGCCGGCAACTCGGAAGCTCCCAAGGTTCGCCGCTCGTTTGCCGCCAACCGGATTCCTCCCTCCAAAACCGCCCAAAGACCCACCATGGCCGCCGCTCCTAGAAGGCCGTAGCCCAGCGCGGACCGCAGCGCGATCCCCGCACAAACCGACGCGATCCCCGCGCCGATGCAGGCCGATTGGGCCCGCGCGGGGTCGCTGAGCGACGCCTTGGGATCGGCAAGCCATCGCGCCAATCCCTCCATGAGCATTGCGGGGAGCACCCCAAACTCGACCGCAGTGATCGTGACAAACGGCAACGTCATCGCGTATTGGGACCCCGAAAAGGACCGCGTGATCCGCGCCACGAGGACGCCAAGCGCCAGCCATACCCCCAAGTGCCACAACGGCGCCCCTGCCAGCCAAACATTCTGAGGCTGCGCCACCAGTACGGTGCCGGCGACCACCAGACTCGCGAACGGCAAGAACGGGTGGCCTGCCTCGCGTTGGGAAATCGGAGCTACGGACATCCTACAGCAGACGGACGATTGAAGGGGCCCTAAAGACGCTCGTCCTTCCCCCCCGCCCGCCTCGGCCGAAGAGGGGTTGGTTAGGGGGACTCGGATAACGGGAGGAGATGATGAGATGAGGAGATGAAGAGCAGGTGGGCCTCTCCTTTTGCCCAGGAGGAGGGGTTGAGGTGGAGCTTCCGGCGGATAGGTGCCGGGCCCACGGCTCACGGTTCGGCGCCCAGGCTACTTCGCCGGACCCGCCGCCTTCAGCTTGCAGGTGCCGTGAAAGATCTCCTCGATTACCGGGTCCGCCGAGGCCGAAATCGTAACGCTGAACCCACCCTCCGAGGTGGCGTTGGCAACGATCGTGCGCATCGTCTTCGGGTCAAGGTCGTAGTCCACGTGGACCTTGAGCTTGAGCGGAATAGCCTTAAGCCCGGTCTGCGCCGGCTTGAGCCTGAACGTATCGTGGATGAACTGGGCGAGGTCGCTGTCAAGGCTCATGTCTGCCGTGACCCGCTGCACCTGCTTGCCCCCAGACTCCACCATCCCCACGTAGGTGTAGGTGTAGTCCAGCCGCTGAACCACCATCTTCGAGTCCGAGCTCGACTTCTGGGGCGAATAGCCGACCGTTCGCTTCCAGGTAGCACCCGGCGCGACTTCCTCTTCAAAAGGGAGCCTCGGCGAGAAGTCCAGCGAGGAATCCATCGAACCGACGAATGCCGCCAGCCTGTGGAGTTCACCGACGAACTGGCCGATGACGTCCACCTGAGCACGGGGAAGGCCAACGAGTCGGTGGGACCTAAGGCTCCCGCCGCCGTCCTTGCCCCCCTTCTTCGGGGGAGACTGGTCCTTGATGGACACCATGTCGTTGACCGGCGAAAGCGTGATCAAGACGTCCTGGTCGAGCTTCTCAACCGTCTTCTCGGGGCCGTCTTCGCCGGGCTCGGTGATCGTGATCGAGGGACGCTTGTACTTCAGTTCGCAGAAACCGTCGGGCTTGAGGGCGGTGATCTCATAGCCGAACTTGTACTCGTAGACGATCTTTTCGGGCATGAAGGTGGTGATCACCAAGTCCCGAACTTCGGTCAAGAGGCTCGACTTGAACTCGTACTCGAACTTCTCACCCTTGGCAAAGATCCGCCGAAGCTTGACTGAGGCAACCTCTCCCCCTCGCCCCATCGGGGAGAGGTCGGTGAGCGCAGCGAACCGGGTGAGGGGGGTAACACGAACCGCCTGCTTTTCAGACAGTCCGGCGCTATTAGCCCCATATAAAACCAAAGCGGCCGAAACGAGCGTGATCAGCATCTTCTTGCAAGATCATACGACGTTTCGGCCGCTCTCGCGACACGATTCGAAACGATTACTCGGCTTCAGCTTCCGCCGGGGCCTCTTCATCGGTCTCTGCAACATCCTCGGCCTCGGCTTCCGGAGCAGCCTCATCCTCTTCGGGGATCGCCGGGTCGAACACGGTGACCGTGATGTGGGCCTCGACTTCGCGGTGCAGATCCAGCTCCACCGAGTGCTTGCCGAGCCGCTTCAGCGGGTCGAGAAGCGCCACCTGCTTCTTGTCGATGGCGATCCCAAGCTGGTCCTTGACAGCGTCCACGATGTTCTGCGACGTGACCGCTCCAAACAGCTTCGTCGTGCCGCTCCCCGCCTTGCCCTCGATGCGCACGGTCTGTCCGTCAAGCTTCTCCTTCAGCGCTTTTGCGCCTTCAAGAGTCGAGGCGTCGGCAGCAGCGACTCGAGCCATCTTCTGTTCGAGCACTCCAAGCTGCCTCTTGTCGGCGACGATCGCCAGACCGCGAGGAAAAAGGAAATTGCGGGCGTAGCCTGGCTGAACCTTGACGACCTGGCCCTGCTTGCCGAGTTTCGGCACCGTTTGATTCAATATGACGCGCATCGGAAATCCACCTATTTTCGGATCCCGACTCCGAGCGAAAGGGCGTTCTTTCTGAACACTTTGTCCACGCCGATCCAGCCCAACCAGCCGTTTCCGAGATCGAAACGCGACCGGAGGTCAAACGTGGGGTCGTTGATATCGTAGAAGTCCCCACGCAGGTCCCACCTGGCCGCGAGGCGCCAGTCTACCCCGGCGCCTGGCTTGCTGGCATACACTCCGTACCGATATCCGATGTTTTTCGTCACGTCCTTACCGTATTGTAGGGTCAGCTTGTTGCCCTCGAACGCATCGAATACGCCGGCGATGAACCGCCCATCCTCGGTCGGGAAGGTCGCTGTGAAGTCCGTCCGCCAATAGGAGGGGCCGGACTGATGGTGCAGGTCCATCTCCGTGGTCATGTTCTTGATGCCGGAGGTCGAGGGGACCTTCTGGAAGAACTCCTTCAGCTTCTGAAGGACCTCGCGAGCGTCGTCGGCCAGCTCTGAGGCCTTTCTGGTGACCTCGGCGACGTTCTTGCTGATTTCGATCCCGTTCTTGGTCATCTCCTCGGTGTTCGCGGCAATCTTGGTCCCCGATTCGGTGATCGACTGGATGTTCGCCGCAGAGGCATTGATCGGGTCCCTGAGCTTGGGATCGGTCACAAGCTCGTTGAGGTTCGCCATCAGGGTGTCCGCCTTGCCGGCGGTTTCACTGAGCTTGGCGAGCAGGCCCTCGGCTTCGGTCTTCCAGCGATCGTCCTTCAGCAGGTTTGCCGCGAGCTTGGCGCCCTCCTGAACGTCTTTCATCGCCGACGCCAAACTGTTCATGGCCGACTTGATCGAGGCCTTGTTGTCGGCGAGCACTCCCTGGACGTCGCCTGCGAGCTTCCCAAACCGATCGGCCGTCTTGGCCGCCGAATCGATGAGGTTGGTCAGGCTGTTCTTAATCTTTGCGTCGCCGATGAGTTCGCGAGCCGCGATGAGCGTCTTGTTCATCTCTTGAGCGGTCGTTTTGAACTCAGGGAACAAATTGTCCATCGGCGAGCCCTTCCTGCCCGCCAAGATGTCGCCTGGACTCAAGAAGGTCGAGGACTTCCCTGGCGGCGCGAGGATCACCAGAGGGCTATCGCCAAACCCGATAAGCTGCCCCTGCACCATCGCGCTGCTGCCGGCAGGGATGCGCCTGCCCTCTTCCAGCGCGATCGAGACCTTTGCCGTGCCGATCTCGGTCAACTGAATATCCTGGATCGATCCGACTTTCACGCCCGCCATAAGCACGGCCCCACCGAGGGCAAGCCCGGTGGCGTCCTCAAACTCGGCGTAATAAAGGTCCGCCTTCTTGGCAAAGAGCGATTTGCCCAGGATCGCGTAGGCGCCAAAAAGCAGCCCCACGAACACGACGACAAGCAGTCCGACCTTCCAAGCCCCTTGCATGGTGCGAGTTTAGCTCCTTACTGGTATTTGGACGAGGGAAATGGGGCGAAGGGACGTGAGAGATACGTGAGGGGTGAAAGGGAGGTTCGGAGAAACGGGGAGACGGGGCGCCGGAGGGAAGGTGAGTGAAGCGTTGAAGGGATGAGGGGGAAGAAGGTCTGAGGTCTGAGGTCTGAGGTTTGATGTCAGGAACCCCCTCGCCCCTCGTGGGAGAGGGCTAGTGCTTGCCCCGACTATCGGGGAGCGCAGCGAACAGGGGTGAGGGGGAAAAAACCCGCGGACGCGATTGGCGCTTCCGGAGTCCCTCCCATGTTTTTGCGCATCGAAAATGCTTCCGAGTCCCGGCTCGTCGGGAAGGGAGGGGTTGGGGAGGGAGACGGTCCCTTCGTCCATGCGCCATCCCCGAATCGGCCCAAGCCGTCATCCGTCCTCATCCTAGAACCCCATCCGCCAAAATAAGTCCGACAACTCCCATGCGACGCTTCCTTCTATTCCTTTGCCTGCTCCCCGTGCTGTCCTGGGCCGACGTCCACTACACACTCACGCCACAGCCCCAGGCGCAATCCGTCCTGGTCTCTGTTCGGCTGGAGACCACAGAGCCTGACCAGAGCTTTCATATCCCAGCCTGGTGCCCGGGTTTCTACTTCCTTCAGCGCTACGAGCAGAACCTCTCCGACATTCGGGCCGCCAACGGGGCTGGCCAAGCCCTGCAGATCGGACCGGGTGAAGACGCCAGGTCGTGGGTGGTCTCAAACCCGACGCAGGGACCGATGACCTTCAGCTACCGGGTGCTTGGCAACGACCCTGGATTGGGGTTCTTTGGCGTCAACGTCAGGTCTGATTCGACGTTCGTGAACGGACCGGCGACATTCGTCTACCCCCAAGGCCGCAAAAATGAGCGCTGCAGCCTGAAGCTCACGCTGCCGCGCGGCTGGGATGTCGCCACCGCCATGCAGGCTGCCGAAGAGGACGGGTTTGAGGCCCCAGACTACGACGAGTTCATCGATCACCCGCTCCAGCTTGGCAAAATGCAGCGCAGGCCGTTCGAAGTCGCCGGTATCCCCTTCGAGGTCGTGTTTGTGACCGCCAACGGGCTCTATCCCACCAACCAGGACGAAGTGGTCGAGGAGCTCAAGCAGCTCAGCCTTCCTGCCATCAAGCTCTTTGGAAGCGCGCCGTTCCGCAAGTACCTCTACATCGTCCATCTCGCCGTGGGCAACTTCAACGGTGGTCTCGAACACCGCGCCTGCAACGTCATCGCCACCAACAACAACGGGCGGCTGAGCCTGGGCACCCTCGCCTCGCACGAGTACTTCCATGCGTGGAACGTCAAGCAGATTAGGCCCAAGATCCTCGGGCCGTTCGACTACACCCAGGAGCAACGCACCGGCAACCTTTGGTTCGCCGAGGGCGTGACCGACTACTATGCCTACCTGACCGCCTACCGGTCGGGGAGGTACGACGAAGCCTGGCTGCTCGACAGCTTCTCCAGCCAGATCTACACCCTCCAAAGCGGCCGCACCCGCAAAAGGATTACCCTCGAGCGCGCTTGCCGAGAGACCTGGGAGCACGGCGGCTTCGGCTACGACGACCTGGACTACTACAACAAGGGGCTCATCTCGGGGCTGGTTTTCGACGCAGCCATTCGCGAGGCCACTGACGGCGCCAAGTCGCTCGACGACGTGATGCGCCTCCTCTATCAAAAGCACAAGCTGCCGCACCACGGCTACGAGGAAGACGGCATCCTGCGAGCGATCAACGAGGTTTCGGGGAAGGACCTTTCGGCGCTCTACCGCACCATCGTGCAATCCACCGACGAGGTCCCGTTCGAGGTGCTCCAGGGCATCGGCCTAAGGGTCCTCGAGATCGGCAAACCGGTTCCCGTTTTCGGAGCGGCCTTCAAGGAGGGCGTCGTCGCCTCCACCTCCGACGCTCTGGCCGAAGCGGGTCTGCTGAAGGGCGACAGTATCCTCGAATTGGACGGGCAGTCCTTCGCCATGTCCCTCTTCGCTGGGATGAAGATCGGCCAAGCCTACAAGCTGAAGGTGCAACGCAGCGGGCAGATTATAGAGCTCAAAATGCGCATGGAGTCGCACTCCCCACGCGAATACCGCTTGGAGCGGGATCCGTTCGCCTCGGAGCCCACGTCAGCAAGACTGTCAGAGTATTTGATCAGACCTAACCAAAGCCGATGATATCGACACTCATCTTCTTGTCCGCACTCCACACACAGTCCAACTCCTCGATCTCAAACGTTGAAGACCTCAAAGGCGTATCAGAACTTAGGTTCGCCGTGGGATACCCCACGCTCGATATGCTAATCGTCTCGGATGACGGAAAGGTCTTGGTCCAGTATGATGTTCAAGATGGGACCGCTTCGGCTGCGGATGCAATGACGGGCGCCCATGTTTGGTCGGTCTCGCTTGCCGACTCGGCCGTCGCTTCGTCCGACAAGTCAGCAATTCCCAGCGACAACTTCTTACCGGTCGCGTGCCCAGACGAAGGCCGCCTTCTCTGCGTTCGGCGTAGTGGGTCAGAGTCGAACACTCAATCGACAAATCAGGTTGACGCCATCGGGATGTTCACAATCCGCCGCAACGGGATTGCGTCTGCGGTTTTCGGACAAACACGGTCCTTTGGAACGGCCACCGGCATGCTGGAATCGAAGGTTTCCGCGCATGGCGTCCGGATAGCGATCATCAAGGGCGGAGGCACCGCCAGCAATTCGCACTCCAGGAACACCAGTGTGACAGTTGCATTCGCGACATTGCGTGATAGTGGACTGACTTTCCTGACAAAGAGCAGTCTTACCGCTAGCGAACGTAAGCTGGTTGGACTCGCTATCCCGCTGTGTGAACCCAATTTGCCTAAGGAACTGAGGACATTCCCTAACCAAAAAGAATATCCGACCTCTGCTGATATCGAGAACGGCCTAATTGCTTACCTTCATGGCGACTCTTACTTCGACGCCTATCGGAAACGGTTCGTAAGGCTGCCGAGACAAGAGAAGGGCTGGCGAATAGAGTCCACCGCAGCGCGCGGACGCGTTTGGGCATGGACATCCTGGACTCCAAGGGAAGCGAAGCCAAGTCTATTCGTGACGTCTAGGGGCGGTACTTGGAAGAGGGTCGGGAACTTCCAGCTTGCGGGAAGGAGCGCGAACGGCAAGTTCCTGTTGCTTCACCAGCCGAAGAGGATCGGCGCTACTCCAGGCCGGTTTCTCCTCGTCGAACTTAAGTAAGCACTGCTCCGAGCAGTTCCTGGTTGACAACTTGGCCTATCCATGTCAGTTGGGTCGTGAAGGAAGCGCCATGCCCGCAAAACCAGGCGCAACAGGCCTACTTACGTACTGCTTTCCCCGAAGTGACGAGAGATTTGGAGGATTTCAAGGATTCCTGTCGTTCAAATCTGCAGCGCCGCAAGCACCCTATCAGGCTCAATCTCCGCCACTTCCCTTCCCTCCCCTGGCGTCATGACTGTCAAGCCCTCAAAGGGCGGTGCCCAGAGACGGTGGATGCCGTGGCGGTACAGCCCGACCGTCGGCGTTCCCGCCGCGACCGCCAGGTGCAGAATCCCGTTGTCCAGGCTGAGCACGGCGCGTGCCTTGCCCAGAGCGCCCACCACCTGGGGCAGCGTGAGCCGCCCGCGCAGGTCCAGCACCAGCCCCGAGCGCACCATGACCTCCTCGGCGCTCGCCCCAAGCCAAAGCGCACGCTGGTCCGACGGCTTTGCGCCCAGCAGACCCGCCGAAACGCCCCGTTCGGCCAGCGCCTGGAGCACCTTAATCCAGGACTCCACGGGCCAGAGCTTCTCGGACAGGCTCGCTGAGCACCCGATGAGCACATCCGGGATCGGCATCGGAGGCTCGGCACTCGGCACTCGGTAAGGCGGGATCGGCCCGCCCAGATAGGCTCCACGGCAGAAAATCTCGCCGATGAAGCCGGAGTTCAAGCACTTGTAGCGCTCGGTGAGGTCCTCGGCGATCCACTCGGGATCGCGCCAGAGCCGCCCGGGCTCATCGTCTAAAAACGCCAACTCCCCGCGTCCACCCGGACCGGCGCAGGGACCCGCGACGAATCCCTCGGGCTTGGCGATCAGCGCCGCCGCCGTCTTGGCGAGCGGGCCGACCTCGACGTTCGCCACGAGGTCGAAATTCCCGGCCCAGCGGGCCAGCATCTCGACCGCTGTCGCTGAATCGGAACCGTGCAGCGGCTCGTGCGACTCAAATAGGTCCGACGCCTCTTGAAACTCCAAAGTCCGTTTGCCGCCGAAGTACACGATCTCGCAGGGCGAATACTTCTCTCGGAGCATCTGGAGCAGAGGGGTCGCCGCCACAAAGTTGCCGATCGCGTCGTTCGAAATGACGGCGATGGCGGGGTTGGGCGGAAGGGCCTGGCCCTCAAAGCGGAGCACGCCAGATTCTAGCTTGTGAACCGAGTGGGCGCGCTGGATCAGACGTTACGAAAGGTATCTGCGCTCTGCCATACCGACGGGATCGCAGCAGCCGGCTTGCCGGTTGTGGACCCAGTCGGCGGGGCGCTGCAGAGCGCTGCCAGCGCATTCGGGAAGGAATCACTCGGGGCCCAACCCTCGAATTCTCGCCCCAAGAACCCTGTGTCGAACTGCCCGGCTCGGAAGTCCGGGTGTCGGAGCACCGCCAGCAAGAACTCGATGTTGGTCCTCACGCCAAGGATATGGAAGTCCATTAGGGCCGATTCCATC
Organism: Armatimonadota bacterium; assembly: GCA_016223145.1. NCBI lineage: Bacteria > Bacillati > Armatimonadota > Armatimonadota bacterium. The sequence goes on along the minus strand of JACRPN010000008.1, from coordinate 310,857 downwards.
CGCAAGAGGGCTTCTTCGCGGTTGGCCCCATGCAAGATCACCTTAGCAAGAAGCGAATCGTAGTAGCGGGAGACTTCCAGCCCCGCGCCGAAGCCCGTGTCCACCCGGATGCCCGGACCCTTCGGCTCGGCCCAACCCACGATCCGGCCAATCGAGGGCAGCCAGCCGTTCGCGGGATCTTCGGCGACGATCCGTGCCTCAATCGCGTGGCCGCAGATGCCTGTTCGTTCGCCGTTCATCAGGGGTGACGGAAGGTCGAGGGCCTCTCCTGAGGCGATCTTGAGCTGCCACGCCACAAGGTCGAGCCCGGTGATGAGCTCGGTGACAGGGTGCTCGACCTGAAGCCGGGCATTTACCTCAAGGAAGTAGAACCGGCCCGTGGCGTCGTCGACGATGAACTCGACCGTGCCGGCGTTGGTGTAGCCTGCGGCCTGCGCTAGGCGGACGGCTGCTTCTCGGAGGTCGGGCCAAGCCACGCCCTCACCCGGTTCACTGCGCTCACTTCCTTCCCCTTCGGGGTGGAGCCGGACCTCTCCCACAAGGGGCGAGGTGGATTGTCTGTCCCCATCGCCCATCGCCCATCGCGCATCGCCTTCCATTGCCCCCTCACCCGGTTCACTGCGTTCACCAACCTCTCCCCGAAGTGGCGAGGTCGCTTCCTGTCTTCCATCGCGCATAGCCCATCGCGCATCACCTCCCCACGGCGCTTCTTCGATCAGTTTTTGATGCCGTCGCTGGATCGAGCACTCTCGCTCGTATAGCGCTGCGACGCGGCCATGGTGGTCCGCCAGAATCTGAACCTCGACGTGACGGGGCCTCTCGATGAGCTTCTCCACCATCATCGCGCCATCGCCGAAGGCGTTCAGAGCCTCGGAGGAAGCCGTCTCCAGGTGGGAGAAGAAGGAGGACTCATCACGGACGACTCGCATCCCTCGCCCGCCACCTCCGGCCGAAGCCTTCAGCATCACAGGGAATCCAATCTTCTTGGCCTCAGCCTTGAGTCTCTCGGCTGGCGCTCCCTTCTCGAAAAAGCCGGGCACGACGGGAACTCCCGCTGAGACCGCAAGCTGCTTGGCCTCGATCTTTGCGCCGAGCTTTCGCATTGCTGCCCCGGTCGGCCCGACAAACGTCAGACCGGCCTCCGCGCAGGCATCGGCAAAGTCGGCGTTTTCGGCCAAAAACCCATAGCCCGGATGGATGGCATCGGCGCCCGTCGCCTTGGCGGCCCCGACGATCTTCTCGATGTTCAGATAGCTCTCGACCGGGTCCGGCGCCCCCAGGCCCTCGCGTTCATCAGCGAGCTTGGCGTGAAGGCTCTCGGCATCGGCGTCGCTGAAGACGGCAACGGTGCGAACGCCCATGGTCCGGGCCGTCCGCATGATGCGCACGGCGATCTCTCCCCGGTTGGCGATGAGCAGCTTACGGATCATGCCTTTGGCGCCCACCTCGCAGGCCGCTTCTCCAGAAACGCCGCGACACCTTCCCGTCCCTCGTCGGACGCGCGAGCCTCCGCTAGAAGCATAGCCGCAGCCTCGATGGCAAGCGGCGGTTCGGCGGCGATGCGCTTGGCCCTGGCGCAAGCGTCCGGACCGGATGCGAGCACCGCCTGGACCTTGGCTTCCACGGCTGAATGGAGCGAATCGGCTCCGGCAACCTCGTGTACGAGACCGATCCTAAGTGCCCTTTCGGACCCAAAGGCCTCGCCGGTCGAAAAGAGCGCCCGGGCATGGCCTGCGCCAATCTTCGGAATCACGAACGACGAAATGGTGGCCGGCAATAGCCCCAATCGCACTTCCGAAAATGCGAACTTGGTTTCAGCCTCGCAGACGGCCACGTCTGCCGCCGCTACAAGCCCGCATCCTCCGCCAAAAGCCGCGCCGTGCACTTTGGCGATCACCACCGCCGGGCAGCTCACGATGGCCTCAAACAGCCGCGCCAGCTTCAGAGCGTTCTGAACATTTTGCTCCTCGGAATACGCCGCCGCCCGGCGCATCCACTCAAGGTCGCCGCCTGCCGAAAACGCTTTGCCCTCGCCCGAGAGCACGACGCACCGAACCCCCGCGGGTAAGTCCAAAAAAACCTCGCTCAGAGCGGCAATCAGCTCGTCGTTGAAAGCGTTCCGAACCTCAGGCCGGTTCAGTGAAACCTGCAACAGGGGTCCGGATTGCGCGACGTTGAGCATTTCAGCGAGTATGGCAGAGCGGGTTTCGCTACGCGGTGAGATAGGCGCCGCTCGGGCGCGCCTCGATTCGGCCGGCCCGCTTTTGCAGGTACATCCTTTGGTCGGCGCTTGACAAGGCGCGCTCTAGGGAGTCCGCGCCGGGGCCTATTTCGACGACGCCACAAGAGATCGATGCGTCGAGACCCATACCGGAGACGTACTTCTCAAAGATGTGCGCGGCTGAGCTCATCCGGCGCTTGACCGTGGCGGAATTCAAACCCTGAAACAGAATCAGGAACTCATCGCCCCCAACACGGCCGACCATTCCATTGGACTTTGCCGCCGACTGCAGCCGTCGAGCCAAGAACCGCAGCACGATGTCGCCGAAGGCGTGGCCATAGCGGTCGTTGATGGATTTGAACCGGTCGCAATCCACCATCACGACATAGGCCGGAACTTTGTGCCTTTGCCATAGCCGGATCGCCTCTCCGACGCGATGCTCGATCTCTGCCTTGTTCAGCACCTGTGTCAAAGGGTCGCGACGAGCCGCTTCCTGAATGCTTTGCAGGCGCCCTTCGACCTGCGAAATGATGAGCATGAGAGCGGTCAGGGAACCAACTCGCAAGAGCCCGTTGGGTTCGAGCAACGCTAGCGCGTGCCCTTCGCCATGATCGGAGTACGCCATCTGCCACGAGACGGCCAAGACGCTTGCAAAGCCGACTCCTCGGCCCGACAGCCGAGTGGCAAACCAGATCGGCAGCAGGTACAGGAATCGCGAACCGGAGGGGTTGCCAAGCATCGCCTGGGCTAGGGTCGTGAGAGCCAGCGCGACCGCTGAATAGAGCGCACCCTTCAGCCACGGGCGACATTGGAACGCCTTGAGTCCCGATCTCGCCGTCGTGGTTGTGAGGGCTGCGGCGCGTTCACATGTACCCAGAACCTCGGGAAACTCGTCGATCAGGAAGTCCCAAACGTTGAGCATCCACTCCGGCCAGTCAAGGCTGCAAATGTATTCGGTGAGCCTGCGCCATGGACACCTTGTCTTTCGTTGGCGACCCGTCATGAGGCGCGTCACGTCGATCACCGAACGGCTGCGCCGCGGCCGCCTGACCTTGCGCCCTTGTCCCTTCCTCTTCCCATCCCCTTCCCTAAAAGCATGCCAAATGGCCATAGTGATCCTAATTGTCGGATCGTTGAGAATGTTCTTTAGGTTTTCTAGTTCGAAAAGCTAGAGGAAACAGGTTGGGTTGGAGGGTTTGTGGGTTGTGGATAGGGACGCAGGCACGGAGCCTGCTGCTACGAGCTCACGCTCACCATTCTCACCACCCTCACCTGTTCACGCCTTCTCAAAGCCAGCAGGTGCAGACCCCGAGGACGCAGGCACGGAGCCTGCGGCTACGAGCTCACGCTCACCATTCTCACCACCCTAACCTATTCCCGCCTTCTAGAAGCCAGCAGGTGCAGACCCCGTGGACGCAGGCACGGAGCCTGCGGCTACGAGCTCGCGCTCACCATTCTCACCACCCTCACCTGTTCACGCCTTCTCAAAGCCAGCAAGTGCAGACTCCAGGCCGCAGGCACGGAGCCTGCGGCTACGAGCTCACGCTCACCATTCTCACCACCCTAACCTATTCCCGCCTTCTAAAAGCCTGCAGGTGCAGACTCCAGGCCGCTTGGGCATCAATGCCAGGCGCTCGAGGCCGGGTAAACCCGACGCTCCGTCCCGAATCGCTAACTGTGAACGGCCAACTATCCTCACGGTCCTCATCATCCTTCCACACCTCCAATCGTCCATCCGTCCACCCTTCCATCCTCACCGTCCTCATCATCCTCACGGCCCTCAACATTCTCACCTCCCTTGCACCCTTCCACGCCAACAGAGCGGCCGCAGCACAATCTGCCGAATCTTCGCGCCGTGGCCGCCGTCCTTCTGCTGATGAGCCGCGCACGTTCATGCGTTGTCTTGGTGCTTGCCGGGGCGTTCATCCCCCAAACAATCCAGGCCCAGGCGCTCGCCACCAACCGCGCCCTCCTCGACGGTCTCGGCGTGCACTATGGCCTCAAGGTCGAAGCGGCGCCCTCCTTCCCGGTCAAGCTCACTTCCGGCGAGATTTCGGGTGCCCCAGCGCCCAATATCGAGCTGGACCGCTACATTCCGATCTTCGTCAAGGAGTTTTCGCTTTATCCCAGGGAACTGGTCGCCAAGCTCAGCCTCAAACGAATCGTTCTCTGCGAGAACCTCGCGTTTGCGGGCCAGCTTCGTGCGGCCGTCCCCGATTGGGAACATGACACCCTCTATCTCGACACGAGCCGTGGCAAGACCAACCGGATGTACCAGGTGCGGGTGCTCCACCACGAGCTGTATCACATGATCGACTTCAAAGACGACGGGGAGGTCTACCGGGACAAAGAATGGTCTGCCCTTAACCCCGAGGGTTTCAAGTATGGAACCGGCGGCGCGCTCGCCCAGAACACGGCGGGGACGGGCGTGGCCACCGACCAGTACCCGGGCTTCATCAACCACTACGGCACGACCGGGGTCGAGGAGGACAAGGCCGAGGTCTTCGCATACATGGTCGCCGAGGCCACCTATTTGGAAACCAGAATCGCCTCCGACCTGGTCCTGCGCTCTAAAGTGAACCGGATGAAAGCGCTGATGTCGAAGTTCTGTCCTCAAGTTGGGCCGGAATTCTGGAAAACGACGGCCGGGCTGGCGCGGAAGGTGGCTGCTCACTCCAGAACAAAGACGTCGTAGCCATCCACCTTCTGGCTGAGACGCGCAGCGCGAGGCTCGCCGAGAGCCCGATAGGCCGGCTCGGTGACCGCGATGCCGCCGGTGGGTGAGACCTTCTCTGTGTGGGCTGCGACGTCGATGACCTGGGCAAACTGGACCTGGTCCAAATCGGCGACCACTTCCCCACCGTGCATCGCCAGGCGAAGCTGAAAGGGCGCATCCAGACGGTTCTGTGTCCGGTTGAACTCCTCCAAATGCCCAAGCACGGCTCGGGCGGCGCAGAGCGCATTGTCCGGGTCTCCAAAGGTCACGATCGCCCCATCGCCGGTTTGCGCGACCGAGCGCCCCTTGTGACGCTCAAAGGTCTCGGCCAGCCAAGACTGATAGCTGCGGAACGTGAACTCGACCGTCAACGGGTCGGCGTTCTCCTTCAGTCTGGTGCTGCCTACGGCATCCACAACCAAGACGAGCACCGTCACCGGGGCCGTTGCCAACCGGCGCTTGATCTCCAGATACTCGGCGATCAGAGAGGCCTCATCGGCGTCTTCGCCCAGGCGCAACCGGCTAAGCTCGCTCGTCAGGTACAGGCCCAATCGCACAAGCCCGATGCCCGAGACCCGGATCAGAAACAGCACCGCTGCGCTGCCCAAAGAAGCCAAAAAGCGCTCCGGCGAGGTGGGAGAGCCGGGATAGGGCAAGAAGCTGAAAGCCAACTCGCCCACGGAGGACAGGACGCCCACCGCTAGGGCCTTGAGGAGCGTGTCGGTCCATACGGCGAGCAGACCGATGATGGCGATGAGCACCACGAACATGCCGACCCCGAACAGCATCATCGCCGAGCTCGCGTTCACGGGGTTCGAGGGGTTGAAGTTGGTGCTCCACGCCACCGCGTAGTTGATTCCGGCCATCATGAGGCTGAGGAGCAGGGCCGTGAGCGCGACGTGGCGGCGCGCCCACCGAAGCACAGGATGGCGTTTCCTCGGGATGCGCTCCGGGATGCAGCAAAGCCGCTCCTGCACCTCGAACAGTCGCGAGAGAAGCTCGTGCCGGGAGAGCTGCATCCTGCGGGACCGTTCCTCCCTCAGACGCACCATCGCGCCAAAAGTGGTGGCGATCGTCGCGGCGGTTCCATAGAACACGCCAAACACGATGCCTGAACTCACGATGTAGACGATCCGCCCGGGGGTCGTCTGAAACATCGGCGGGAACCCCGTCTGGAGCGCCGACGCCGCGCCAAAACCGGAAAACAACAGCGCAAAGAGCCCGGTCCCGATCGCTGCCACCCTGAAGTCCGCCCGCCGATAGAAACACGCCCAGTGAAGCAAGAGCACGGACAGGCCGGTAGCGATCCGGATCGCAACCCTGAGGCTTTCTTGGGAGTCGTTCCTGACGGTCTGTGATGCCAGAAAGATGATCCCGAGACCGACGGAGGCCGAAAAGACCAGGAAAGGGAGCGCGGATGCAAACAGCGAATCGAGAACCCTGCCCAGCGCCCGAGAGCAAGCGACTACAGCGTCCCTAAGGATGGCGACGATCGGCTTTCTTGGCTCGCCTGTCGCCACGCCGCGCCTCAGCAACTCCTCGACGATGCGCGGAGATAGGTCAAAGTCTGCCGCCAGCCGCTGGACGCCGATGCGAGAGAGATTGGGCGTGGACCGCAGGCTCTCAACCAACTGGTTGGCGCGCATCAGCCGGGCGTCGCGTAACGACGATCCGGTCAGGGGCTCTGGGGTCGGCTGCGAAAGGTCGTTCATGTCCGGTGGCGCGAGCGGAGTCTATCACTTCCGTGGTCTGCAACCTGAAAAGAAGGTCCCGCGTACCTGCATAGAGAATCCTTAACCACAATGCTCGGACTCTACATCGTAGGATTGATCGTCGGCGGCGCGCTGGTGCTGCTGAGCGTTCTGGGTGCCGGGCATGGCCATAGCGACTTCGCTACCGACCACGACATCAGCCACGACTTTGGCGACCACGACCTCTCGGTGGACCACGACGTGGATCATGAGGGCGTCGGAACGGCGATGCACGCCAGCGACACCTGGATTCCCTTCCTGAGCCTGAGGTTCTGGACCTATTTCAGCGCCGTCTTTGGGGCTTGCGGACTGCTTCTGACCAAGTTCTCCAACCTTGGGCAGGCCGAAACTGCCATCTACTCTGGCGCTGGCGGGATTCTGACGGGCCTCATCGTGGCCTACTCGGTGCGGCTGCTCAAGAAGTCGGAAGCAGGCGGATCGACCACGGAGAAGGACCTGTTGGGCAAGACCGCCCTGGTGACGGTCGCGCTAAGGGCCGGCCTCCCAGGAAAGATCCGCTGCACCGTGAAGGGCGATATTCTCGATCTGCTCGCGCTGCCTGAAGGGGCAAGCGACATCCCCATCGGCGCCGAGGTCGTCGTCGTGGGCATGGAAGGCAATAACGCCAAGGTCATGCCACTGACTGAAATCATGGAGTAACCCATCCTTGCTGCACTCTCACACTCTCGCTCAAATGCCGGACCCCCCCGGCTTCTCACCCGCCTTGTGGGTGGTGGTCGGCACGTCTGCTGTAGTCCTTCTGCTGCTGTTCTTCTCCTTCATGAAGTCCCTCTTGCAGCTCTGCCCACCAAATGAGGTGTTGATCCTCTCGGGCCGCAACCACCGCTTCCCGGATGGGTCGCTTCGCGGGTACCGCGTGCTTCTTGGCGGTTTCACATTTCGTTGGCCGATCGTCGAGAAGGTCTACCGGATGAGCTTGGGGCTGCTCGAAGTCCCGATCTCGATCCGCGGGGCCTACTCCCAGGGAGGCGTTGCGCTGAATGTCGACGCCATCGCCAACGTAAAGATCTCCAGTTCCGAGCGCGTTATCGGAAACGCGATCGAGCGCTTTTTGGGGCGCGATCCCAACGAGATTCGGCGCGTCGCCAAGGAGACCCTCGAAGGACACCTGCGAGGCGTTCTTGCCAGGCTCACCCCTGAGCAGGTGAACGAAGACCGGCTGAGGTTCGCCGAAGAGCTCGCCTCGGAGTCCGAGCAAGACCTCGTGAAGCTCGGCATCCATCTCGACACGCTCAAAATCCTCCACGTCAGCGACGACCAGCACTATCTGGACAGCATCGGGCGCGGCGCAATTGCAAACATCATCCGGGAGGCCGAGATCGCGGAGAGCGACGCCGAGCGCGACGCCGAACTCAGCGAGGCCGATAACCAAGCGCGCGCCAACGTGACCAAAAATCAGGTCGAGGCCCAGATCTTCCAGATGAAGAACGAGCTCCGGAGAATTCAGGCGGACCTTGAATCTACGGTGAAGTCGGAAGAAGAGCGTATGCTCGCAGCGGCAAGGCAGGCCCGCGCCAAGGCCGAACAGGAGCTGCAGAAGCTTCGTGCGGAGCTTGAGGGGATCCGGCTTCAGGTAGACACCGTACTTCCGGCTGAAGCCCAACAGGTGGCTCAGGAATATCGCGCCAAGGGAGAAGCCGCGATCCTCAGAGAGCGCGGCGTGGCCGTCGCCCAAACCGTGCAGATGATGCACGACGCTTGGTCGGTCGCCGGCAAGTCGGCGATGATGGCCTATCTGATCGACGACATCGAATCCATTCTTGCTTCGGCGGCGCAGGGTGTCGCCAAGGTCAAAGTGGGCTCAGTCAACGTGATCGACGGAGGCGATGGCAAGGCCCTCGCCAATTACGTCGGCAACTACCCGGCGATGCTGAGGGAGGTGTTCTCGGCCGTTGCCGACACGACGGGCATCGACATCCCAGGCACCATATCCGGAGCCAAGGAGCTACCCGCCCCCAGTGCCCCGGCTGCAACCGCCAAGGGAGGTGAAACGAAATGACTTGGCTATTGATGGTTCTTGGCGTCGTCGCCTTCTTCGTCCTGCTTTTCATCCTGAGCCTTCCTGCGCTGCTGAACATCTGTGCTCCGAGCGAGGTTCTGGTGTTCACTGGCTTCCGCCGAAGGGTGGGGCCGGACCGCGTCGTCGGCTATCGCGTGATCAAGGGCGGCAAAGCCTGGCGAAAGCCGCTGATCGAGCGCGTGGACCGCATGGACCTAACCAACATCGTCATCGACCTCACGGCGACGAACGCCTACTCCAAAGGTGGTATTCCGCTGGTGGTGCAGGGCGTGGCGAACGTCAAGATCGCCGGCCATGAGCCGCTGCTCAACAACGCCATCGAACGTTTCCTAGGTAAGCGCCGCGAAGAGATCATGATGATCGCCAAAAGCACCCTCGAAGGCTCGCTGAGGGGCGTGCTGGCCACGATGACCCCCGAGCAGGTGAACGAGGACAAGATCCTTTTCGCCGAGCAGCTTGTGCAGGAGGTCGAGCAGGACATGACCGCGCTGGGCCTGATCGTGGACACGTTGAAGATTCAGAGCGTCACCGACGACGTGAGTTACCTGGACAGCATCGGCCGTAAGCGCAACGCCGAGGTGGTCAGCAAGGCGCGCATCGCCGAAGCTGTGGCTCGGGCAGATTCCATCGTGCGCTCCAGCGAGAACCTGCAGAAGGAGAGCAAGGCGCAGATCGACGCGCAAACCAGCATCGCCAAGGCAGACGCGGACAAGCGGCTGATCGACATCCAGACCCGCCGCGCAGCGCTCGTTGCTGAAGAGCTAGCCGCCGTATCCGCGATGGTGGCCAAAGCGCGGGCCGAACTCGAGGTTCAGAGCGCCCGTGTGGAGCAGGTACGCCGGCAGTTGGAGGCGGACGTCATTCAGCCTGCCAAGGCCGTCGCAGAGGCGGCCGAAGCACAAGCTAAGGCGGAGGTTGCTCCGATTCTCGAAGAGGGACGCGCGCGGGCAGAAGCGCTTCGGGCCGTGGTCACGAGCCTTGAGGCTGCCGGAGAGCATGGGCGTGAAGTGCTGCTCATGCAAAAGCTGCCGAGCATCATCCAGGCGGTGACCAATGTGGTCGCGGAGACGGAGATCGAGAGAATGACCATCATCGACATGCCTGATGGCGGCGGAACGGCCGGGCGGGCGCTCTCGACGATGGAGCAGATCAAGCAGCTCTTCGGGGTGGACCTGGTCGAGAAGATCAAGGGGATTGGCGGAGGTTCTTCTTCGCCTCAGGCACCGGCCAAAGGGATCTCGGCGCCCACGCAGCCCAGGCCCGTCGAGAGCCACGCGGAGGAGCCTGCTGAGCCCAAAGAAGCTCAGGAGCCGGCGCCCAGGCAGGACCGCAGACCCGCACCGACGCAGAAGGAACGGCGGCGGCTGAACATCGAGCTTCCCCCTCCTCCCAAGCTCCAGCCACCTAGCTTTGAGCTTGGGAATGACGAGACCAAGTAGCAAGAAACCCCGGCCCCACCTTCGGTGGAGCCGGGGTTGCGCAGGCTGATCGCCCGTCGAGCTACTTGCGAGCCTTTCGCCGCGCCAGTAGGCCGATGCCCAAAGGCGCCAACGCCCAGATCGTCGAGGGCTCGGGCGCCACGGTCACCGCGCCAAAGCTCAGGTCATCCACCACAAAGCCATCGGACCCGTTGTCGATGAATTGAATCTTCGCCACGTCGCCGGTCGTGAATCCCAGAACGTCCTGATACTGGGTGAGCGAGACCTGCTCGATCACCTGGTTGCTCAGGTTAAGGGTCTGGACCACCACGCGGTTTGACGGTACAGGGTTGATGTCGGAAATCCGGAACGACACCGATCCGCCTGCCACAAAGGCGGGGGTCACGCCATCGTTGGGATCCACAAAAACCACCGACAAAACGGCTTGCGAGGTGCCGTATGGCGGCGTCGTATTGACGGCCAGGAAGTCGTCCCATCCAAGGGAGCTACAGCCGGAAACGAATGAGCTGTTGGCCACATAGGCCGCTCCGCTAACCACTGAGAACAACGCTCCGACGCCCACAAACTGGTTGCCTAGATCAGTTCCCTTGGGGTTGCCCGCAAACCAAGGGTCGGGGCCAAACCCGGGGGTCAGCCCTGCTTCGCCGAAGTTGATCGTAACATCTGCGGCCGCCTGGCCCGCGAGCAAGAGCCCCGCAGCCAAGCAGGCTCCACCAAAAAGCCTACGCATTACACCAATTCCTCCACAAATTCCAACTCGCCCAATGGCAAGCGGCTCAACACTCACACCGCGAACGACAATTACGCCCGACGGCAATTACAGTAAATCACACTTCCAGGCATTTTTGCAAGGAATGGCGCGATTTTGTGCCCGGAAGCCAAAGGGCTCCAACCTGTGGCCTTTCGGGGACTCGCGGGCGGGCGCCAGCCCATGATCCTGCGATTCGCAAAATCATGGAGGAGTTCCGGAGAATCTGTAGAATCATAGAAGTATCGCCTCTGCACGAAAGGGGTGCATCCTCTCTTGTGCTGAGAGCTGTGAGGGCTCGAGAACGGGCCTTCAGGGAGGAATCCATGCGTCGACATCGTGCATTCACGTTGATCGAGTTGCTGGTCGTCATTGCGATCATTGCCATTCTTGCCGCCATTCTCTTCCCCGTCTTCGCGCAAGCCAAGGCTGCCGCCAAGAAGACGACGTGTATGAGCAACTTCAAACAGATAGGGCTCGGGCTCATGATGTACGCCGCCGATCACGACGACGGTATGTGCCACGTAAATCAGGGGGGCTACAACATCCCTGGATGGGGATTTGGGCCCCCCGACGTCATCTGGGGACAGCTTATCGACCCGTACGTCAAGAACTGGTACATCCATCGCTGCCCAACAGACCCGAACGCCAACGATGCGGGCCTTACGGTTGACCCGTACGGCAATCCGGTGCCCGAAAACGACCCGGCCAAGTACTATTACTGGGCCGAGCGTTCAGACATTGGCCTGAACTACCTGTTCCTCTCGCCCTGGATCTACCGATACTACTCCGACTATTACGTCGGCTCTGAGCCGATCAACCTGACCCGGATCAGCCAGCCTGCGGCCACCATCGCTGCCGGCGACAGCATCTGGGACAGGAACTGGCAGACCGGCCAGCCCGTGGGAGGAGGCAACTGGGTCATCGAGCCCCCTTGCATCTATGATGAGAACGGGACGCTCCTCGTGCCAACCACCTCGCCCGACGAGATGTGGTACTACGGCGGCTGGCAACCCAATCCTACCGGCACCCCTCCCTATTCCTGGTTGGAGTTTGGGGGCGTGTGGTTCCGACATGCCAGACAGACCAACATGACCTTCATGGATGGCCACGCCCACAGCCAATCTCTGGGTTCGCTCGTGGCGGGATGCGACGTTCTGCCCTTTTTCGGCGGCGCGGCCTATGACGGAAACAAGTATCTGTGGGACCTGAGATGAGACATCTACTCCTGATGCTCTCCTTCGCCTTGCTCCTTTGCGGATGCGGTACGGCAGGTTCGGCAGAAGCCGACGGCAACACTGCCTCGCTCTCCAAGGAGATCCCGCCTCCAAGAACAGACGCTCCGAGGTTTGAACCTGAGGGCCATAGCATGCTCAAAGAGCAGCCTTCCGACATGAAGGCCAGGGGGGTTCCCAAGAAGTCCGGCAAGCAATAAGCCTGTCGGACTTCTCGCAACTGGAAACGCGGCGTCATCGTGTAGGGCGATCGCGGCTTTGGATGACGCCGCCCCTGAAGGGGGCCTGGCAGTTGCCGGGCTCCCTTTCCCGTGGGTCCTCCATGAGTCTGCCAAGAGCCGATTTGACACGCATTCGGCGTCTGAAGCGTCCTTCTTGCAGATGGTTCTCCGCACGCGGCTCACGTCTCTTCCCACTCGGTATTGGCTTGGCCTTGGTTTGGCTGCCCTTTCTTTGGGGGCGACGGCCTCGCCGGTTGGCCCCAACTACTGGCCCTTCAAGAAGGGGAACTCGTGGACTTTTGTCACCCTGGCCCAAGGGCAACGGATGGAGCAGGTGGTGACGTGCATCGAGAGTTCATCCTCCGGCGGGGCAACCACATCCAAGCTCGACTACCAGATGGCGGGGCGCTCGACCCAGCAGGAGATCTACCGAACGGACGCCAAGGGTCTTTGGCGCGTCGCCTCCGGCGCGAACGCATCCAGCGTCATCAAGCCATCCTTTCCTGTGATCCAATTCCCCCTCAAGAACGGAAAGACGTGGACCTGGAAGGGGCAAATCTCCGTGATGGGCCGTACGCTTCAGGGCTCCGCCAAGATGAAGGCGAGCGGCCCCGAAAACGTGGCCGGAATCTCGGGCTCCTTTAGGGCTTGGAAGGTACACGTGGACCTCACGGTTTCTGCACAGGGCCAATCGATGTCGATCGTAAACGATTACTGGTTCGCAGAAGGCGTCGGGCTTGTCCGGCAGGTGGCGACCGTCAACGGCATGGTCATAGACGGTACATTGTCCAAATTCAAGGTCAAATAGTGTTCAGGGCCAGTGCCACGGCGCCTCGGTTCCTTGCTTTACCTTCGACGCCTTATGCCTGCTTTTCTCAACCTGCCCCTCGAAACGGAGCGCCTCACGCTCCGCCCCGCACGGCTGGACGATGCGAGCGCTTTCTTCGAGTTCCTTTCGGACCTTGAGACGGTGCGCTATTGGTGGTCGCCACCGGCCAAGGACGTTTCAGAGATCGAAAGGCAGGTTCAGCGCGCCATCGACGGGCTCGCCGCAAACCAATGGCTCGACCTCTCCATCGTGCACCGAGAAACCGGCGATACCCTCGGAAAGTGCAGCCTCTTCGCCTTCTTCGAGCAGTGCCGCCGGGCGGAAATGGGCTACCTGCTCGGAAGGCCCTTTTGGGGCCACGGCTACATGGCAGAGGCGACCGCAGAACTCATCCGCTACGGGTTTGAGAACCTGGACCTGCACCGAATCGAAGCGGATATCGACCCGCGCAACCGGCCCTCGGCGCGCGTACTCGAACGCAACGGCTTCCAACAGGAGGGCTTACTTCGCGAGCGGTGGATCGTTGGCGAGGAGGTCTCCGACACCGCCTACTATGGTTTGCTGAGAAAGGACTGGGAGGCCGCGCGGCAGAGCGCAGTGGCCTGAGCCGCTTGGCAGGTCACCGTCTGCGGGACACCTAGATCGCCTCGATGCAGTCCGGGCCGGCGTAACGCGGATTGCTCATGGACCGCGAGACCGGGTGCAGCGCCATCTTCTCGGATGGATAGGGGTCGAGAAGGGAGATGAGGTACTTCGCCTCCAGTTCGTCTGTGCCCAGCCATTCGTCAAACTCGGATGGCTCCAGGATCGCCGGCATCCGGTCGTGGATCGTCTTCATCAGCTCGTTCGGGCTGGTGGTGATGATCGTGCAGCTTTCTATGGGTCCGCCCTCGGGGGTCTCCCAGTATTCATAGAGCCCGGCGAAGGCCAACGGCAAGCCATCGGTAGAGTGGATGTAGTAGGGCTGCTTGTAGGGCTTGGGAGCCGGAGCGATGGGCGATGGGCGATGGGCGAAGTCGGAGTCTTCCCCAAAATCGAGGATTCCGACCGCCTCGGGTTTGGGCTTGACCTCGACCCATTCGAAGAAGTCGTCTGCCGGAATCAGGCATCGTCGGCGCTTAAAGGCAGCGCGGTAGCTGGGCTTTTCGAGCAGGGTCTCGGCCCGGGCGTTGATCATGCGCTGGCCGATGCTAGGGTCCTTGGCCCAGCTTGGAATCAGGCCCCAATGAAACCAACGGAGTCCGTTCTTCCCGTGGGGCAGACTCTCAGTCTGCCTTCCTCCCCCAACGATTTTCCCCAAGGCGGACTGAGAGGCTGGCCTACCAGTTGGCGGCACTTGCCCCAAGGCAGACTGAGAGTCTGCCCCACGGTGATCTGATAGTGCCCCACGGGATTCGCGGATCACCGCCAAGATCGGCTGGGTTGGCGCGATGTTGTAGCGGGGCACAATCTCAGGCACGTCGTCCAAGTCAAAAAGCTCCTGGAGAACGTTTGCCGAAGACTTCAGCGAGTACCTGGCACACATGTTAGGATGGACCACCGCTTGAGGGAAAGGCTCCCTCCAGGGACATGCAAACGAAGGCCTTTCCTTCCGGGGGGACGTTTTTTGTCGGGCTCAAACCCCTCACCCTACCGAGGGTCCCCGTAGACTCCCATGAAGAGGATCACGCCGGTCGTCTTGTCCACGATCGCATAGAAGAACGGCCGGTCCGCCAGGAACATGAACTCCTTGGTCGGCGCCGGGGCGCTGGTGATGCCCACCTCGACCTTCGTCGCGGCAGCCGCCTCGCTTCCCTCCTCGTTGACCTCGATCGTCGTCTTGTGGAGCACCTGCTTGATGTAGAGGTCGTTCGGCTCGCGCATGCCCGAGAAGTCGGCCTTGTCGGTGAACGCCTGGCCCATGCCGAGGGTGGTCAGCGGGTCGTTCAGCACCGCCTGATAGTCCATCTTGAAGCGTGGGATCATCACCGTGCCCTGTTGGGGCTTGAGCGATGCGGTCCAAGCCGCCCAGTTCTTGGGGTTCAGCTCCTTCGAGAGAGCCTTGTAGCTGCCGCCTTCCGGCGGGAGCACCGCCAGCATCGCAAGCCGTCCCGAACCATAGGGCATCCGCACCACGCGCGCCTTGTCCGACTGCGCGTATTCGAACTCGCCTTTACGGCTCATCATCTGGACCTTGGCCTTCTTGCCATCGAAGCCGGCAAAGTCGCGTTCCTCGGTCACTTTAGGGTCAAACGGGGTCTTCCAGAAGCCCTTGAAGTACACGGCGTTGATCAGAAACATCACCGTGTCCTCGGGAATTTCTTTGACCAGTTCCCTTATCTTCTCCTGCGTGGCCTGGCTCACCCACGCGTTGATCTGCTTCGCCGCGTCCGGTCCCGAGAAATCCAGCACTGTGGGGGCTGCGCCGAAGTTCTCCTGAATGCGGCTGAAATAGTCTTTCTTGAACTCGATGCCCTTCTTGGCCCACAGCGAGTTGGCGATTTCGGTCTGAACCTTTGGGTCGGGAGCAGAGAAGACGGTCAAGAGCTGCTTTTCGGCCTCGTTGACGTCCGAAAGCAGGAGCCCATCGAAGCCGAGGGCTTTGTCCATTCCGGTCTTGGTGTCCTTCGCCGCGCCGTTGTAGGCCATCGCCAGACACATCGAGATGCCGAGCGGGGAGACCAGCGCGCTCTGGTAAGCAGGCTCGGCGCCCTTCTCGGTCTTGCTTTTCTGGCCGACGAGCTCCGCAAGGAGCTTGAAGCCGAAGGCGTTGCTTTCCTCGGCGATCCGGGCGGATTTGCCCTGCTGAAGCGTCTTGCTGGCCTTGTCGACTTCAGCCGGGCTGGCCCCGCGCCGGGTGGGTAGATTGTTGGTTCCGTCCACGTTGCCTCCGCAGCCTGCGAGCACGGCCGCCGCCATCGCCAAACCAAATAGGGCTTTCATCGGTGTTCCTCTCCAACATTGTGAACGAATTGGGAGTGCCTCCGGTTCGCGGGAGTTGAGGCGCTGGGCGAAGTGAGCTTCTCAAGCGTGCAAGCCAATTCCAGGCCAGGGAGCGGTCCGAACGACAGCGCTACGACCCAGCCCAAAAAAACACGACTCCCCTACATCCTATAGAACTCTTCCCATTCTCTTCTCGGAGGGGCGCCGCTCAGCATCATGTTCGCCAGGGCATGGTTGGTGATGCGCTTCTTGGCCCGATCGAACTCCAACTTGGCGTTCACTCGCTGAGCGAGCACGCCGAGCGCCATTGCCTGACACAAAGGACCCGCAACCGCGAAGTTCGAGCGGCACTTCTCTTCTCCGCGACAGGCGCGCAGGAAGTTCAGGAAGTGGTTGCTCGGCGTCTTCGGCACCTCGGGCAGCTTGAGGTCCTTAGCCGCAGAGGTCGGGATGATCTCGAGGGTCGAGGCGTGTGAGCCTCCCTTGAAGGTCAGCCCCTCGCCATAGATCACCTTGCCCGGGGGGTTCACCTTGGTGTCGATGGCCCCCTTGGTGGGCGGCGGGATGTTCGGGTCCACCACGCCCCCGCCGAAGGTGTCCGGCAACGGCGGCAGGTTCTTCACGCCGTCGTACCAGGTCAGCTCCACCGGCGGCATCGAGCCCCGCTTCGGGAACCGGAACGCAATCGTCGAGGCCTGCGGGAAGAGGAACGGGCTGTGGCCCTCCAGCTTCACCTCAACCTCCGAAGGCAGTCCCATCTCCAGAAACTCATGGCAAGTGTCGAAGATGTGCGCGCCCCAGTCTCCCAGCGCGCCGTTGCCGAAGTCGTACCACGACCGCCAGTCGCCGTTCAGGTAGCCGGCGTTATAGGGGTGCTCCGTCGCCGTGGCGATCCAGTCGTTCCAGTCCATCAGTTCGGGTATCGGCTGCTCGGGCAGGTATCCGGTGGCGATCATGCCGTGCCAACGCCTGGGGCTGTTCATGAACGCCGTGATTTTGGTGACGTTCTTGATGATCCCCGCCTCGGTCCACGCCTTGAACTGGAAGTAGTTCGCCTCGCTGTGGCCCTGGTTGCCCATCTGGCAGGCGACCCTGTACTTCTTCTCGGCGGCCATCATCAGCTCGATCTGCCGAAAGCTGTGCGCCAGCGGCTTCTCGACGTAGATGTGCTTGCCCTGCGACATCGCCAGCATGGCGATCGGGAAGTGCGAATGGTCGGGCGTGGCGATGCTGACGGCGTCGAACTGCTTGCCCATCCTGTCGAACATCTGCCGGAAGTCTCGGAAATGCGGCAGGTTCGGAAACTCCTTGAGGATCGCCTGGGTGCGCGGCGCGCCGATCTCGGTGTCGCAGAGCGCGACGACGTTTGCTATGCCGGTGGCGTTGAGCGCTCGGATGATGTCGGCACCGCGGTTGCCGATACCGCAGCACGCAAGGTTGACCTTGTCGTTCGGCCCGATCCGGCGCCGCCCCTGCCCGACGGCGCCGAACACGCCCGCCGGAAGCAGCGCATAAGTCCCCGCCGCCAGCGCGGCCCTGAGAAAAGTGCGGCGGTCCATGCTTCCGGACAAGGGGCTCGCGAGTTCGGACAGGGGCGTCTTTGGTTCTTTCAGGTCGTTCGGCTTCATGTGGCAACTCCGTTGGCAGAGGTTACTGCATCGGTACTTCCCACAGATGTGCGGCGCTCAGAGGTCATTCGGTTCGGCGATGGTTCGCAATCGCAGGTCGTCTTTTAGCTCCAGGCGCCCGCGCGAGACCGTGAGGATCCCGCCTCGCTCGAACTCCTTGAGCAGGCGGCTGACCACCTCGCGGACCGTTCCCAGTTCCGCGGCCAGTTCCTCGTGAGTGGTCGCCAACGCCTTTGGGGACTCGCCTTCAGCGCCAAAACGTCGCGAAAGCAGCTGGGCCAGCCTTTGGTCCACCCTTCGAAAGGCCACCTCTTCGACGAGAGTCATTACGTCCACCATTCGCTTCGCCATCGTCGAGAACACGTATCGGCGGACTGATTCCTCGGTAGCGACCCATTCACGAAATGTTGAGGCCGGGATGGCGATCGCCTGAGTATCGGCTTCAGCGCGCGCCGAAGCCATTGCGGGCCGCGCGAGATAGACACAGAGCATATTCACGAGACAGGACTCGCCGTCCTGGACGTGGTAAAGGGCGATCTCTCGCCCGGTCGGCGCCAACTTGTACACGCGGATGTCGCCTCGCCCGACGAAGGCGAAGACATCGAGCGTATCGCCCTCAAAGTAGAAGTCGGCCCCGGCGCCCAAGGCCACCTGCATGGCCGATTGCTCGATCCGCTCACGCAGCGCTGGAGGCGCGTCTGAAAAGAACGTGAACTGGCTAAGAGCGCTCCGTTTGTCCACAGGCTGATTCCCCCTACCGGAGCTGGCAGGCACGCCGAAAAACGCGCCCTGGCGATCCGGTTCGCGCCATGGTACCGCCAATCTTGTTCTCGCGCCCCAAGCTCGCTTCGCCATTTGCGTCGCAAGGCGGCAAGAGGTCACCGTTCCGTGACTGGAGTCACAGAAAGACGGCGAATGCTGTCGGATAATGAACGAAAGCTCGGGGCACAGAGGCGCAACGAGGGGTCCTCCCAGTACGGGCGATGGACTTGCGCAGAGGTGTCAACGCGAACTTGTGACCGGCTTGGCACTGGATCCTTGCGGCTCCGCAGAGCCGCCTGGGAGGCGCTTGGCCTGCCCCAAGGAAAGACGAATGAAATACCGAATCCCACCTTCACTTTCAACGGCTTTCGCCTTGGCGTGCGGCCTGGCCTCGTCTGCAAGGGCGCAATGGTCCGTGACCTATCTGCACCCGGCAGACGCAACGGGTTCCGTTGCTCAAGGCGGATCCAATGGGCAGGAGGCTGGGTACTCAAGCTCCGCAGCCGGAATGCATGCCGGCTATTGGAGCGGAAGCGCTGCCTCGTGGGTGGATCTGCACCCGGCGGGCTCATTCCGTTCGGAAGCCTACGGCACTTCAGGAGCGCAGCAGGTCGGGTACGCGCGGTTCGGCGACACCTGGAACTACGTAGACCACGCAAGCCTCTGGAGCGGTTCGGCGGCCTCATGGGTCGACCTGAATCCCGCCGGTGCGACCCACTCGTGGGCGCAAGGCGCCTCCGGATCGCAGCAAGTTGGTCACGTCTACTTCAACAACTATCATGCCGGCCTTTGGAGCGGGTCAGCTGCTTCGTTCGTGGACCTCAATCCCGCAGGAGCGGCTTGGTCGTATGGTTACGGGATCTCCGGCGGGCGCCAAGTGGGCTCCGCTCTTGTTGGCGGGATCAACCGCGCAAGCCTTTGGAGCGGATCGGCGGCCACCTGGGTGGACCTCAACCCTTCGGGGTCGACATACTCGGAAGCGTTCGGGGTCTTAGGCACGCAACAGGTAGGGAGGGCCCAGTTCGCTGGGATCGACCGTGCGGGCCTATGGAACGGAACCGCCGCCTCGTGGGTGGATCTGCACCCCGTGTTTGCCAACACTTCGGTTGCCTGGGCCACCGACGGCAGCCGCCAGGTGGGGTGGATCCTCCAAACCGGGAGAAACAGGGCAAGCATCTGGAACGGCAACGCCGCTTCATGGGAGGATCTCTCGCTGGCGCTCTCGTCCGATTTCACGGACAGCTATGCGTACGGTGTCTGGAGCGAGGGCGCCACGATATACGTCGCCGGCCAGGCATGGAACAACGTCCTCTTCCGTCCTGAAGCCGTTCTCTGGTCCTCGCCCGTTCCCGAGCCGGCGACGTTAACCATGCTGGGAACTGGCGGAGCTGCACTGGCGCTGCGGCGCAATAGGCGAGGGGTAGGCTGACACAGTCGCTTGGATCAGTTCTCAGTGAAAGGGATCACGGTTCTGTGACCCCAGAACCCTTATCTTGATGCTCCTAAAGCTCACCCGGTCGCCGTGCTCTTGGAGCAGGATGTGCCCGTCCGGCCATTCGCCGAAGCCGGGGATCGTCTTGTACTTGCTCTGCGCCACCAGCTCTCGAAAAGCGGTTGAGCCGCGCTCATATTCGAGCACCTTGCGGCCGTTCAGCCAGTGCTCGACGTGGCTCCCGCGCACGACGATCCGCGCCGTGTTCCACTCGCCGATCGGATAGGCGTGCTTTCCGGCGGATGCCGGGATGAGGTCGTAGAGCGAGGCGACGGTGCGATTGCCGTCTCGGCCGAGCTTGGCGTCCGGGTGGCGCTCGTCGTCGAGGATCTGGAACTCCAGGCCGATGGCCGAGCCGGTGGCGGCCTTCGCGCCGGTTCCGGTGATGGGGTCCAGGTTCGGTTGGCAGAAGTACTTGATGCCGCTGTTCGCGCCAGGCGTGATCTTGAAGTCCACGAGCAGCTCGAACTGGCTGTAGCGCTCGCGGGTGACGATGTCGCCGCCTGCGACGGATTCGCCGCCGCCGCTGCCCAGCACCGTCAGCACGCCGTCCTCGATCACCCAACCCTTGCTGGGGAAGTCCTCGCCCTTCGCGCTGCGCCAGCCCTTGGGGGTCTTGCCGTCCCAGAGCAGCCTCCAGCCGTCCCTCTTCTCTTGCGGGCTAAGCGTATTTGGTTTGAGATCGAGGTCGGTGATCCTGAGGTTGCGCCAGCGCACCTGCGCGCCGGCCATGGTGGCGTCGTTTCCGATGTTGTGAACTTGCAGGGCGATGAACCCGCGGAGGGTCATGGCGTCCTTGATCTCGGCGCAAGGCTTGCCGTTCAGCCAGGTCTTGATGGTGTCGCCGATGGCTTCGACCTTGACGCGGTTCCACTGGCCATGCTTGAGCAGCTTGCGCCCGCGCTCGGTGAACGCCTTCTCGTCGCCGCCCAGCGGTCCGGGATACAGCCACCCGCGGCGGCCTTCGTCGTAAAGGCCCGCGCTCCACCAGCGGTCGCGCTTGGCGTCGGGGTCGATCTCGACCTGGTAGCCGTGCACGCGTCCGGCGGGGATGTTGACGGTCTTGCCCTGCCAGTCGACCTGCGTTCTATGGTCGAAGCACTCGCTGCGGATCTGCACGCCGGAGTTCAGCCTGGGGTCCACCTTGAAGTCGTACTCCAGGATGAAGTCGCCGTAGGTCTTCTCGGTGCAGAGGAAGGAGTTGGGAGTGTTGAGCACCGCCGAGCCCACGATCTCTTTGCCTTCGACGGCGTAGGTTGCCTTCCCTCCGCGCTGAACCCAGCCCGTGAGGTTGGCGGCTGGGAGCAGGCTCGTTCGTTCTTGAGCGCAGGCGGGAACAGCAAATACTCCTGCGAAGGCCATAAGGATCAGGGTTAGGGGGCTCATTTGCCTGATCGAATTCCCTCGCTTGGCAGAACTTGCGCCGATAGACATGCCTGGGAGTGTACATAACTCCCCTCATTCGATGGCGAGCGGCAGATCGCCAAGCCATCCCCCTGCCTGCCTCAGCACCTTTGCCTACTTCAGCACTAAGGGTGCAGCCCAGCCAAACTCCCACCCAAATCCTGACTCCGATGTATGGAGCGACAGGCAAAATTACCAGCGGGCGCGGGCTCCGCGCTGCAGTACCCTGATCCACGCGGAGCCATCGTCGGCGCGCCGCATGCCCGAACCTTTTTCAGGACGTCTGACGCGCGGTCGAGACCTTGAGGTCTCCTGACTTCGGGCTCCAAAAGGAGAATGAAATGAAACGCCTTCTAGGCGCCGTCGCCTTTGCCGCGATGGCGTTCCTTCCGGGTAAAGCCTCGGCAACGGTCGTCACCGTCGAGGTCTGGGCTTGGATCGACGGACGCGACTTTCTGTACGTCCAGGGCCCCAACGTCTTCTGGAGACACTGGGATTACAACATTCCCGGCCGTGAGGACGGGCACAACGACCCTACCTACATCAGCACGACCCTCGACGGCGCCCCCGTCCTGACCAACTACCCTTGGTACCCCGATTGGCCCGGCGGCACCGGTTATGGAGCCTACTCGTCCGTGTTCACGGGGCTGGTCCCTCCGGCGCCTCTGATGGACTCGATCTTCAGCTGGGAGGTTCTGGCCGCACGCTACAGCCTGACCCTCCATGACGGGCCGAGCTCGATGAACGGCTACAACACCGTTCTCGACTTCAATGACGACCCGCCTGGCGGCGCCGACTGGTACGGCGTCCGCCTCAGGTATGAGTTTGTGCCCGAGCCGACGGGTTTGGCCGTGCTGGGAGCGGGGCTCTTGCTGCTAAGGCGCAGGAGCCGTTAGCCGCCTCGCCAAGGGTCGCAGGACGGCTTCCGGGGCTTGGCGCCAGAATGCTACATAGAGCCTGGGATGGCCGTTTGGCCACCCCAGGCTCTATGCCGTTTGCCGGTTGCCCGACAAATCCGGTGCGAACCGCCCTGCTGGGACGTTGGTTCCCATAGATCATGGAATCTGGCTCTATTTCTTCGAACCTTCAGCCGGCCGGCCACCCGAAAGTCCACCACCCTATCCGCAGGCTCCGACAGACCCGCCGGGAGTTCCACGAAGGGCAGCCCTGGATCGTCCGCAAGAACGACCAAGTGCTCGATTGGCTCTCTGACCACGTGCTGGCTTCCATGGTGATGTTCGACATCGCGCTGATCGTGCCGCTCCTCGTGATCCCCATGAGCACCGACGTGAAGGTCACGCTCGGCGTGATCTCCGGCTCATGGATTCAGTGGTGGGCCCTGCCGGCGCTTCAGCGGTCCCAGATGAAAGCCGACCGCAAGCGCGAGGCCAAGGCCGACGCGGACCATGAAGCCTTGACCCACATCGCTACAAAGGTGGACGAGATCCTAAAGAAACTCGAAACCTCGACAGCATGAATGCAGAGAAGGGGAGGCGATGTCGCCTCCCCTTCTCTTCAGCCTTTCGCCATGCCTCAGCACCTTCAGGTTTTGAAGCTTCGTGTGTTGCTCAGCCGCCGGCCTTCTGCGTCAAGTTCTGCTGAAGTTTCGTGACGGCGTCTTTGAAGCTGCCGTCCTTCTCGATCTCATTGCCGGGAATGGCGGCGAGCGCCTTGCCCGCGTATTCCAGGCCCTTCTTATAGTCCTTGGCGCGCTCGAACATGATCGCCGCGTAGTAGAGCACGATCGGGTGTTTTTCGCTGGTTGCCTTCACGGCTAGATCCATGGCCTTGCACGGCATCGCCATGTCCGCGTTGGGCACCGATGAAACGGTGAGCGCGTAGTCCACCAGCGACATCCAATTGCCGGCTTTGCTCAGTTCTTCGGCTTTGGCCTCCCAAGCTTTGGGGTCCTCGACAGCGAGCCAACCAAACTTGATCGTCTCAGCCTGCTCGGCGAACCTCGGAATCCTCTTCACCAACGCGTCGAGCTGGTCCTTGGCCTCCTGCTTCTTGCCCGAGTTGTAGGCCTCTTGGATTGCCTGAAGGTCCTTCCTGGCGGCCATCATCTGACGGCTCTCCTCGGCCTGCTTGTCGAATTCCCCTTTGAACTTGGCCAGGTCAAACTTGCCCGATTTGATCTGCGCAAGCGGCTCACCCATGGTCATCGGATGGCCGATCCACTGGATCTGCCCGCCCTTGACGATGAACGCGCTGGGAATGCCGTTCTGGCCGGCCGCTTCCATCCAGGTCTTGGCCATGCCTTCTTTATTGCTGGACCATCCGACGCTGTAATCCATCTTGGCGCCCATCTGGTCCACGAACTTCTGGATGTTGCCATCCTTGTTGTCTTCCCAGATGCTCACACCGACGAACGTCACATCGGCGTTCTTTTTGGCGAGCTCGGTGAGGTGCGGGATGCTGGTCTTGCAGGGGCCGCACCACGTGGCCCAAAACTCGACGACATAGGTCTTGTTCTTGTCGAACTTGGTGACGGGTTTGCCTTTGAACCAGGCCTTGACGTCCATCGCCGGGGCTGCTGAGCCCGGGCCGATTCCGGCGTCGTCGCCGAAGGCAGCGGCCGCGAGGGCTGCGCCCGCAAAAATAAGGGTGACTGTTCGCATCATGGCTGATTATGGCTGGACGTACCGGACTCCTCATCGTTTCATAGCCCAAAGGTCTGTAGGAGCACAGGCTTCCCGGATGAAATGCGCAACCAACCGCCAACAAATAAGGACAATAGTTTGCCATTCTTCTCACCATTTTGTTGCACATGCAACCTTATTCGGCGAAGGTGCGTCATAATCTCGGGACCCAAACCGAACAGATCGAGGGAACTTTCGTCGGTCTTTTCAGGTTCCTTACAGTGTGAGGGACCCGGATTCGGGCACCGCAAAAACAATGGCCACTATCGCAAAGGAATTGGACTATCGGGAAGAGAGCCGCTTCAACGCGCTCATGCAGGAGACCTATCGCAAGGTTTATAACCTGGCGTTTCGGCTCGCCGGCAACAAGCTGGATGCCGAAGACCTGACCCAAGAGGCGTTTTACCGAGCCTACCGCAGCTTCCCCGACTATGAGGGCGACAAGCCGTTCGAGAACTGGATTTTCCGTATCGTGACGCGGCTATTCCTCGACCTTCTGCGCGCTCGCAAGCGCCGCGTGCAGGCCATGAGCTATGACGCGCCGCTCCAGCGCGAGGGCAGCGACGACACCGTTTTCTTCGACATGGCGGACCAAAGTCCCAGCGCCGAACAGATTTTGTTGGGTGGCTCTTTCAGCGAGGAGCTTCAGGCAGCCTTGGACGCGCTCTCCGAGGAGCAGCGCACCCTGATCACGCTGGCCGACATCGAGCAGATGCCCTACAAGGACATCGCCGCGATCATGGGCAAGCCGGTGGGCACCATCCGCTCGCGGCTCCACCGTGCACATAAGCAGCTCCGCGCTAGGGTCGAAGCTGCACGCAAGTGCCGCGAAAAGTCCTGCGGCTGCGGGATGCGGGTCTGCACGGATTTGGGATAGCCAACCCTTCACACCGCCCCCTCCGTTTCGGGTAGCGTTCCCATCACCTCAGGAGGGTATGGGTATGCGTCGCAGTCGATGGCTTCTCGCCGGGTTTGTCTTTGTGTTGGCCCTGGGCCAAAGTGTGGGGTGGCAGCAGGCCAAAAAGCCCCTCGACCATTCGGTCTATGACGGCTGGAAGTCGGTCCGCCTGCCCGCGCTCTCGCGCGACGGCCAATGGCTGGCGTTCGGCGTTTTCCCGCAGGTCGGCGACGGCGTCCTCTATGTGAAGAGCACCGGCGGCGAATCGGAGAAGCAGATCGCCCGAGGCAGCGGCCAACGCTTCACCAAGGACGGCCGATTCCTGCTCTTCACGATCCTGCCCGCCAAGGCCGACGTGGACCAGGCCAAGAAGGACAAGAAGGCCCCCAAGGACCAGCCCAAGAACGCTCTCGGCATCCTGGAGCTCTCCACCGGCAAGCAGACCACCCTCGAGCGCGTGAAGGCCTGGAAGATGGCCACGGACGACGCCGGTTTCATCGCCTATCAGCTCGAAGAGCCCCCCACCCCTCCCGCCAAGCCGGACGAAAAGAAACCCGAAGCCGGCGGCGAAGCCAAGCCACCAACCCAAACTCCACCTGCAAAGCAGACCGAGGCGGCAAAGCCCGCGGAGCCCATCAAGCAGGGTGAACCCGCCAAGCCCAAGAAGCCTGAGAAGAAGAAGGACCACCCCGCAGGCTCAGAGCTCATCGTGCGCAACCTCGCCACCGGTGAAGAAACCAAGATCGCCGACGTCGTGGACTACCAGTTCTCCGAAGACGGCAGCACCCTGGTCACGACTATCTCCTCCAAGACAGGCGAGACCGACGGCGTCGTGGTCCACAACCTCCAGAAGAAGGACTCCGTCACGGCGATGAAGGGCATGGGCCACTACACGCTCGTCACGCTCTCGAAGAAGGGTGGCAAGGTGGCATTCCTCTCGGATCGAGACGACTACGCCGCCGACCAGCCCTCCTACTCCGTGTACCTCTGGGCGCCCCACATGAAGGACGCCGAGCAGAAAGTCAAGGAGGGCAACCCCGCCATCCAGAAGGGCTTTTGGATCCCCAATCGAGGTTCTCTGCGCTTCTCCGAATCGGGCAACCGCCTGTTCTTCCCCGTTGCGCCAAAACCCGAGCCTGAACCCAAGGACAAGCCCGCGGCCACCGACGAGGAGAAAGCCGAACTCGACATCTGGAGCTGGCGCGACGCCCCGCTCATGCCCGTGCAGCTTCTTCGCATGGCAGCCGATCGAAACAAGACGTACGACGCCCTGATCTTCCTGGACAACGGCTCCATCCGACAGATCGAAGACGAAAAGTCGGACTCGGTCACCGTCGGCTCGAAGGGTGACTCCGACCTTGGTGTCACGAACAGCGACGACCCGTATGGCGTGTCGGCCTCGTGGGACCCCGGCGTCGTGGACTCGTACTTGGTCAACGTCCGCACCGGCACGAAGACCCAAGTCCGGAAGGGAGCCAAGAATGGCATCTCGCTCTCACCCGATTCGCGCTATGCGGTCTGGTTCGATGGCGAGGCCAAGGCTTGGTTCGCGCGCGACGTGCGTTCCGGGCGCGTTGTGAACGTCACCAAGGACGTACCCCAGCCCGTCCACGACGTGGACGACGACCACCCCGACCTGCCAGGGCCCCAGGGTCTGGGTGGCTGGCTGAAGGGCGACGAGGGCGTGCTGGTCTACGATCAGTACGACATCTGGCTCTGCGACCCCTCGGGTTCGCGAAAGCCGGTGTGCGTCACCGACGGCTACGGCCGCAACTGGGAGATCACGCTCCGCGTGATCGACACCAACCCCGACGAGGACTTCCTCGCGCCGAACGCCCAGCTCCTACTCAATGGCTTCGACCAGCGCACCAAGGCCAGCGGGTTCCTCAAGGACTCCCTGGGCGTCGAGGAGCGCCCGGTCAAGCTCCTCTGGGGCAAGTACGCGTTCACGTTCAGCGGAAAGGCCAAGAACGCCAACAACGTGGTCTATAGCCGCCAGACGTTCAGCGAATACCCCGACATCTGGACCTCCGACCTCACCTTCGCCAACGGCAAGAGGATGAGCGACGCGAACCCCCAGCAGAAGGAATACAACTGGGCGACCTCGGAGCTTGTGAGCTGGACCTCGCTCGACGGCATTCCGCTACAAGGCCTCTTGATCAAGCCCGAGGACTTCGATCCCACCAAGAAGTACCCGATGATCGTGTACTTCTATGAGCGCGACTCGCAGAACCTGTTCCGGTATCGCTCGCCCTCGCCGAGCGCGAGCACGATCAACCCAACGATGTTCGCCAGCAACGGCTACCTCGTGTTTATCCCCGACATTCCCTACAAGATCGGCTATCCCGGCGAGAGCTGCGTGAACGCCGTGCTTCCGGGAGTGACCAACTTGCTCGACCGAACCTACGTGGACCCCAAACGCATCGGCGTGCAGGGGCAGAGCTGGGGTGGCTATCAAATCGCGTATCTGGTGACCCGCACCAACCTGTTTGCGGCAGCCGGCGCCGGCGCGGCGGTGAGCAACATGTTCAGCGCCTACGGCGGCATTCGGTGGGGATCAGGTCTGGTAAGGCAGATGCAATATGAGCACGGCCAAAGCCGCATCGGCGGCACGCCCTGGGAGAAGCCTCTACGCTACATGGAAAATTCGCCCATCTTCTGGGTCGACAAGGTCACGACGCCGCTCCTGCTCATGAACAACGACAAGGACGGCGCCGTACCGTGGTACCAGGGCATCGAGTTCTTCACGGCTTTGCGAAGGCTCAGTAAACCGGTCTGGATGCTGGTCTACAACAACGAGGACCACAACCTGACGATGCGCAAGAACCAGAAGGACCTTTCCGTGCGGCTGCAGCAGTTCTTCGACCACTACCTGAAGGGCGCCCCCGCGCCAGTCTGGATGGCGGAGGGTGTTCCGGCGGTCAAGAAAGGCAAGACCTTCGGCCTGGAGATGCCTCCGGCTGGGGAAAAGAAAGCCGGGGGATAGGGCCTGGCGATTGGAATCACCGATCCCGACGGGGAGAAGTCGGTGGGCGAAGCGAACCGGGTGAGGGCGTCTGGTCCAGCCTCCGCGCCTTTGCGAGAAGGCCGGTAGGCCAAGATAACGTCAGAGCGCCGGCGCGGAACCGGCGGCTACGATTCCTGGGGGAGCGAGAAGGCCGGTAGGCCAAGATAACGTCAGAGCGCCGGCACGGAACCGGCGGCTACGGTCCCTGGGGGAGCGCCGGCATTTTGCGGACCTTTGCACTTTTGCGTCTTTGAGAGGAATCCCTAGAGCGAGGAGTTCAAGAATTCGCCTGTCCAGAATCCCAATTCGTTGCAGGCTCTGCGGATACGGGCCGGCCGTCCCCCTATCCCTTTGTCCCTAACAGGTTTCCTACGCCAGGATGTCCAGCAGCGTCCCGAGGGCATCGTCGGCCGCGCGGGCCAGCTTGACTCCAAGCTGCATCTCCAGCTTTGCCCGGGAGAGATCGGCCACTCCCTGCACGAAGTCTCCGTCGCCAGAAGAAAGCGCTTCGGCGGCCTCCGCCATGCGGGCCTGTGCCTGGTTTATCAGCGCCAGACCACTTGAGCCAACAGAATTGAAGCCCATCCAGGGTTCTATTCCATAGATGGGGCACTCGGTACCGACAGGGGGCCGCCATCCGCCAAGACATCAAGGGGGCAACACGGGCCAGACCGCGCCCATCATGCTGACATTCGCCGCCGTAACGGGCCCCTCGGCACCGCTACACCGTGCCCGATTCGCCAGGATTCCTCTCCTCCCGGCACTCCCATTCGGCGAGCCAATCGTCGGTGTTCTTGAACCAGCGTCTTGAGTCTTCCTGGTGGCGCACCTCCCGACCCGCGTAGAACCCCACGCAGATCGATTGGCAATGCAACACGGTAAGGCAAATGCCCGTCGCGATCTGCGCGAACGGGCCCCCAGGCGCAAACCAGCCCAGCAGCCCAACCGCCAACGAAAACAACCCAATCGCCGCCATCACCAGCCATTGCGGCCAGCGTTGAGGGGTCCTATCGCAGAGGCGTCTCCCAAACCGATACAGAACGAAGGTGTAGCCCATCACGAAGGCCGTGCCCCACGCAAACACCAGAATCCAGAGGATGATCTCCATCGTTTCGACTGTCGACCCCTATTCATTAGCACGCCCTGGACGCTAGGTTGTTCCCAGAAACTCCTGAAATATCGGCATTGCACGGAGCAATTCTGCAAAAATGGGGTTCGTACCCAACGTGTTATGCGTCTGGAGAATTCAAGGAGGAAATCGGCACTGGCAACTTCCCGACAGGAGGTCGTGGATAAATCGGTGGGTTTCTTGGGGAAAACCCCAAGATATTCTGTTCGCCTGTTCTCCGCCAAAGCCGTAAGATAGCCCCATGTCGGTAACGACAGCATCTAGCTTGGTGTTCTTAAACTTGGAACCATTCGCCTCGGAGGCAAAGAGAAGGCTCCCCAAGGCACACAAGGCGCTCTTTGCGCAGGCGACCCCCGTCGAGCTGAGGCGGCGCGCGTTTTTCGAGCTGCTTCACGGCATCGAAGAGGACTTGATCAAGACCTCTCCGGCGGCTGCGGCGATCTCAGGCCGCAGACGCGCGACCCTCGCTTTCTACGCGCTCCTGGACGGTTCGCCGATGGCAACCTGCCCAGACGCAGAGGTCGAGAGGTTGCTGCGAATGCTCCTGCCCACCCCCAGCGCCGCCACCGCAGCTGTCGCTACTGCCGGGCAAGCCGTCGCCATATAGAGCCTCAGAGAGCGTAGCGCCAGGGGTCCTGCGAGGCCTTTTCCTTAAGGTCTTCCAGGACGATCGAGGCGTTGCGCAGCCGCATGCTGAGCACCCGCGCCAGATTGGCGAGCATCACAAAGCCCACCTCGCGGTTCTGCGCCATGTAGCGCCTCAGCTCTGCGGCAGGCAGACGCGCGAACTTCGTTAGCCCGATCGCGACTACGTCCGCGGACCTGGGCTGATCGTCCACCAGGGCCACTTCGCCCACCATGCTCCCTGGCTCCACGTCGGCCAGCTTGTCGCCCTGCGGCGAGAGAACCTGAAGCCGCCCGGATAGGATGACGTAGAGGTCGCTTCCCTTTTGGCCCTTCTCAACCAAACTGGCACCGGATTCGCAGGCCCCAAGCTCTGCCATTTCAGCAAGCTCGGGGATGACCCGATCAGGAAGGCCGCAGAGGAGGTAGTTCTTGGCAAAGGTGGGCATCAGGTCGGCGGGGATCATAGGCCGAGATTCTATCCGAAGACGAACGGATGGGGTTCGATCCGCCCCTCGCGCTGGGGCGAGGCCTGCCGCGAGCTTGCCGAAGGCGTCGGTGAACGATAACGAATCGGAGACTCCGATGAAGTCGGGACCAGGAGAAGGGCGCAGCGCTCCTCTGTCCCTTTGTCCCTTTATCCCTGTGTT
This sequence comes from Armatimonadota bacterium, assembly GCA_016223145.1. Classification (NCBI taxonomy): domain Bacteria; kingdom Bacillati; phylum Armatimonadota; species Armatimonadota bacterium. The sequence goes on along the minus strand of JACRPN010000008.1, from coordinate 280,498 downwards.
CCTATCTCGCCCCAGACGCCGCTTCCACCCCGACCGGATGGAAGCAGTGGAAGAGCCGTTCGCCAACTTGGGTCGGGCCCGGATCAGCCTGCTTGCAGTCCTCTCCGGCGTTTGGGCAGCGGGGCGCGAACCTACATCCCAGGAACTTGGTTCTCGGGTCTGGCAGCTCGCCGACCACTCCTACAGGCAGTCGGCCGAGGGTCTCAAGCGTCGGCGCCGAATCGAGCAGCGCCCGGGTATAGGGGTGCCTGGGATCCCTAAAGACCTGCTCTGTCGGACCGGATTCAACAATCCGCCCAAGGTACATCACCGCGATCCGATCGGCCAGGAACCGCACCGTCGTCAGATCGTGGGAGATGTACAGAAACGCACAGCCCATGTCGGCCTGAACGTCGCGCAGGAGGTTCAATATCTGCGCCCGCAGGCTTAGGTCGAGCGCCGCTGTGGGCTCATCGCAGATCACGAGCGGAGGCTTGAGCGCAAGCGCACGGGCGATCGCAACCCGCTGACGCTGGCCGCCGCTCAACTGATGCGGAAAGCGAGGCCTGAACGTCGGGTCGAGGCCGACTTCCGTAAAGAGCGGATCGAGGTCCACCTCCTTCCCGCACAAGTGTCCCGGCTCCAGAACCGAGCGCTCCACCGGCCACCGAGGGTCCAAACTCGCGAATGGGTCTTGCCACACCATCCCGACTCGATTGGGCAAATCGCGTGAGGCGCCCTTGACCTCCCTTCCCAAGAGGTCGATCCGGCCCCCCTGAAGGGGCTGCAGCCCGATCACTGCCCGTGCCAATGTGGTCTTGCCGCATCCGGATTCGCCCACAAGCGCGAACGTCTCGCCCTTGCGCACTTCCAGACTAACCCCGTCGAGTGCCCGCACGACGCCGCCCTGGGTTGGAAAATGGACCGCAGCCTCCTCGACACGCAGGATGACCTCGCTCATTCGAGGCCCCGCTCGGCGACGCGCGCCCAGAGCAGCCGCTCGCGGAGCTTCGCCAAGAAATCTGCAGGGTCGACGGTGACGAGTTGGGTCACACGCTCGGACATCTGCACCGTCACCACGTCGTCTGAGAGCAGGTGCAGCCTCGTTTGGCCGTCCACGTTCAGCACGGCGTCACCTTCAGTCTGGAGTTCGAGGCGAATCACAGAGTCGTACTTTAGCACGAGGGGCCTCGCGCTCAGGGTGTGGGGGCTGATCGCTGTGAGGATCATCGCCCTTACCTTGGGGTCCATGATCGGTCCCCCGGCAGAGAGATTGTAGGCGGTCGAGCCTGTGGCGGTCGCGACCAAAACGCCGTCTGCCGGATAGCTGGTGACGCGCTCGCCGTCGATGGTCACGCGAAACGTCATCATGCGTGCCGGCGCTGCGCGCTGCAGAACGACGTCGTTCAGCGCATGGATCTCCGCCATGGTGACCCCCTCGCGCACGAGGCTCGCCCTGAGCATCATCCGCTCCTCCGTTCGCAGGTTGCCATCGAGAATCTGGCTGAGGCAGGCCCCAAGCTCTTCGCCCTTGCACTGGGTGACAAACCCAAAGCGCCCGAAATACACGCCGAGGATCGGAGTGCGGGTTTCGGAGCACAAGTGGGCTGCGCGCATCACCGTGCCATCGCCCCCGAAGCAGATGACGATGTCTGCCAGACCCGTATCCTCCGGCTCAAAACTGGAGGTGCCAAAGAGGCTTTTTGCGTCGCATTCGACCGACACCTCCACCCCGCGAGCCATTAGCATCTCGATGGTTGACCGGGCAGCATCAACGGCATCGCGTCGGTGCTTGTTAAGAAGGAGATGGATCCGCACAGCCGCTATCCGCCCGCCTTGATCCGCTCCAGGTTCTTCTTCGCTTCATCGAAGTTGGGGTCGATTTTGAGCGCCTGCTCCAGAAACTTGATGGCGTTGGCGCGGTCGTTCAGCCTCTCATAGGCGATGGCGAGGTTGTTGTAGGCCGGCACGTACCTCGGGCTCACACGTATCGCCTCTTTGAACGAGGCGATGGCCTCGGCGCTCTTGTTGGCGTTCAGATGCCAAAGCCCGATGCCGGAAAGCGATTCCGCCGACTTCGGATTGGCCTTGAGCACCTGCTGGTACTGAAACTTCGCGCCGTCGAAGTCGCCCGCCTGCCAAAGCGCGTTTGCCAGGCTGAGGCGAACCTGGTTTCGCGAACCGTCCCGGTGCAGCACCTCCTTCCACGCTGCGATGGCGCCGTCCATGTTGCCAAGCTTCGCGCAAGCGGCGCCCAGGTTCACAAAAGCGTTCACGCTGGTGGGGTTCAGGTTGGTGATGCGCTCGAAAAGGTCCTTGGCCTCGCCGTATTCGCCCCGCTCATAGAGCAACAGGCCCAAGTTCGTCATCGCGTCGAAGTCGTTCGGGCTCTGCGCAATGGCCTTCCGGTAGGCGGCTTCGGCCTCGGCCTTGTTGCCCACCCGCTCGCGCAACACGCCAAGGTTATGCCAAAGCTCCGCGCTTTCGAGGCCGTCCTTAAGGGCCTGCTCGAGGATTCGAAGCGCGTCGGCTTGACGGTTGTTGCGGACATAGGCGGTCGCCAGCGCGAGCGTGACGTCCAGGTCGCCTCGGTCAAGCGAATAGGCGCGCTCGAGGAACGAAAAAGCGGATGCCGGCTTGTTCAGCTTGAGGTAGGTGAGGGCCGCGTTGGCGGCAAAGGCCTTTACGTCGGGCCTGAGGTTGCTGGCCTTGGAGAAACTCTGCGCCGCGGCTTCCAGCCTTCCGAGCCCCTCCTGGGCGGACCCAAGGTTGTTGAACACAAAGGCGTCGGTGGGTCTGGTTTCGAGCGAACGGTTGAGCGCCTCCACCGACTTGGTGAACTCCTTGTTCTCCAGCCGAATCGTGCCGATGTTGTACCAAGCGATGCCGTTCTTGGGGTCGAGCTGCACGAGTTGGCTGAACTTGCCAAGGGCCTTTGCCGACTCCCCGGAATCAAGGTAGGCGCTCCCCAGGTTGTTGAGGATGCGCTGGTCGCCGGGGCGCTTGGCGTCGGCTTTCTCCAGCGGCGGCACGGCATCCTTGGGCCGGCCATCACGCAGATAGACGAAGCCAAGCCACTGAAGCGCGTCGGGGTCGTCGGGCCTTTGGGCAACCAACGCCTCGAAGAGCTTGATCGCACCTTTAATGTCGTTGTTCCGGACCTTCTCCGAGGCCACCCGAATGTCCTCGAGGAACTTGCGGTCCTCGGCCGACTGCGCGGCGGCGAGCCCAGCCCCCATCAGGGCCAGAACGATCCATAGAAGCCTCAACTGTGCCTTCATGCCAAACGCCTCACTCCTGTTCATGACGGCTCGCCGCCGCACGGGATACGCGCTGAACCATTGTAACAAATCCGGCGGGCCCGGACGACCTCCTAATGCGCCATCAACGCGGGAAGGGTTCCTTCAAACGCCTCCTTCATATCCTCCAACGAGAGATCGACACAGCCGCCCCCATCAACCGAAATCTTGAGGCCCACTCCACCGAACTCGCCAACCGCCACAACCGTGAGCAACTCCCGCTCATCCGGCGACAGCCCATCCAACGGAGACGGGGATCCCGCCGCCACTCCCACCAACACCCTGCCGGGCACCTCGCCGAAGAGCGCCGAAGCCACGCCGGGTTGGCCGGCGAAGTGCCCTGACCCGCCCGTCGCTATTGAAATCTCCAAGCCGGTCGAACCCGCAAGGGCGATCTCAGCCGCAGCCACCGCCAGACCTCCCTCGCTCAGGTCGTGGGCACACTCGATCCGCCCCTCCATCGCCCACCGACTCAGCACTCGGCACAGCGCCTTCTCCGCCGCCAGATCGGGAGCACACGGCACGCCGTCCTCCACACCGCAAACTTCGGCCGCGTATTCCGAGGCTCCGAGCCCGCCCTGGCGAACCGGGTTCCGGCTGGTGGCCAGCAGATACAAATGGCCCCCGCCCGACTTCGGCGCCATCCCGATTCGCTTCTCGACATCCGGCATCACGCCAAGCATCCCCACGAGCGGCGTCGGAGGCACTTCTCCCAGGTCGCTCTCATTGTAGAAGCTCACGTTCCCGCTGACCACCGGCGTGTCCAGCGCATCGCACGCCTCGGCCAGACCCTCGACCGCGCGTTTGAACTGCCAGAACACGTGGGGCCGCTGCGGGTTTCCGAAGTTGAGGCCATCGGTGGCCGCGACGGGGATCGCGCCCGTACACGCCACGTTTCGAGCCGCCTCGCACACCGCCAGCATGCCACCCACATAGGGGTCGAGATACACCTGCCGCCCGTTGCCGTCGATCTTGACCGAGATGCCCTTGTGGGTTCCGCGCGGCGCCAGGACCGCGGCATCGCCCTGGCCCGGAAGCAGCGACGTCTGTGTCTGGACCGACTGGTCGTACTGCCGAAACACCCATCTCTTGGAGCTGAGGTTGGGAGATGCCAAGAGCTTGAGCAATGCCGCGTTGGGTTCGGCGGCGGCGAGCGATTTCGGATCGAACAGCAAGGCCCGCCGATAATAGGCAGGCTCTTCGGGCCCGGTGCTGTAAGTCGGGCAGGTGTCGGCGAGGAGCCTAGGATCGAGCTCTGCCACCGTTTCGCCTTGATAGCGCACCCTCAGAATCGGCTCTTCGGTCACATGGCCGATGACGACGGCGTTAAGGCCCCATTTGTGAAAGGCATCCAGAACCTCTTGCTCCCTTCCCTTCTTCGCAACTGCGAGCATCCGCTCCTGGCTCTCGCTGAGCATCAGTTCGCTCGAGGTCATGCCCGCCTCGCGCACCGGCACCAGGTCGAGGCTGACATCCATTCCTACGGCGCCTTTTGCAGCCATTTCGACAGTGCTGCAGGTAAGGCCCGCGGCGCCCATATCCTGAATCGCCACGACGGCGCCGGTCTGCAGCGCTTCTAAGGTGGCCTCGATGAGCGACTTTTCCGCGAAGGGGTCGCCGATCTGCACGTTGGGGCGTTTTTCCTCATTGTCCTCGCCAAGCGCCTCGCTGGCAAAGGTCGCGCCGTGAATCCCGTCTTTCCCGGTCGAGGAGCCGAGGTAGATCACCGGATTGCCCGCGCCGCTCGCCGCCGCCGTGGTGATCTCATCCAGCTTCAGGATCCCGACGCACATCGCGTTGACCAGCGGATTGCCCGAATAGCGCGGGTGAAAGGCCACTTCGCCCGCGACCGTTGGAACGCCTACACAGTTGCCGTAGCCGCCAATGCCCGCCACCACGCGCTCGAAGAGGTAGCGGTTGCGCATGACCACCGGCTCTTCAGCCTCCCCGTTTCGGATCGGCCCGAAGCGAAGCGAGTTCAGCGAGGCGATCGGCCGCGCGCCCATGGTCAGAATGTCGCGGATGATGCCGCCGACGCCGGTGGCCGCGCCCTCATAGGGTTCCACGGCGCTTGGGTGGTTGTGCGATTCGACCTTGAAAGTCACCCCTAGGCCGTCGCCGATGTCCACGATGCCGGCGTTTTCGAGGCCCGAGCCCTCCATGGCAGCCTTGTACTTCTTGAACAACTTCAGAACTGGCCGCGAGTACTTGTAGCCGCAGTGCTCGCTCCACATGACGGCGAACATGCCAAGCTCAGTCAAGCTGGGAGTCCTGCCGATGAGTTGGACGATCAAGCCGTACTCCGATTCGGTCAAACCCATCGAGGAGTACACTTCTTTCGTGATCGTCGCCATCGGGAGGATTATAGCGTTTTGGGGGCTATTCCCTCGCGTGGCGAGGGGCCCGTTTTGGGGTCGAATGGGCGTTCAGGATAGAGCCGCCTCCTTTGTGCTGGCGCCACCCTACATTCGTCGCTTCGTCTATGTAGGACTGCCATTTCTTTTCACGCTGATGTCGGCCGTTTCCTGCGGCCCCCGCTTCGACTACAACGGCACCTGGATCGGCTATCGCGAACTGAAACCGGGCGCCAACGAGGACCCCTCCGCGATCCGGTCCATCAGCAAGGTCGAACTCACCCTGAAACCCGACGGCACCTTTGAGCTCTTCCAGACCGGCATCCCCAAATCAGGCAACGTCGCGTATGGCGACGGCGGCGCAAGGCTCGACGTGCGCTTCATCGCCCAGCGCAGCCTCTCGACGATGGACCCCGAGACGGCCAAACGAAACCAGTCCCTCATGATAAAACCGCTTGAGAACGGGTCCCTTGAGTTCCTCGACCCGGGCGATTTTGACCCGCGGCCCATCGAGCTCATACGAAAGCCGAAACCTTGATCTGTGCGGCAACGTATCCAGGTACAACGAATTCAAGAAAGGCACAACTATGGGATTTCTGATCGTCTTCATCGTTCTGGTCGTGATCTTCTTCGGAGTCTGGATCGCGGCCTACAACAGTCTGGTCGGCTTGCGCCAAGAGACCTCCAACGCGTGGGCACAGATCGACGTTCAGCTCAAGCGGCGGTACGACCTGATCCCGAACCTGGTCGAAACTGTGAAGGGGTACATGAAGTTCGAGCAGGACACGCTCACCGCGGTCATAGAGGCACGCAACATGGCACTCTCTGCGAAGACCGTGGGAGAGAAGGCCACCGCCGAGAAGGCCGTTGGAGCGGCCCTGACCGGCATCTTTGGACTCGCTGAGGCCTACCCCGACCTCAAAGCGAACCAGAACATGCTGTCGCTTCAGGAAGAGCTGAAGTCCACGGAAAACAAGATCAGCTTTGCGCGGCAGTACTACAACGACGTGGTCACCAGCTACAACACCAAGCTGCAAGCGTTTCCGACGAACATCATCGCCTCCATGGGCAGCTTCCAGTCGAAAGAGCTGTTCGAGCTTGACAACCCCGTCGAGCGCGAACCCGTCAAGGTCCAGTTCTGATGCGGAAGGAGGCTCAGCCTCACGTTCGCTCAGCCCGGATCCTCGCGGCGCTCGTCCTGTTTTCAGCCGGGTTGGTGGCGTTCTCTCGCTACCAGTCCGGCCAAGATGCCGACCTGTTCACCCGCGCACCGGGCCCCGAGCAGGAGCGTTTCTTTGTGGCCGTCTCCGAGAGGCCCGACGCCCTGCCGGTCTTTGAGAAGCTGAGCCCAAGCCAGCGCCTGCGCGCCGCGCGAAACTTAGGTCAGTACCAAAAGCCGGAGGTCGCCAAACTCGGCGCGATCCTGCTCGACAGCTTTGATCCCGGAGCCAGGAAGGCGCTCGCCGAAAGCCTATCCAGGATCGCCCAATCGCGCCCCGATTTCGTTGCACAGCAGCTCGACAAGACCTCTTCGTACCAGACGGCCGGGGTCTTTGCTGCGCTCAAGTCGAACCAGGCGGTGGTTCCGGTCGTGGCGAAGCTTCTGGAATCGGACGCGCACCGAGCGAACGCCTCCAGGCTCCTGCAGGAGATCGGAAGCCCGGCTGTTCCGGTGCTGATCGAGGCGCTCGGGTCCACCAGCGAGACCGCAAAAGTGGCCGCTGCCGAGGTACTCGGGAAGCTGCGGGCGCGAGAGGCGGTGGTGGCGCTCAACGGCTTGATCGAGCGAACCGAAGTGGAGAAGCGCGATCCATACATCGGCGCGCTTCTGGTCGTCGGCGACCCGAAGACCGAATCGATGGCTCGAGGAATCCTCATGGATCCCACCGCGCCAAGACCCCTGCGCCAGCAAGCTGCAACCGGGCTCGGGCGCATCGGGACCGTGAGCGCCGTCGAGGAACTCGCCAAATGGAGGTTGGTCGAGGACGAGGAACTGGCCGCCAGCGTCTGGGATGCCCTTAAGGAGGCGGGGGATGTGGCGCTTCGACTACAGGGCATGCACCTTCGGGAGCGGATCCGTCTGGCGGCGGCGTCAAAAACGCCCTTGGCGGAGCGGGTCCTTTGGCAGGGGTATCGGTCGTCCTACCGGGAGGACCGCCTTGCCGCGCTTCGTGCTTCGAGGGGGCGAGTCGGTTTGGCGCCTGATGTTGCGGCGATTGTCCGGTCCTTGGACCCTGCTTTTGATGGAGACCTGGTGGAGGCGGCTGTAGCGGCACTCTGGTCCACGCCCATAGGCCGAAAGCAAGTGTTCTCACTGAAGCAGGATCGCGGCCTCGATGGCTTCATCGCGCGCCAGAAGGCGCTCCCCGATCCCTAGCAGACTTCCGCCCGCGCTATGCGCCTTGTGCTTGCAGGGCGAGGCGCGCCTTGCGCGCACGCTCGATCGACTCCGTGCTCACGGCAGTCTCGAACGACCGAAAGCCGGCCAGCCGAAAGCCGTGTTTCTGTGCCCAGCGCTGGGTCTCGTCCACCTGTTCTACCGTGACATCCTTTCCAAGGCTGTAACTCTCGGCGCGGTTTTCCAGCGCCAGCATGATGGTCTCCGCCATGCAGGCATAGGCTGTCTTGGGTTCGAGACCGAAGTTCATCCCGAAGTTCACGTCGCCGGGCACCTCGACCAGCCCGCCCTCGATCACCAGCACGTCCGGCCTTTCGTTCGCCACCCGGCAGGAAACGTCCCGGGGCCGCGCCACGTCGCAAATCACACTGCCGGGCCTCAGGTGCTGGGGCAGAATGATCGCCGCGTCGCTGGAAGTCACCGTCACCACACAATCGGCTTCCCGCAGACGGTTGAGGTCGGTCGTGGCCTCGGCGCCTCTAAGCGTCTCCGCGACGGCTTTGGTGCGGTCGAGGTCCCTGCCGATCAAGATCGTGCGCCCGAAGCTTCGCCCGAGCACGTGGGCGCAAGTCTTGCCGATGGAACCCGTCGCGCCCACCACCGCCAGCGATGACCGCTCCGGCACGATCTCAAGCAAAGTGCACGCCTTCAGCGCGCCCTCGATGGCCGTAGCGACCGTGTAGCTGTTGCCGGTGGTCACTGCGATTGGAGACCGTTGGGCCAGGGTCACCCCGGCATCGCCCGCCACGGCCGTAAACGCGCCCAGGCCGATCACTTTGGCGCCCTCGGCACCGGCCAACTGGCAACACTCGAGCAGCCGCGAATAGACGAACTCCACCGGAAGCGTCTGCGTCAGCTGACGGGGCGTGAGCGGCAACCCGATGAACCACCCGGAGGTCTCTTCTCCATGAACCGAACGGATGCCCTTGATCTCGCTGAGCACCATGGGCCGCTTCTTGGCGATGATGGCTTCGACCCAGGATTCGGGCAAGTACTTGGCGATGGGATACTTGCGGGCAGCGTCGCGCGCCCTTAGGGGGTGGAGGATAAACGCAAATTGCGTCAAGGTCGTTGTGTTCCTGTCAGGTTGGGTGGCGGAGCCTGAAGATTGAAGGCATGGCGCTGGGCCCTTCCGGGAGCGTTTGATGCCTCCGAGACGATACCCAATGCTCAAGCCTCCAGTTCTAATACGCCAGGTTTCCATTCGAGTCGCTCAAGAGCGCCCAAATAGTCGGCTTCGGTCATCTCCTCGGGCCTTTTGCCAAGTGCGGCTACCAGCACCGCCTCCATCACGTTGGTGGCAAACGTCTCGCCGCCCATGACCGGTGTAGTGGTGATAATGCGTTTCAGCCCCGTGGAGCGGAACCAGTCTATAGTGGCCTTCCTCAGGGTTTGGGTCAGGATGGTCTTCCCGGGGAGCTTGTCCGGCGCGCTGCGCTTGATGAAGTGCGTGTCGCCGCAGATGAAGGTCGCTTCGTCGAACGCCCACCCGAACTTGGGCTTTCGCACGTCCTGCTTCTCGCCCGTCGGATAGAACCACTTGAAGGGCAGCTTGGTGATGATGGGCAGAGACAGCGCCCCGATAATCCGGACTGCTCGGTAGCTGCGGATGCGAATAGGCAGGCCGATGGCGAACATGAGGTCACCATACACGACGTTGGGACAAAGTTCGGCGAGGGCCTGCGCCATTCCGAAGCGGTCCACGGCCGACACCAGCAGCACGCGCTCCTTCTTGAAGTCCACCGTCCCTTCCCGCTGCAGGCGATAGACCGTTTCTCGTTCAAGGGTGTGTTTGAGTCCCGAGCCGTCTACGACGGGGGTCGTCTTACACGCGGACACAATGCTCTGAATCTGGCGGAAAGCGTAGCGCTTCTTGTCGACGACGACGTAAATGTCCGCCCCGCCGACGCCGATAGCGTCCACCTTGCCGTCCAAGTCCTTGAACATCTGGGCGAACTTCTTCAGGTCGCCGTCCGTACCGATGCGCTCAATCTTGAACTCTTCACCGAAAATCTCGGCGACGTGGGACTTGTTGCCCTTACTCGACCCCAACGAGATGGATACGACGTGCTTCATACGATTTCGGATTGGGGATTGCGGATTTCGGATTGGCCAGAAGACCGAGCTTTCATCGTCTTGATACTGGCCACCGAGATAGAAAGGAGTTCGTTGCCTTCCTTCCAAAGCTGCTCGACGCGCGGGTCATCACAACCCGTGTCCATGAGCAATTCAAGCCAAAACATCGATTCGCCTGCCTCTTCCTCCACAGTACCGAACTTCGGGATCGCGTCGGCTCTGCTCTTGGCGCGACAAACCGCTCGGTAGTTCGCGGCAACCGACGTCCCGGAGCGCAGGAGCTGCTTCCCAATGACGTCGTTGACCACCTCGGGTGGCAAGTCCCGAACGAGCGCGACCACCTCGATGGCAAATGCCTTGGTTCTATCCTTCAACTGCTCTTTAGTCAAGCTCTTTCACCTGCTCCGCCAGAACCTACTCGGATTGTGCACGCGAATCGCACCTTCGGTTACAGTCCCCCCAACGGCATCACGGGCCATCGGACTCGGCTCCCTCAATCCGAAATCCGAAATCCCCAATCCGCAATCAAAACACGGCAATCGCCTCAATCTCCACATCCACCCCTCGGGGCAGGCCCGCGACCGCGACGGTCGATCGCGCAGGAGGGTCGTTTTTGAAGAACTTGCGATAAATCTCATTCACCGTCGCGAAGTGCTCCATCGAAGAGAGGAAGATGGTGGTCTTGACCACGTTCTCGTAGTCGAGACCGGCTTCAGCGAGCACGGCTCCAAGGTTCTTGAGGGCTTGCTCGGCCTGGTCATCCACGCTCGTTTCGATGAGTTCGCCCCCAGGGGTGAGCGCGATCTGCCCGCTGCAAAAGAGGAAGCTGCCGGAGGCCTTGATCGCCTGCGAATAGGGACCGATGGCGGCGGGCGCGTTGGGGGTGGATACGACGATTCGGGTCATGCAAGGAGGTTACCCGTGGCGTTCGTGCGATTCGCCGCGGTGGCCGTGGCTGAGATGATGGGTTGAAGGGATGATGGGATGAGGGACAGATCCACGACGTGCACAAAGGCCCTCCTTGCTCCGCTTCGGAGCAAGGAGGGCCTTGATCAAGCCTACCGCTTCATGTTCAGTAGGTCTTGAAGCATCTCATCGACCGTCGTGACGACCTTTGTGTTGGCCTGAAAGCCACGCTGGGTCACGATCAGATCCGTGAACTCCGTTCCGATGTCCACATTCGACTGCTCGAGGAATCCCGAACTGATCGAGCCTCGGCCACCCGAGCTCGGGGCGCCAACGATCGGCAGGCCAGAGTTGTCTGTCGCTCGCCAGGCGTTCGAGCCGATTCGTTCCAGACCGCTCGGATTTGAGAAAACGGCAAGGGCCAGTTGGCCGAGAGTTCGCGTCAGACCGTTCGTAAAGAGCCCTGTCACCACGCCATCGGCGCCGATGCTGAAGCCCTGCAACGAACCCGGCGGGAAACCGTTCTGGCGGCTCATCTGAACCTGCGTTTCGGTGCTGAGCTGGGAGAGCCCAGCGAAGTCCATCTCGATACTAAACGCCGGGGCTGCCCCAGCAGGCACCGTGACCGAGTGGGTCGCCGTGCTGTTGATCAGGATTCCATTCGTATCGAAGTAGAGCGGCTCACCACTCGTGGAAGAGGAGCCGATAACCGTCGTGTCCCCCACGACTGTGGCGTCCCAATCCCAGCTTGAAACCGCGCCCGGAGGAGCGGGTGGGGTCGCAGGGTTAAGGGTGTGGTTGTAGAAGCGATATTGCAGGTCGTGCTGGCCACCCAAGGCATCATAGACGCGCGTGACCGTCGTCCACTCCTCGGATGCAGTGGCATCAGCATTGAGGTTGCCGGCGAATTCCATATCCGACGTCACCTGCACCGCACTGAGTTGCCCAATCGGGATCCTGAGGCTGTTGGAGCCGGAGATCGCGACCGACGTGTCCACTTGGCCCAGGCTATTAGCCGTCCAGCCAAGAAGCCGCTGGCCCGTCGGCCGATGGACCAGGTCGCCCTGGGAGTCCAGGTCAAAAGTCCCATCACGCGTATAGGAGGTGCCTGTTCCGCTGCTAAGCGCAAAGAACCCGTTTCCCTGGATCGCCATGTCGGTGGGGCGGTTCGTTGCGCTGAGCGACCCCTGCTCGTTGTTGATATCTGTTCCCGACACCAGGACGCCAAGACCGTACTGAATGGGGTTCAGGCCGCCTTGCGACGCGCTCGGGCGAGAAGCGCCACGCACCGTCTGCGCGAGCATGTTCTGGAAGGAGACCCTGGACCGCTTGTGGGCGGTCGTGTTGACGTTGGCGAGGTTGTCGCCGATGACGTTCATGCGCGTCTGCTGCGCTTTGATGCTGGCCACGCCGGCCAATAGTGCTTGTAGCATGAGTTGAGATTCCTCCGTTTGTCTTATTGCAGCGGTGCTCAGAGCGCCTTCTGGCTCTGGGCTGGACGCTCGAGGAGGAACCCCGATCCCGTCCGTCCGCTTGGGATGCTCGCTTGCTGAGGCAAGCGGGTCTGGGCCGATCCGACTCGGCCGACAAGTTGTTGGGACTCCTTCCGCCCGAGCGCCAAGTCATCCTGCCCGAGGGCTGAGTCAGTCAGCGGGGGCGCTGGGTCATTCAGCGTGGGCGCTGAGTCACTCGCGGAACACCGTGAGTCGTTCAGCGTGGGCGCTGAGTCGTTCGCGGAACACCGTGAGTCGTTCAGCGGGGGCGCTGAGTCGTTCGCGGAACACCGTGAGTCGTTCAGCGTGGGCGCTGAGTCACTCGCGGAACACCGCGAGACACCCAGCGTGCACCGCACACCGTTTCCCGACCACGTGAAAGCGCTCATCTTAGACAATCACCGCGCTGTCGATGTTGGTGAACACGTTCTCCTTGAGCGCGCCTTGCTCGACCGCCGTGATCAGCGTTCGGTTCTTCACGCTCACGATGAGCGCCACGTCGTCCACCATGACAAGCGACTCCTTCGCCCCCTTGGTGGCCGCCTTTTCGACGCCCTGCATCACGCGGTCCCATTGAGCCTTGTCGAGCTCGATGTTCCGGCTTTGCAGCCGCGTCTGGGCATGGCCGCTGATCTTCAGGCGGTCCTGAAGGACCGACTGGAACTCGTTCGGCTGGATCGCCGCCTGTCCGGGCAGCCCGACGGGCCGGTTCTGGATCAGCTCGGCGATGCGTGAGTTTTGGATACGGTTTTCCATGGCTTATCCCTGGTTCAGCGCCACCTGCTGGATGGCATCGAGGCGAACCTCGACTTGGCCGCCATTGGCTTCCTGGAGGACCAGCCAGTTCTCGCCGCTCTTCACGTTGAGACCGACAGCCAAACCGGTCACCAGGTCATTGGTGCCCGTCGTGCCCTCAGTCATGGGCCTGACGGCGGTGACCGTCTTGCCCAAGAGGCTGGAGGCCTGCTGGACCTGCATGGCGCTCTGAAGCTTGCCCATGCCTTGAACCGTTCCAAGCTGGGCCATTTGTGCGAAGAAGTCGCGGTCGTTCATCGGCTCCATCGGGTTCTGGTTCGCGAGCTGGACTGTCAGCAGCTGAATAAACGTCTGCATGTCCATCTCTGCGCTCCCTTTGCCCGACGAGGCCGAGAGCGCCTTGTTGTTGATGCTGGTAATTGGGTTCATGTGTTTTTCCCCTCACACCCACACGTCCACACCCGTCGCCCGCCGCGCATACCCGCGCGCCTGCTCCAGGGTGAACCCGTCGGCCGTGGCTTCCCTTCGAAAGCCGTGGTGGAATCGCGCGGTCTGCGCTTGATCGAAGCCCTGTGACGCCCCCTGATGGCGTCCGCCGAGCGCTGCTGCGGTTTCGGAACCAACTTGAACGCTCTGAAGCTGTACGCCTCGCGCGCTCAAGGCTTGGGTGAGTTCGCCGGAATGCTCACGCAGAGCAGCCCGAACGGAGTCGTTCGACGCAGTCAGCTCCGCCGTCACTTCCTTGGCCGAACCAAGCACCTTGATCGTGATGGTCCCAAGGTGTTCCGGGTCGAGACGCACCGTGACGCCGTCTTTCGGCCTGATCGCCGCGAGCATCTCGATGCGATCCGCGACTTGGTGCAGGGCCCGGCTGGCCTCGGCAGGCCTTAGCGCGGCCTCATCGGTCCGCGGCGTCGCATCGGTGGCCTGGGGGCCTGCCGGCGCGATGACTGCAGCTTCAGGGGCTAGCGCGGCGCCCTTGTCGGGAGCGCCGAGCTTGGCTTGGGCCAGGTCCTCAGGCTTGGCTTCCGAGGGGCTTGCGTCGGCCCAACCAGCCGATGAGCCTTCGGAGCCAGCGCCGTTCGAGCTTTCTTCTCCGAGCCCTTGGCCGGCCGATTCCGCGCTCGCCGAGGGGTCCACTGCGGGGGAAGCCGCCAGGGACTCCCCAGACTCGGCGGTGTTCTCGGCGGCGTTTGCGCGACTCTGGCTCGGGCCAAGGGAATCAGAGCTAACGTGAACGGGCCTCAGCTTTTGAAGCACTGCGTCGTCGGCAAGGCTGGCCTTCCCTTCTCCGGCTTCAGCAGAGGCCTTATCCAACGGAGCGGAATCAAGTCCAGCGGTTTGAGAAGGGCCGAGCGCGTTCTCGGGAGTCCGCACCGCAACACCTTCAGGCGTTGAGTTGTGCTCCTCGGCCGAGGGCCCAAGATCCGAGAGGTCTGGCGCGAATTCCACCTGAGATTGCGTGGCGGACAATTCTGTTGGCGCTTCGGCCGGTGCAGCACCTGCCAAGGCGACCCCGATGAGGGGATCTGCAGCAACCGCAATCGTTTCTGACGCCGAACTGCTCGGCACGGCCATCTGCGGCTCGACGCTGAACAGACCCGCGGGATTGGGAAGGAGGAGTGCCGCGGCAAATGCCGCAGCTTGCGAGGAGGCAACCGAACCGGGCTCCTGCGCCTGGCTCTCGCCTTCCCCATGTGTGGGCGGCGCCACGAGACCGTTGGGGTCGGTATGACCCTCCACTCGTCTCGCAGCGGTTTCGGCTTCAGGGAGAGAGTCCGGCTTTTTCGAGCTTGCGTTCAGCTTGTCGCTCGATGCCTCTTCCCCCTTCGCCAAGTGGTTCGGCGGGGGCGGCTCGGGGCCAGGTGGCGCGTGGTCCTTAACCTGGAACTCCGATTTGTCCGCTTGCCCCATGATGCCTGGCCACACCGAACCTGGGTTCGGCGCGCTTGCAGGCTGGATGATTGCAAGCATGCTCATAGGTGTTTGGCCTCCAATTAGGTGGGCTATTCCTATCGTCGGCAGAGGGGGCCTGGTCCTTTAGCGGGGTTTTGAACCCATCTGGGCGACGCGCCAGATCGCGTTCCCAAGTCAAAAAGCTCTTGGGTGACGGCAAATCTGCCATACTCTGACCCAAGTTTCTTCGCGCGAGGCGATCCTGAGGAGAGCAAGCCTCCAGGTTCGCTGCGCCGAGGACCCACGAATTAATAATCTATCGCGCCCGCACCGCGCTATCTGAGACGGTGGGCCAGGCCGAGTGTGTCCGAGACGGCCGTCTGCCCCGAAAGCTAGCGCTGAGGCGAGTCGAGAACGGCAAAAAATGGCAAGAAGAAAAAGCCCACCCGCAGAAGTTGAACCCATCGTCGAACCCACCGTAGCCACAGCCCCCAAAGCCCGGTTCCGAAAGAAGCAGGATTCCCCGGCAGCAGAGCCGCCCCAAGCCGAAAAGCCCCCCAGGCGCGGCCGCATCCCCAAGGAGTCGAAGCCTGCCAACGTCCTAACGCCGGCAGAGGCCGAGGATCGCCCGAAAGCCACCTTCCGGAGCCGAGGCGACGCGCGAACGGAAGTGGCCCCTGCACCCGCAACAGCCCCCGAGGAAGGAAACCGAGGCAAGCGCCGAGGCCCAGATAGGGGCAGAGGCTCGCGGCAGTACGCGGATTCGACCGAAGATGCCCCGGCCAAGTCCTGGGAGCCGTTTGTGACTTCGGTGAAAGAGTCTGACATGCCGGTCGCCGAATTCCGGTCCCCCTCGAAGCCCCTGAAGCCTGCAAAGCCCAGCCAACTTGAGGATGCGGCTTCCGCGGACGAGCCCGACCTGGCGCCCCGCCGATCGAGACGCCGTGGCCGCGGCCGAGACGAAGAGGAAGCTCCCATCACCGCAGCGGACGCCCTCGAGACGGAGTCCTCAAGGAAGTCCAGACGCGCCAGGCCCGCCAGGGAACCCGAACCCGAGCCGGCCGTCGAGCTCATCCCGCCGCTTCCCCCGGTCGTTCACAAGCCGATCATCCCAACACCCGAAGATGCGCCGCAGGTAGCGATGCTCAACGGAACGCCTGCGTTCGTTCGAGCAGGGCGCGTGTATCCGCCGATCAGCTTCTTTGGGAGCGCGCCGGACGAGCGCCGCGCCGAAACGGTGCTCCAGGAGATTCGCCTTGCGTCGGATGCGGGCATTCATCTTCATGCGATCTTGCTGGAATTCGAGATCGACCAGCAATCCGTCTCTTCGAGCCTTGGCTTCGCGGCCTATATGGTGGCAAAGGCCGTCGAAGTGGATCCTGAAGCTCAAGTTCTGCTGGGGCTGGTGCTCCTCGCGCCGCGGGGTTGGGACAAGAAGTACCCGGACGCGGTCTTCCACGACGGCGCGGGCCGAATCATGGACCCAAGCGTGTGCTCGGAGCCGTACTGGGGCGAAGCCAAGACTTGCCTTGCGGACTTCGTCGCCCGGCTGAGAATGCTGGAAAGCAGAAACCACGTGTTCGGCGTTCAAATCGAGCGAGGCGAGTGGTTCCTTCCCAGCGACGTCGGATACGACAACTCCCGAGCCGCCGTACAGGCGTTCCGATCCTGGGCTCGAATGCGCTACCTGAACGACGTTGTCGCGCTGCGGGCAGCGTGGTTTGACGGCAATGTCACCTTCGACAACTTGACGATCCCCGAATTCAAACGCAGCGGCGAAGAGGGCGGCAAGTTCATGCGCGTCAGCCGCAAGGAACGCAGGTGGGTGGACTACCACCTCTTCCTTAGCGACGCCACCGCGCACCTCATCAGCGACCTCGCCTACACCGTCAAGGAAGCCAGCGAAGGGTACTTGGTGGTCGGCACCAACTACGGCTACACCTTCGAATGGTCGCACCCGTTCAGCGGGCATCTCTCGCTCGGCAAGCTGCTCCGTACCCCCGAAATCGACTTCATCGCGGGCCCCCCTAGCTACCGAAACCGCGAGCCCAAGGGCACCGCGCCGTTTCCTTCCCCGATCGACAGCTTCCCGCTCAACGGCAAACTCTACCTCTCCGAAGAGGACTACAAGACCTCGATCGCCGAGACCTTTGAGCCCGACGATTTCAACCCCAAGATCAAGACTCCCCAGGCCCTGGAGAGCGTCCACTGGCGCGGCATCGGCGCGGCTTTGGCGCACGCCAGCGGCGTCTCCTGGATGGACCTTTGGGGCAACGGCTGGCTGAAGACGCCCGGAATCTGGCAGCGCGGCGCCAAAGCGCGGGACCTGCTGCTTCGGCGCATGTCCACGAACCTGAAAGACCCGGACGTCGCCGTCTTTATCGACGAGCGCGCCCTTGCCTATCTCGTGGATGAGAACTCGTTCGCGTTGCTGGTGCAGAACGTCCGCGAATCCGTGCTTCGCTCCGGCCTCAGCGCGGGGTTCTATCTGCTCAGCGATCTGGCCCACCGCGAGTCGTTCCCGGAGACTCGCCTCAACATCTTCATCAACGCCTGGGACATGCGCCCCGAACATCGGTCAGCGATCCGCTCACGCCTCCAAAGGGACGGCAAGGTGCTCTTCTGGCTCTATTGCGGCGGGCTGTTCGATGCCGGCCGAGAGGCTCTTGAGCGCGCTCGCGAAGTCATGGGCATCGCCATCAAGCCCCAGCCTTTCCACAGCCGCACGGGCACCACCATCCTGAACCGAAAGCACCCGCTCTGCGAGGCGTTCGCCGGGGTCGGGTCCATCGGTGGCGGCAAGCTGGAACCCAGCTACTTCGCAATTCCTGAAGGCTCAACGGTTCTCGGCGAATACACCCACACCGGTCTTCCCAGCTTCGTCTACAAAGAGGTCCGGGATGAGACCGACCCCTATCTGGACTGGAAGTCGGTCTTTCTTGGCGAGCCGGTGGTGACCCCCGCGCTCATCCGCGCCCTGGGCCAACTGGCAGGGGCCCACGTCTGGAACTATCAGGACGACGTGGTTCACGCCAGGCCCCCTTTCCTCTCGGTCCACACCGCAAACGCGGGCTCGCGGACGATCATGCTGCCCAACAACTGGTCGGCCTACGACGTTCTCGCAGACTCTTGGTCGGCGGTTGATTCCTCCAGCCTTCGATTCACCGCGCTTGACGGCGCGACACACCAGTTCTTCGTTGGGGCGCGGCACGAAATCGAGGCGCTGCTCAACTGCGACGTAAGCAGTCTGGAGACCATCTCCGAGTTGCCCCCGCGTACGGACAACACCGTCCGACAAGACCTTTCGGCGCTCGACGTGCCGATCGTCCAGCTCGATGAGTTCATCGAGGGTGGCGTTCCGGAAGACGCGAGCGATGAGTGGCTGCTGAGGCCCAAATTCGTGGACTCGGACGGCGACGACGGCGCAGAGGACGAGCCAGAAGCCGAAGCCCGGGTCAGCCGGCGCAGGCGCCGGACTCGGCGTGGAAAGGGTGGCCAAGAGCCTGGACCGGAAAAGAGCGAGGCGTTCGGCGACCTTGGCATGCACGTCCTGTTCCGCAAGCGGGAGTAGCCGATCGGGAGCAGCATGGCATTCAAATCTGGCCTTGTGACCTTGGTGGGAAAGCCTAACGTGGGCAAGAGCACGCTTCTCAACGCGCTCGTGGGCCACAAGGTGTCCATCGTAAGTTCCAGACCCCAGACCACGCGCCGCCGGGTGATCGGCATCGCGCAGGGCGAGGGTTACCAGATTGGCTTTATCGACACCCCCGGGCTCCACGAACCCCACAACCGCCTTCAGCGGGCCATGGTTGAGCAATCCAGGGGGTCTCTGGCGGACGTCGATCTCGTGGTTGTGGTGGTGGACGTCTCCAAGAAGCCCGACGACATAGAGATCGCGTTGGCGAAGCTGTTGGGCGCGCCAGACAAAGGTCCCGCACGGCTGATGTGCCTGAACAAGATGGACCTCCTCCCTGCCGAGCTGGTGGTGGAGCGAGTGGAAGGCTACTGCAAGCTGTTCGGGACAGAGGAGTACATGTTCACCGACGCGGTGCGCCTTAGGAACCTCGACAAGCTGGTCGAGATGGTCCTCACGCACCTTCCCGAAGCTGAGCCGCTCTTTCCAGAAGACGAGTTCACCGATCAAAGCGCGCGGTTCCTGGTCTCGGAGATTATTCGGGAGAAGGTTCTCGCCGCGACGCGCCAAGAGGTGCCCCACGCGACGGCGGTACGGATTGACAGTTGGGAAGAGCCCGGAAGCGCGCCTGCCGCCTCGCCCCATCGGGGAGAGAAGGGACGAAGGGACGAGGGGACTGAGGGACAAGAAGCTGGCAAAGCCACCTCGCCCCCTTGGGGAGATACCGGTGAACGCAGTGAACCGGGCGAGGGGACCACGCTGCA
The DNA here is from genome assembly GCA_016223145.1 of Armatimonadota bacterium. Lineage (NCBI taxonomy): Bacteria > Bacillati > Armatimonadota > Armatimonadota bacterium. Next base: position 260,943 of record JACRPN010000008.1, on the reverse strand, counting down.
CATCGCCGCCACCATCCTCGTTGAGCGTCCCGGCCAACGCGCGATCCTGCTCGGAAAGCAGGGCTCGATGATCAAGAAGCTGGGCACCGAAGCGCGGAAAGAAATCGAGGAGCTACTAGGACGACACGTCTTTTTGGCGCTTCACGTCTCGGTCAAAGAGGACTGGCGCAGCAGCTTCTCGATGCTCCGAGAGCTCGAGTACGTGGACTGAATAGCCGCTTTTCGCACTTCGCTCTTCGCGAATCGCCAAGCGCGAAGAGCGAAGAGCGAGGTAGTTTCCCGCTGCTCATCCCCTCATCTCTTCATTCCTTCACTCTGAACCGCCGCACCGGCCCCTCTCCCGGCTCGCTAAGCTTCCCGATGGAACCGGGGCAGGCACCGGCTTCCCCCTCGAAGGGGGAGGTGGTTCTCACCAAAACACCAGACCCCGGACCCCATATTCCGGACCTTGCACCTCGGACCTCGGACCTTTCCCTCTGCCCTCCATCCCGGATAGAATCGACCTCAAGACCGCTTCATGGACTCTTCAGAACTTGTTGACCTCTTCGGAGCCCCGCTCGAATGCGACCCAGCCATCGCATTGAACTCAGACGCCCTCCGGTTGCCGATCCCCAAGACCGGCCCCCTGCCGATGGTCCAGTTCCAGATCGAAATCGTCGGTCCACGGTCCATGAAGGCGGCTCCTGCCCTGGCGGTGCTCGACGAGCCCTGGCGCTCGGGCCTCGGCTACCCTGAAGTCTTCGTCATGGACGCTTCCGACTCTGGTTGGCGCTCCCCGACAAGGCCCGAGAAGGCGGCAACGCTCGACTCTCTGGTGCTCTGCTGGGATTACCTGAGCGCAAAGGGAACCCTGAGCGCCAATGCTTGCGCGCGGCTCGTCCATGCCGCCGAGCCCTTTGCCAAGAGTCTCGATCGAAGAGCGATGCCGATGCCCTTGCCCCAGGACGTCGATCGCAAGGTCGCCGACCTGAAGCAAAGGCAGGAAGCTCTGGATATTGGCTTTGAGGTGGGTGTGATCTCGGGCACAAGCACTCTCTCCGAGCGCCAGATCTGGCGCACCTGCGCCGCGCTTGGCCTTGACCTTGCCGCCAACGGCGCGTTCGTTTGGCGCGCGCCCGGGTGGAGCCTGCCTCTGCTTTCCGTAGCCTCCTGGGACGATGGCGTTTCGTTTGGCCTCGACGGTGCGCGGGCGGATCGTCAGCACGAGGCTATCGGCGTCGGCTTCAACGTGCCCACCAATCCAGACCCGGTAACGTCGCTGAACGCCTGTTTTCAAGTAGCCGAAGCGTTGGCAACGGCGCTGGGCGCGCTGGCCACCGACGATGAAGGCCGCCCCTACACAAGAGCAATGCGAGCCGAAACGGAAAACGCCATGGCCCAGGCTCTGGAAGCCTTCCGCCGCGCGGGCCTGGAGCCCGGATCTCCGGAAGCTATCAAGCTGTTCCCTACGGCCTAGCCGAGCCTTCGCCTTCGCCGCAAGAAAGCCAAGCAGCCGATTCCAAGAACTGCGATCGCTGAAGGCTCGGGAACCGGCCCGTAGACCTTCGCAAACGACCTTCCGCCAAGGATGTTCTGTTCGTAGGTGAGGCCATTCAGATTCGGGGCAAGGGTGAAGCTCACTCCGTTTCCACCGGTAACCACCTTGGCGTCGACACGACGCTCCTGTAGATAGCGGCTCTTGAGCTTAAGGATGAAGTTCCCCTTGATTCCGGCCTTGTTCACGCGAAAGCGCTCGACGCCTCCGCCCTGATTCCCCACATACTCCCATGCTGCGGCCTCATCGCTCAAGATGGACCCGGTGAAGTCTCCCGTGTAGCCCAGAAAGTCGATGTCGACGTAAGGCTTCTCGGTGAGAAGGTAGCTCCCGAAGGTGCCTCGGTAGGTCCACCATCCCGCCGTCTGTTGGCCATGGTGGTTCGCCGATCCTCGCCTTCCATTGCCGTTGAAGGCCGCCGCCAATTCGCCCGTGAAAATCTGGCTCGTGTTGGAGCCCCACAAGTAGGAAACACCGAAGATCTCGTCGTTGTCGATCCCTGTTGTCGGGTCGTTCCCGTAGTTATTGCCGTTGTTGTACCGATGCATCACGTTGTCTTGCGTCGAGGACGCAGTGAGATTCGGGTTTGCGTTCTCGTTGATCGGGTGGTCCGCAAAGTCCTCCGTCTGGTTCTCATAGAGGTCGACGAGGCCCAGGGTGTGGCCCATCTCATGCATCATCGTCCATGCGAAGTTCGTGGCATTCCAGTTGACACCGGCCTGGGGCCGGACGCCGTAGACGATCTCGGCATAGCCCACTTCGCCCGCAGTCCCGCCAACGAAGGCGTAAGCGTGCGCCCCGGTTGCTTTGGTCGAGTCGTATCGCAACCTGAGGAGGCCCGTTCCGGCCGCATTGAGGCCCGAGTTGTCATAGCTCACATTGGCCCATTGGGACCAGGTGTTCGTTGCCGTGCTCAAGGCGGACGTGACCATCGCATTCGTCACGTTTGGCGGCAAGGCGTTGAACGCAGCCCACTTGCCAAAGGCGTAGGTATTCGCGTTGCTCTGGCCCGCATACATGAGCTGCCCCGCAACGTCATATCGGTTGGCATAGTCCTTACGTCCCGCTGTCAAAGTGAAGACACCGAAACCCAGTGCTTGCCCACAGAGGACAGCCCCACAGGCTGTCAGCCAGGCCAATCGGCCCAATTGCTTCCGCATCACTACACACTCCTTTTTGGGAAATCAATGGCGCGATCAAACGAGCACGCCCATATCCATAGTACACAGAATCGTAAAGAATTCCAAGCACTTCTTGCAACGAGACGCTGGTGCTCCACGAACAATGGCCCAGACAAACCTCGGCTCCTGGGTAGCCCGGCAGGAAAGGCGTTGCCGGAGCTTCGAGGGACAGGTATCTTCTCCCCCATGCACGCCGTGAACCCGCAGGAAGTCAGGACCGCATTCGAGCGCGACGGCTATTATGTTGCGAAGGCCGTTTTCGACCCTGCCCGCGTTGCCGAGCTCGAACGGGACTTCGACCGGATCGTCGACCAGCTCCTTTGCTCGAACGAGGACATCAACGCCCGGTGGAGCGGGCCCGAAATGGAGCGGCTGGGCAAGGACACGATCGTCCACCACACCCACAACGTCCAGCAGTTCTCCTCGGCGTGGCTCCGTGCCATCCTCGACCCCAGATTCCTGGAAGTCCCCAAGGCGATCCTGGGCGAGGACGTGGTCCTCCACCACACCAAGCTCTTTCAAAAGCCGCCGGAAAGGGGCGCGCCGTTCCCCATGCACCAGGACTGGACCTATTTCCCCACCCTCAAAGACACGATGATGGCCGGCATCATCCACGTCAGCGAGGCCACCGACGAAATGGGGTGTTTTCGCGTGGTTCCTGGGACTCACAAGTTGGGCAGAGTCGCCGACTCTCACGGCCAGCACCAGCATGAGGTGATCTCGAAGTACACGGTCGAAGAGGCGCTCGCGCTGGAGGCAGAACCTGGCGACGTGGTCTGGTTCCATTACTTCCTCATCCACGGCTCCATGCCGAACACCTCGCAAAAGGCTCGCAAGACGGTGCTCGTCCAAGTCCATGCCGGCGACGACCGGGTCGAGGACGGCAACCACCACTGCGACGAGCGCCTCCCCTTATGCGGCTGGAACCACCTCTCCACGCGCGTTCGGGCAGGCTGGAAAGACTAGTTTGGCTCTGAATTCGCCCTCCAGATCGCCGGGAATCGCGAGCAAGGATGCTCGCGATCCGGGGTGCAGACTGGAAGTCTGCGCTCCGTGTCGCCGAGTCTCGTTCCCGATTGTCCCGTTCATATTGCCTCAGGCTGCAGTGAACAGGAGCGTCCGGCATGCCTAAGGTCAGCGTCGTGGTGGTCAGCTACAACACGCGCGACAAGCTGCGGCAATGCCTTTCCGCCATCGAGGTCGAGCATGACGCGATCGTCGTGGACAACGCCTCGCGAGATGGTTCCGCCGACATGGTGGCATCTGAGTTTCCAGGCGCGAAGCTGATTCGCAACGCCGACAACCGAGGCTTTGGCGCGGCAAACAACCAAGGAATCGAGCTTGCTTCGGGAGAGCTGGTCCTGCTGTTGAACAGCGACTGTTACGCCTCCCCCGGGGCCATCGCGCGGCTCGCGGAAGCGTTCTCCGACCCAAGCGTCGTTGCGGCCGGAGGCAAGCTTCTGAACCTGGACGGCTCGCTCCAGCATTCGTCGGCAAACAGGCTCACCTTGTGGGCGGTCTTCTGCGAGCAGTCGCTTCTTGAGAAGCTCTTTCAAAACAGTTCCCTCTTCTCACCCTATTGGAACAGCCGTCGGCACGATGCCACGGCAGAAGTCGAGCAGGTGATGGGTGCTTGTCTGATGATGCGTCGTGATTTGGAGCGGTTTGACGAGCGCTTCTTCCTTTACTGCGAGGACACGGAGCTTTGCTGCCGCTTGCGGGGGCACGGCAAGATCCTGTACGTGCCTGAAGCCACCTTCGTCCACGAGCTTGGGTCGAGCGGCGCCACCGGAAGGTGGCGCTCCGTCGCCCTCTACAACCGGGGAAAGGAGCTGTATTTTGCCATCCATCGCGGCTCGTTACAGTCTGCCGTGTGCTGGCTGCTGAACCGTCTGGGAGCGCTCCTGAGAATGCTGGTTTGGGGGGTGCCGGCGCTGCTTACGATGTTTCTGGTTCCCCGGTACCGGCGTCAAGCCAAGCTCTTCTGGCGTGTGCTCAAAGCCCCTCGGATGGGGCCGATGCCTCCCGCTCGTAGCGGGCCGTGATCTCAGCGGGAGCGCCCTGTTCGTGGATCAATCCGGACTTGAGCCAGATGCACCGATCGGCCACCCGGCGCACTGAATCCATCTGATGCGAAACGAACAAAATGCTCCCGCCCGAGGCGCGAAATTCGTCAATCTTGCGGTAGCACTTCTGCTCGAATTCCACGTCACCGACGGCGAGCACCTCATCCACGAGCAGGACGTCGGCGCTCACATGAACCGCCACCGCAAACCCCAGCCTGGCGAGCATCCCGCTGGAATAGGTCCGAACGGGGGCATCAATGTGCCTTCGAAGCTCCGAAAACTCCACGATCGGCTCCACTCGCTTTCGCATTTCGGCCCGTGAAACGCCAAGAATGACGCCGTTGAAGAAGATGTTTTCAAGGCCGGTCAGGTCGGGGTGAAACCCCGCGCCGAGCTCGAGAAGCGGTGCAATCCTGCCGTTGACGGCGACCGTTCCCGACGTCGGCCTGTACACCCTGGCGATGAGCGAAAGCAGGGTGCTCTTGCCCGCGCCGTTCCTGCCGATGATGGCCACGGACTCCCCTTTGGCGACATCGAGCGAAAGGCCCTTCAGGACTTCCAGATGCTCAATTTCCTTCCGACGCCACCAAAGGAGCATCGTCTTGATCGAGCCCACCCCCGAATGGCTCAGTAAGAACTCCTTGCGGAGGTCCCGGATCTCGATGGCCGCAGGTCCCACCTTAGGGCCTCTCCACAAACCGCCACTTCAGACGGTTGAAAACGGCGTAACCCACGACGAGGAGCACCACGGAGGTGAGCGCGGTCATTCCAAAGAGCGCCCAGTCCATCGGCAGGGCCGGCAGCGTGGCCACATGGCCGCTTGCGTCCTTCATCTCCACCGGCTGCGGCGCGACCAGGATCTTGCGGTACGCGGTGCACAGCATCGCAACGGGGTTCAGGTGATAGAGGTAGTAGCCTATGCCGACTTGGCCGTTCTCCAGCGATTTGGCATAGACAGTCTCACTAAAGTACATCACAGGGCAAAGGAACAGCAGCATCCAGAGCATGACGGTAACGATGTACTTGACATCTTCATAGAACGTGTTGAGCGCGCTGACAAGAAGCCCTACCCCCGCTGCAAGGGCAAGGTTCACGAGGAGCACCAAGGGCAAATAGAACGAAGTGGCCTGGAACGGAGAAATCGTCGGATCGCGCCAGTAGACGAAGAGCAGGTACCCAAAGAAAACCAATAACGCCAAGGTCAAGTGGATGAAATTCGAAATGATCTGCGCCAAAGGCAGGATTTCGCGCGGAAAGTATATTTTCTTGATTAACTGCACGTTTGAAAGCACAGACTGTGCCGAATCCAAAACGGACATCTGGAAGAACACGAAAGGCAGATAGGCGGCGAGGATATACGCGCTAAGGTTCTTGGTCTCATAGCCCACATAGTTACGAAAAACGAACGTGAGGACCGCGACCGTCATTAATGGATTTAGCAGTGACCAAAAGAAGCCGAGAAAGCTGTTCTTATAGCGGATTTTGAGCTCGCGCTCGACCATGCTGTACAGCAGCTCGCGAAAGCGCCATAGCTCCTTGAGTTCCGCAAGCATCGAACGAGTCTACCTTTGGGCGGTGCTGGGAGGCGGCGCGGCGGCCGCGGAACGCACGATGCGAACGATCCGGATGATCCCCAACAGGGGCGTGTCCGCCGGCACCACGGGAGGCGCCCCTTCCGTTCCGAAGAAGTTCTCCGCGCTAAACATGATCTTTCGCTCCATCCCCACCCGGCATGAGCCGAGCGCGGTCTGCCAAAACGGGTTCGAAGCCGGGTCGCCGATGGCGACCGTGTAGGGCAATCCCCGCTTCGCCGAATTGGCGATCTCCTTGCCCTCCATCGTGGACACAACGAACTCGACGGTCACCCGGTCGCCAGGCTTGGCGGGGAGCCCGACGGGGCTTCCCCCTTCCTGAATCGAGGCCGCCCTGGGGTCAACCGGCTTGGACGCCGCAACGCCAGGCTGCACGCCCATCAGCGCCAGCCCGACCTTGAACGCAACAATGAGGTCAGAACCCATTTCTGGTTAAAGACGAAGCACAGACCCGGTTCGAAGCGGCTACTCGCTCGCAGGCGCGCCGGCAGCTTTCTGAAGCTCTTGCCAAGGAAACCTTCTCGGAACCGCTAACGGCCTACCCGCCAGCCCACCCATCATGATGTAAGCGCGGCGGGGGACATCAGAAGTGTTGGGCGGCGCGAAATGGAGGGTCCGGCCCCCGTGAACGGTGGCCTCCCCGGCCCTGAGCGGCACAGCCACCACGCCTTTCGGGTCTGGACCAGCGAGCTCCAGGCCATGGACCTTGGGGTCGTTGCCGATCGGCTGGTGCGGGAGGATGTCGAGCCGATGCGATCCGGGCACGAAGCACATGCACCCCGACCGCTCGTCGACGTCCTGCAGTGGCAGCCAGATGCTCAGGGACGAGTGTTCGAGCTCGGGCTCCCAGTAAGCCTCATCTTGGTGCCATGGCGTGGCCACCCCATAGCCGGCCGGCTTGAGGATCGCGTGGTCTCCCCTCCAGTCGGGCTCTCGGCCCAGAAGCTGTTCCAGCACCCTTCCCGCGTTGGCCCAAGCCAGGGTCTGGCGGAGCTCGGGGCGAAACTTGCCCGGATCGAGCACTTGGGGAAGCTTTGGCTTGGCGCTCTCGCGCGCCGCAAGGTCAAACCGCATGCCCGTGTCGGCGCCCTCCTGCCCGGCGAAGAGGTCGTCGTAGACGGCCCTCATTTGCGCAAGTTCCTCTGGTGTGCTCAGGTTTGGGAGCTTGAGGTAGCCCTCGTCGTGGAACTGGGCGACATGCTCATCGGAGAGCTCAACGGATGGCGACATGGTGGGCAGAGTCTACCGACTAACTTCTGCTCTCCCCAATGGCAAGTGCACGTTGGCGCTGCGGCTCGAAGGCAGCACACTCCGCCCTCATCCGTTCAGTAATCTCGATAAGCGGCGTCTGAGCCTCGATTGCCTCCCTCAGCCACGCGTTCCCCGCCAGGATGTCGAACGGCAGCTTCTCGAACTCATACTCGTAGGGCGGCTTGCGCCAGAAGCTGGACCCCTTGGGCCACTGCCGCAGGCAAGCCTGCAACGCGGCCACCGCCGTCAGTACCGGCCTGAAGGCCATGCGATCTGTCACGTGCAAAAAGGCCCCCTGACACGCCTGGCCAGCGAACTTTTGGAACGTCGGTTGGAATGACATCGGCCTGAACAGACACCCCAACAGGCCTAGGCCGTCGAGCTCTTCGGCCAGCTTCCATCCATCGAAACCCGGTGCGCCGAAGATCTCGAATGGGCGCGTCGTTCCCCTTCCCTCGCTCAGTTTCGTGCCCTCCAGCAGGCACATGCCGGGATACACGCGGGCGGTTTCGATGGATGGCATGTTCGGCGACGGCATGACCCAGTTCGACCCAAAGTCCTCAAACTGCATCGCACGGTCCCAGCCCTCCAACGACAGAACTTCGACCACCGACCTCGGATAGAACTCTGATTGCAGGTACCGGGCGATCTCGCCCAAAGTCATCCCGTGGCGCATGGGCAGCGGGTGCAGCCCCACGAAGCTGGCGAACTCCTGCCGCCCCACGGTCCCCTCCACCTCGATGCCTCCCAGAGGGTTCGGCCGATCAAGCACCAAGATCGGCAGTCCCAGAGACTCACAAGCTTTCATGCACAGCGCGAGGGTCCAGATGAACGTGTAGTACCGGCTGCCGATGTCGGGAAGGTCCAAGGCCAGCAGATCAAGCCCGGCCAACCATTCCGGCTTCGGTTCCCGGCGCTCACCATAGAGGGAATAGAAAGGAAGGCCGGTCCGAGCATCGACGCCGCCCTCCCACTCGATCATGTTGTCTTGCTGCACGCCCCAAGGGCCGTGCTGGGGGCCAAAGACGGCGGCGACCTTGAGCTTGCCCTGGCGGTGCAAAGGGAGCAAGAGGTCGAGGAAGTGGGTGAGCCCGGAATTGACGGTGGCCTGGTTGCAGACGACGCCGATCGTCTTGCCAGTAAGCTTCTGGAAGTCGCAAACCACCAGGCGGTCAAGTCCTGTAAGGAGGCTCATTGGGAGAAGAGGCTACCCCGCTGCGGGAGGCAAGAATTGTGCGGCATTGGCGCAACGGTCTCCCTCCCCAACCCCTCCCTCATTTACGAACCAAAACGAGGGAGGGGCTAAGAGGCTAGTCGTCCAGGTGCTGTTCGCCCTTGCGCTGCTGGGTCCCGCTGCGGCGTTTGATCGTGCCGTACTGCTCCTCTGCGGACTGCGCCCTCGTACGCCGGTCTTGGTCCTGCGCCATGACCTTGGCCCGTGCCAGTTCGTGCGCCGCGATGCCGAGCAGCGTGCTCTGCTCGCCGCGCGTCTTGGCCAGCCAGCGGTCGATCACATAGAGGATCGGGCTTGCGTTCCAGATCGAGGAGTACGTTCCCGAGATGATGCCGAAGAGCATGACGTAGTTGAAGAACTTCAGGTCTGTTGTCGCCGAACCGATGGCGATCAGCCAGATGAGGGTCATGATGACCGTCGAGGACGTGTTGATCGATCGCGCGATGGACTGGGTGATGGACTTGTTGATCAGGTTGCCGATGTCCTCACCGGGCAGGTGCCGGCGGAGGTTCTCGCGAATTCGGTCAAAGATGACGATGGTGTCGTGGGTGGAGAAGCCGATCATCGTCAGCATCGCCGTGATGAATAGCGAACTGATCTCCCAGCCCATCGCCATGCCGAAGATCGCCGCAAGGCCAAGCACCACGAGGACGTCGTGCAGCATGGCGCCAATCGCGGCGACACTGAATCGAAGGCCAATGGCAAAGCCGCCCAGGGCGAAGCCAAACCGGATGCCCAAGTAGAGCACGATCAGCGCGGCACTATAGATCACGCCAAGAATGGCGTTTCGCACCGTTTCAGCCTGCACCATCGGGCCGACCTCGGTGAACTCGATGATCTCGCTTGGCTCGTAGCCTGACGCGGAAGCGACCTTCGCCTTGGCCTCGTCGGTTTTGTCTCCAATGGCCTGCCCGGGGGCCGTCACCTCAAGGAAGTCCACGATCCCGTCGTTGCCGATCCGGATGTTGGTGCCCTTAATGCCCCCCGCTTCGAGGCTTGATTGAACCTGGTTCATCGTCAAGTGCTTCGAAGCGTTGTTGAACTTGGCCGTGTAGCCGCCGCTGAATTCGACGTTCGGCTTGATGCCGCCCATCGCCAGCGCGATCGCGCCGGGGATGATCGTCAAGATCGAAATGGCAAAGAACCAGTTGCGCTTTTCGACGATCGCCAGGGGCTTGTGCATGGCGCCCGCTTCCAGGTGCTCACCGAACCACTGCCGGCTCAAGCCGTACCACTTGGGATTGGCCCCGAGGCCGGATCCCACGAGGAAGTTCAGCAGCAGCCGGGTGACCGTAACCGCCGTGAACAATGAGATCGCCACACCGATGATCAGGGTCGTCGCGAACCCCTTGACTGGGCCGGTACCCAACGCCAGGAGGACCAGGGACGTGAGGATGGTACAAGCGTTCGAGTCGAAAATCGCCGGCAGGGCGCGCCGGAACCCGAGGTCAATCGAAGCCTGAAGGGTCTTGCCTGCGCGAAGCTCTTCTTTCAGACGTTCAAACACCAGGATGTTGGCGTCGACAGCCATGCCCACGGAGAGGATGAATCCCGCAATCGCCGCCAGCGAGAAGGTTGCGCCGATCAGCTTGAGCGCCGTCAGCGTGAACAAGATGTAAAGCAGGAGGGCCGTGAGCGCCACCAGGCCCGGGAACACGTAATAGACCACCAAGAACGCGCCGATAACACCGAACGCCACCTGGCCCGCAGTGATGATCTTCTCAAGCGCGTGCTTGCCGATGGTGGGGTCCACGGTCGCGCTGTGGAGCTTTTCGAGCGAAACGGGAAGAGCGCCCGCGTTTAGGAGCGAAACCAGCTTCGTGACATAGGTCGCGTCGAATTCGCCCTCAATGACGCCGGATTCCTTGATGACCGCGCCGTCCTTGAGGGGGGCGATGTTCAGGACGACGCCATCGAGCACCGCCGCGAGGTTCTCACCCTTGTTCTGGTGGATGTAGCACCAGCGCTGCATCTTCTCGCCGCCTTCCTTGGTGAAGTTGAGCTGCGGGATGTACTTGCCGATGCCGTTCTGCTGAGCTTTCGCTGAGGCCAGTTCCGCACCCTGAAGGATCGGCGTGCCCCAGCTCTTGATCATCTCCTTGTACTCGGGCATGCTGGGCTCGATCGTTTTCCCCGTTGCCCGAATGACGAAGCGTTCCGCTGGGCCGCCGTTGTAGGTGAACTTCTCGCGGTCGGACTCGTAGCGCCGCTGGGCGTGAACCGTGCTGACGGTCTTAGCATGAAAATACTGCAACTTCGCCGTGCTGCCGAGCAGACTTTCAGCCTCTTTGATGTCGGTGAAGCCGGGGAGTTCGATGACCCACTGGTCGGTACCCTTCCGCTGAACGGTGCCGTCCACCACGCCGAGCGCGCCCTGGATGCGTTGGGCCAGGATCCTCTCCATCAGATCCATGTTCAGGGTCTTGCGCTGTTCGTCGGTGAGCTCCTCGAGCTTCATGCGGTAGGTGAGCTGGACACCACCGGTGACGTCCAGGCCCATTCGGGCCTTTTGGGTGGTGTAGAGCCAGCCAGACAGCCCCGCAAGGCCGAGCACGATGAAAAGAAATAGATAGCTGCGTGAGCGCAAAGTCGGGTTCTCCAGGTTAGGAATAGTGCGCCGTAGTATACCGGGGAGGGTCCCGTCCGGTCCCCACAAGTACAAAGGAGGGGGCCGCCGGACTGCAAATCACCACTTTCAGGGCTATCTGAAACCCTATGGGTATCCCTGCCGGACCGTGTGACGTATCATGAATATCGCCGTTCGGCCATTGATAGGGAGTTGCCCAGTGAAGAAAGGTGCCTTTACGCTGATTGAGCTTCTGGTCGTGATCGCCATCATCGCGATCCTCGCCGCGATCCTGTTCCCCGTGTTCTCACGCGCCAAGGAAGCCGCGAAAAAGACCCGCTCCCTGGCCCAGATGCGCCAACTCTCAGCCTCGGTGATGATGTACGCAGGGGATTACGACGACTACTTCCCTCCAGCCACGATGAGGTCGTTCGTCGTGAGCGAGACGCCCACGATCTGGACGCAGATCCTCGATCCTTACGTCAAGAACAAAGAGATCTTCATCCCGGCAGGCACAGACGCCGGTTTTGCCACGGACTGGTTCTCGCGCAGGCACCAGGGAATCGGCTACAGCGACGCCACGGGAGTGGACCCTTATAGCACCGCGACTCCAGGCAGTGCGGGCCCAGGCACGGAGGGATTTCGGAGCGCCGTGAACTTCTCCCAAGCCGAAGAGGCAGCCAGGACCGGGCTCTTCGCAGTAACCGCGAACGGCCCCGAGGGAGACACCACGAGTAAGCATCGAGGCTACGTCTTCAATCCCTACAACGGCATGAATTCGCCCGACGGCGACTACCTGAAGGGGCTGCCCTTGATCAGCGACCGCGACCTGGTCGTCGATCCCAACGACAAGAACTATCCGAACTCGCCAAACCTGCCGGTTCGTGAACTGAAGCCCATCTTCTGCCGCTATGGCGCCGACAAGCAGGGCCACGGAACCTCGCCGATCGTGTTCGCCGATGGGCATGTGAAGGTGTTCACCGCCGACGGACTGAACAAGTTTGGAGCCGTGATCTGGCGGTTTCGATAAATAGCTCGTCTCGCAGAGAGCCCATCGACCCTTGCTGCGGTGGACGGCTCCGCTCCTGCACGAACCAGGGAGCAATCGGTGGACGTTTGTGTGTTCCGATGCGCGCTCATGGATGGATGTGTCTTGCCCTTTGTGGTGTAACCTATTGCCATGCTGCACAAAGCTGTCATCTTTGGCGTGCTCCTTTCGAGCCTTCCAGTCTGGGTTGGGTCCGAAAACTCGTCGGCGTCGTTTCACGTCGGGGCAATGAGTTGCACTTCGTGTGAAAAGGCGATCCGCTCCAACCTCGCGAAGTTCAAACCGGTAGAGGTCGTGCTGGCAGACGCAGGCAAGAAACGCGTCGAACTGAAGTTCGCGCCTGATAAGGTCTCCTTGCAGCAGATTTTGAAGGTGATTGCGGGCAAAGACGGCCATTATGAGGCGCGACTCGCTCTTCAGTATGTCGACGACAAGTTGTCTGCGGCCCAAGCTGAGAAGACCCGTGCAGCGCTCACAAAGGTCCCCGGGGTGCGCGCCGCGAGCATGCCGGATAAAGATCGGATCATTCTGCTCACTTTCCGAGATCAGCCGCCCGCTTATCTTCCAGCCATTCTCAAGGCAGCCGAGGAATCCGGCGGGACGCTCAGGGACCCGGAATCTGCGACTGCCAACTAGCCTCCTGCTCCACAAAACCCGGTTCTGTTGGGAACCCGGTAAGTTTCCTTGCTTTCCAGTGAATGTCGTTATATACTTTCTTGTAAAGATGCCTGGTGGTCCATCGGCCAAAAGGCATTCCAAGGAGGACACAAGATGAAACAAGTTTCGACGCGGGCCGGCCTCATCATGGCCACCTTCGCTATTTCACTGATCGCTTTGGCGGGACCCGCCAAGCATGCCGCTCCCGCCAAGAAGGGCACGTGGCACATCAAGGCCGATTACATCGAGGCCTGTTCCTGTAACCTCTTCTGCCAGTGCTATTTCGCGACTCGCCCGGAGGGAGAGGCCTTCTGCGAGTTCAACAATGCCGTCCATATCGTCAAGGGCAACGTCGGAGACGTGAACCTGGACAACACGTACGTTTGGCTCTCAGGCGACCTTGGCGGGGACTTCAGCAAGGGCCAGATGAAGGGCGCGGTCATCACATTCAACAAAGGAACGACAAAGAAGCAGAAGGACGCCATCGTGTTCCTCATCCAAAAGGTCTATCCCGTCAAGTGGGAGAGCATCAAGATGGACGAGGCCCCGATCACCTGGAAGCGAACCGGCAACAACGGCTACGCCAAGCTGGGCGACAAGGGTGAGGTGAAGCTGGTGGGCAACAAAGGCTCCAACGGCAAGCCGAGCGTTATCAAGAACCTGGTCTATTGGGGCGCCCATAAGAACGACGGCTTCGAGTTGGCGTATAGCACCCACCACTACAAGGGCAACGGCTACGATTACTCACACAAGAACAAGAACGGGTTCTTCATCACGATCGAAAGCAGCGGGAAGATGTAGGTCTGAATACGAGAACACACCCAATGGCCCGATCGGCAAGTTCGGGTCGGGGGTGCCTCGAATTCCCGACTCGAGGTTCTCAGCCCTCAATCTATCTCGCACGCTACGAATTGGGGGAAAGTGATGCCATGCTTCGGCCATGCGGCGCATTTTGTTGCGTCTTGCCGTTCTTGCTTCTGCCCACCCTTGGCCACGCCAACGCAGCCATGAGTCTTGGGCTGAAGATGTGAGACCTCGAATACTGGTTCGCTTACGTACCGCCGCCCTCATATTCGAAGCCCGGATGATCGGGCGCTGGATGAAGATCGGCCGGTGCCGATGCTTGTGGCTGTCGTTCCTAGCGACCCACTTGACGGGTCCGGTCCACGAAAATGGCGCTTCAGAACCACGCGATCTCCGGCTCCGGGGCAGAACCGGAATTCGTTGATGGACTGTCTGGCGCTGAATCGCCGCAAGCGATAGTCTCAAACGAGCCCTATCTCTGCACTCCGTTCCCTTCAACCATGAGGCTGGAGGGTCGCAGTGCCTCGCTTTGACCTCTTCCAGATGGCCTGTCGGCTAAAATCGAGCATGTTCCACTTCCTTCGAGCCACCCATCGATGGATCGGGATCGTCTGCTCGCTGTTTCTGATCGTGCTCGCCTGCACCGGATTCCTGCTGGCACTGAAGAAGCGGTTTGATTGGATTCAGCCCACCGCACAGGAGGGCCAGAGTCTGGCGAATATGTACGAGGTGATCCCGATCGGCCAGGTGGCCGAGGCGGTCTTTGCCGTGGGAATCCCGGAGCTCCAGACCCACGAGGACTTCTACAGGTTTGAGCTGCACGTGTCCAAGAACCTGTTCAAGGTTATGAGCAAGGAGGGATACCACGAGGTCCAGGTGGACGCCCGAACCGGCAAGGTGCTCTCGGTGGGCAGGCGCAACGACAACCTGATCGAGAGCATCCACGACCTGAGCCTCTTTGGAGACCCGACTCACGACTGGGGCCTGCCGCTTGTTGCGCTAGGCCTTTTCACCTTGGGCTCTTCCGGCATGTATATGTTCTCGGTCCCGCTGGTGCGGCGAGCTCGGTTCAGAAGGCAGCAGGCGAAGAGAGCGGGGGCGGCCGACGGCTAGCCATACCCCCCGGGTACAGCCGGACTCCGGTCGATAGGCCCGTTTTCGTTGGGCATTGTCGAAAGAACCGACCTGGTGATCGTACTAGGCCTATCCGTCACACAGCCCTGGACTGTCACAAATGTATTGCTCGCGACAATACACTCGTATTCGCGCAATGCGCGCGATGATTGCCATATAGGGCAAAGGAGCTAAGAATGAAGATTGGATTGAGGGCCAATAGGGCCTTAGCGCTTTCGCTGGCGCTCGGAGTAGTGGGAGCTGCCTACGGCCAGATCGGCCAGGGCGTCTATGTTGTCAATACCGGACACGTCATCGCGACGTTTCAAGGAAGCTCTGCTGGATATGACAGCGAGCTATATCTCGATCAGGCCGGTGTGGGGCCGATCTTCCCGAACCACTCGACCTCGGTCGGAACGACCTTCGATCTTGGCATCTTCAATGCTGGCGATGAGTTGATCTTCCGACTGCGCGTGGTGAATACTGGAGATGACTGGAAGACCGGTGGTGGCTACCGAAACGCGGACGGCTTGGCGCATGCCAACATCGTCATGAACTGGAATAACACCGGCGAAACGTGGGTTGGCTTCGAAGACCTCTATGGTGGTGGCGACCAGGACTATGACGACCACACCTTCTCGTTCTCGAATACGGCCGTGCCCGAGCCTGCGAGCCTGATGGTTCTTGGCCTTGGCGGTCTGGCGCTCATTCGCCGAAAGCGATAGGCAGAAGCCTGCCAATAGTGAAAGCGATCATCCGCTTCCAGGTTGCTGAAAGCGGATGATCTGGACGGCGGTGACTTTTTGCCGCTGTCGAGCAGGCGACCTGTCGCCGCGATCACCCCAAATTGGGAACTTGGGACAAGCCCAAATTCGGAAGAGGGTTTGGAAAGCGAGGTTTGAGGTCTTGGTGTGGGAGTGCGCGGGCTTGAGCGCTTTGGAGTGCGGTGACTTGTCAACGCAGTCCAGAAGGCCCGGGTAGGCAACCAGCAAAGCGAGCTTGTTTCCGTTGATTGCAGCCTTGTACGCAAACCAACAGAGGGTAGGCTCCACCGCCATGCAGCGTTGCACTTGGGCGATCTTCGTATTGGCCGTTGGCGTCACCTTGACCTTTGGGCAGGCCAGATTCGAGAACTCAAACGCCATCACGCCTGAACGCCTCAAGGCGCACTTGGAGTTCATTGCCAGCGACGAAATGGAAGGAAGAGGCACGCCTTCACGCGGGCTCGAAACGGCGTGCCTTTACGTGGCCACCCAGCTCAAGCTCTGGGGCGCCAAACCTGCAGGAGACAACGGGACGTTCTTCCAGAAGTTCAGGCTGGTTCGAACCGTGCTGGACTCGGGTGCCAGCTCGCTTTACCTTGGAACCAAACGTTTGCAAGCCGGAGAGGGCTTTACCGATGGCGCCAACAATGGCTCAGCATATGGGAATGCCGTGTTCGTCGGGCACGGGTACCGCCTGGGCCGAAAGGGCATCGATCCCTATGCGAACGTCACTGTCAAGGGCAAAATCATGGTCGTCACCGACGGCTATCCATTGGGCATGAATTCGGGCGACTTGAACTCCGATCCCGGTTCAAGCGACCTGACGCCGAAGCAGGCAGCCGAGCGCTTTGGGGCGGCCGGAATCCTGATGATCCGCAGGACCGATTTTTGGGCTACAGCCCGGAGCCAGAACCTCCCGACCCACTTCTACTCTCCCGAATCCGCCAAGCCGGCGCCCAAGATCGGAGTTCCGCTCATGGTCGCCGGGCCGAGGTTGATCGAGGAGCTCTTCGCAGGCGAACGCGTCAGCGCCGAACAAGTTACCAAGGCGCTCACTGCAAACGTGTCGAGCTTCGAACTTTCGCCGGAGAAGCGGCTCTCCTTCAACGTCGTGGAGAAGGAGGAGTTCGCCACCATCAACAACGTCGTCGCCATCTGTCCAGGCAAGGACGCGAAGCTGAAGGCGGAGTTCGTCGGTCTGGGGGCGCACATCGATCATGAAGGGACCAATCCGGCCCGAATCGGAGACCAAATCTATAATGGCGCGGACGACGACGGCTCCGGGTCGGCCGCGCTGCTCGAGATCGCCCATGCCTATCTGACGGGAGCCCGGCCCAAACGGTCCATGCTCTTCATCTGGCACACCGCCGAGGAGCCAGGCCTCTGGGGTTCGCAGCACTTTGTGGACCACCCGGCGATCGACCTCAAGAAACTGATCACTTACATCAACATGGACATGATCGGGCGGAGCAAGCCGTTCGGCTCGAAGGATCCCGTCCACATGAACCTGACCGAGCCGGACGAAGTTTACGCCCGGGGCCTCACAAAGATGAGCTCAAAGCTCCAGCAAACGGTGGAGGACGTGAACAAGCGCTTCCTGAAGCTCCGGCTCAACTACGACGAGGAAGAGTGGATTGGCTCGGGCAGGGTCGCAGGGGGAAGCGACCACCAGAGCTACTTCAAGAAAGGAATCCTCACTTTCGACTTTCACACCGGGCACCACGTTCAGTACCACCAGGTGGATGATGAGGTCGGCGCCATCGACTTCGAAAAGATGTGCAAGATCGCGAAGACGGCCTATGCTTCGAGCTTCGCGATCGCCAACCTCGCTTCACGGCCGACGATTGACCGGCCGCAGACAAAGCTGATCATTACCCCGAACTTAATCAAGCTGTCTGCCGGGGCCAAGCAGACCTTTTCCGCGAGGTTTGAGCCATCGGAGGGGCACACCGTCGTTTGGAAGCTGAAAGACCCGACCGCCGGGACGATTTCGCCTGACGGCGTCTTTGTGGCTTCCGCAAAGGTCGGCCGGTATATGGTTCGAGCCGAAAGCGCGAGCAACCCCCGCATCTACGGTTGCGCGACCGTGCAAATCGCTCCTGAACCCGTGAAGGCAACCGCGCCACCGCTGACGATTCCGCTCAACCCTCGCCTGATGAACGGCGACCTTGAGCTTGGCGCATTGGGAGCCGCCCCTCAAGACTGGCATCTGGTGCCGGCCTCCAAGGACGATGGGTTCGTTGCCGAGGTCTCGTCAGACGGCCCGAAGCAGGGCGCGCAATGCCTCGCCGTGTACCTGAAGGGCGGACCGGGAAAGCTCTTTGCAAACGTCCGACAAGCCGTTGACGCAAAACCGTTCCGGGGCAAGACCGTGAGGTTCCGGGCCGCCGTTCGCGTGGAGCCCGGGCAAACGCCAAGCCGAGCCCAGCTCTGGATTCGCGTGGAGGGCACGGACCGCCAGATCCGAGTCTACGAGAACATGGCGGCCACGCCCATCACTTCAAAGGACTGGGCTTACTACGAAATCTCCGTGGCGGTGGCTGAAGACGCGGAGGTCCTCCAAGTGGGGATGCTTGCGTTCGGTGACGGCAAAGCCTGGCTCGACGACGCAACCCTAGGTCTCGACGAAACGCCCGCCCTTTCTGTAGCGAACAGCGCAAGGCAACCTGCCGATGCCCGGCTTCAGATGGCCCCCGCTAAACAGATCGCGGCTTCCTAGTACGACGCTTCCCCCGGCGGAAGCAAGACAGAGTTACGAACGTAGGTGCTCCCACCTGTGGATTGCGGAGCCTATCGAGAGCCATCGCGTATTCAGTAGTGGGACTGGCGCAAGGACTTCGAAACGGCACCGTTTGCGACTGCAATCTTCGATCCGCCGACAAAGCGCGATGAGTGCCTATGGGCTATTCACGCCTCTTAGCGACGAGTAGACCGGAATGCGCTGCCGCCCGGCCCGCGAGTCGCATCGGACGAGGAAACCAGACCAGAGTCGCCGGTACTTTTGCCAGAATTATCGTGTGACGTACATGCTGTGTCAAATCGTGGCTTACACTCTACAAAGTCGGAGAGTTCTCTGACACAGGGCTTTTTAGCCTGCTTGAAATGGAGAAAAGGGATGAAAAGAGTCTCATTAGTATTGGTAAGCCTTGTGTTTGCCGTCACCTCAGCACTAGCAACTGTAATCGACACCTACCCGTATTGGGACGGAGGCATTACATCTGGTTGGACGACCGTTGGCCAGTCTTTTGACGCGGCTGGTTCGGTGATGACCGACTACCAGTTTGCCATCGAAGGCGGCAGCGGTTCCCTCACCGTCGAAGTGTACAACTGGACTGCAGGCTTGGGCCCGACCGGAGCTGCGTTGTATAGCACTGTCGTGGCGTGGCCAACGACTACGGGAGACGTGGTGCTGAGCGGTATCAACGTTGCCATGACTATGGGTGGCCACTACGGGGTGGTTGTGGATGGCGTGGGTCCGTCGAGCGTTCACTGGATGGGCAACACTCTGGGGAACCCAACCGGCGACGGCTATTGGGGCTACGGCATCGGCGGCCTGTCGATCTTCGACGGCCTAAGCACCCAGTTCAAAGCCACCTTCGATGTCGTACCCGAGCCGGCATCGATCGCCGCTCTCGGACTTGGCCTCGTGGCGGTTATGCGCCGACGCGCCAAGAAGTAGGCAGACTATCGCCAAAGAAGCAGCATGGCACGCGCCGCGTGCCATGCTGTTGCGCCCCGCCAAGCCACTCGGTAGCCGGATACCTTGCTTCGTAACGCCCCAATGGGCGAGGTTGGTCCTTTCGCCAAACCGTCACAATGACAATAGTCTGGCTGCGGACCCGAGTGGCACGGCACGATACGGCGATTCCACGAGGCTGATAAGGAATTCCTCGGCCCACTGGGCGGATCGAGGGTTCCAACGGGCTTGCGGGAGTGGGCCCGGGTGCCTTCTAAATCAATCCTTCGCCCAGAACATCTTGCCCGCTTGCTCCTGGATGACCGCCTGCTTCAGCACGTCGAGCGCTTTGCGCAGGCCCTCCATGCTCGTCATCAGGCCGTCCTCATGCTCGATCGAGAGCACGTGGTCGTAGCCCACCATCCGCAGGTTCGAGCAAAAGTCCTTCCACCACTCGATACCGTGCCCGTACCCGACTGAGCGGAACACCCATGAGCGCTTGATAATGTCGCCGTAGCTCTTGGTGTCCAGGTTGCCGTTGCGGCCGGAGTTGTACGGGTCGATGCGCGTGTCCTTGGCGTGGACGTGGTAAAGGGCGCCCTCGGCGCCCAGCTCGCGGATCGCTGCGATGGGATCGATGCCCTGCCACCAGAGGTGCGAGGGGTCGAAGTTCGCGCCGATGGCGTCGCCGTTCTTGCCGACGCCGTTGCGCAGCTTGAGCAGCGTGTCGTTGCTGTAGCACACGAACCCGGGGTGCATCTCGATGCAGAACTTGACGTTGTGCGCCTTCAGAAAGGCGGCCTGCTCGCGCCAATAGGGGATCACGCGGCGCTTCCATTGCCACTCGAGGATGTCGCGGAACTCGTCCGGCCAGGCGCAGGTGACCCAGTTGGGGTTCTTGGCTCGGGGACCGTCGCCGGGGCAGCCTGAGAAGCCATTCACACACTCGATGCCGAGCATCGAGGCCAGCTTGACGGCGTTCACAAAGACGTTGTGATGATCGTCGGCGATCGCCTTGACCGGATGGATCGGGTTGCCGTGAACGCTGATCGCGGAGATCATGAGCCCGCGGCTCTCGACGTCCTTCATCAGCTTGTCGCGCTCAGCCTTGGATTCGAGCAGCTTCTGTACTTCAAGGTGGGCGCTGCCCGGATAGGCGCCCGCGCCGAACTCCACTGCCTGGATCCCTTCCGCCTTGACGATGTCCAGGGTCTCGGTGCGCGACTTGTCGCCGAAAAGTGCCGTGAAAATGCCGATCTTCATACCATCTGGATTCTATCAAGGAAGGCGGTGGTCCTGCTGGAGCGCCTTCATCCCTTTCACCAGAGCCTTGGAACCTACGGGCCTCATCCGTAAACGATTTCGTCAGGAATCCCGTCTCAATCTTTGATGCCGCAAGCGCGGCGGGAGGGGATAGAGATGCTCATCGTCAATCTGATGGCCTCGGCGTGGCTCATCGGGCCCATCAGCGTCGAAGAGGTTGCGATTCCGGTGACCAAAGTCGCCTCAACCTACTTGCTCAGCAGGATGTCTCGGCCCGAGGGACCGCCCGTATTGCCAAACGAAACAGTCAAGTGCGGCCTGGTTCCAGACTTTGAGCTTAGGGCTGATGCTCGCCGAAACGAGGTCGTTGCCAAGGGTCCAAAGGAGAAAGTGGATGAATTGCAGCGGGTCATCGCCCTTTTCGATGAGGATCCCATGAGGATCAAGCTGCGGGTGATGTACGACATACCGCTCTTTGGGGTGAAGGCCGACTCAACACTCACCCTGACAAACAACGCGGAGACCAAGTTCTCAGAGCCGTCCGCAGATTTCGAGGCAAAGATTCGGATGAGGATCAACCACGACGGAACGATCACGGCGTTCTTCGAGTTTCGTCGAGCCGGGCAAATGAAGGCCGTTGTGAGCAGATTCAGGGCCGGCGAGTCCATGGCTGGAGACTCGGACACCTGGGCGAACTTCGAGTTCAGCCACGAGCCAAGCTCGGCAGAACTGCAGAAACGAGGCATCGGCAACTTCGACCGTTCAATCCTCAGTGAAAACATGACGCCCACGGGCTTCTGGTTCTGGTGCACAGCCGACGTGATTCCGCGCAAGCAGTCCATCAAGCAGCTCCAGCATTGATGCGAGTTCAGGAAACCCGTCAAACGCCAAGGATCAGGGTTATGAAGTGCCTTTGCCTGCTTTCGTGCGCCGCGGTGGTGCTAATGGTGGGCTGCGCCGCTCCCGCCAAACCCAGCGAAGCCGAGGTCGCACAGGCACGGCAGTCGAACGAATACACCCGCGACATTGACAAGACCCATGCCGTGGCAAACGATCAAAGCTCCCGCGAAGACGACCCGGCGCTACACTAAGGCCATGCGCCTTTCCCTCTGCAAGCTCGTCCTCGACCTCGGCACCAACGGCGATGGACTGCCGGTGATTTGGGGGCTGGTCAACCGCATGGGCCGCGCCGAATACCCTTCGCCCTTTCCCCGCACCAAGCTCGCCATCGAAGTGGAGACGGACATTGACGACGCCGGCCGCGAAGGGACCCTCACCGCCCAACTCATCGACGAGGACGGCCGTGTGCTCTGGAAGCAGGATGGGTTGTTCAAAGCGGCGCCGATGGGTGTGGATGGCTTCAGGCCCCTTCTTGCATTTGATTTCGAGGGCTATCCCGTCATCCCGGCAAAGGGTACGTACCGCTTTGACGTGCTGTTCGAAGGCGAAGTGCTGGGTTCGGAGAGAGTGGTGTTTGAGTGAGGTTATGGTGGTGTTTGGGAGTGCGCGAGCTTGCTCGCGCTTTGACCTTACGTTGAGCATTTTGGGAGTGCGCGAGCTTTCTCGCGCTTTAGGTTACAGGAGATCCCACAACTCCAGATCATAATCAGAAATGTCGTCGCCACCGATGAGCTGGCCGCATGCGCCTTCAAAGATCGTCGATCATCCTGGCACCTACATCATTACGGCCGGCACTTATCATAAAGAGCACCTTTTCAAAGATTCAGAAAGCCTGAGGCTGCTTCACGACACGCTCCTCTCGGTCGCCGAAGAACAGGGCTGGCAGCTCCAGGCATGGGCGGTATTCTCCAATCACTATCACTTGGTTGGCTTTTCCCCAGATCGTCCGAACGCTGTAAGGACACTAACCAGCAAGGTGCATGGGCTCACAGCGATCGAGCTCAACAAGCGCCAAAGCGCAACTGGAAGGCAGGTCTGGTATAGAAGCTGAGACACCCGGCTCACTTACGAGAAGTCGTACTTTGCGCGTCTGGCCTACGTCCACAACAATCCAGTCAAGCACGGCCTCGTCCGTATTGCCAGCGAGTACCGTTGGTGTTCTGCCTCATGGTTCTTTCTCAAGGCGGACCGCCCCCTCTATGAATCGGTGATGGGTATGGACACGTCGCGAGTCAAGGTGTTTGACGAGTTCTAGGGAAAAGCGCAGGCAAGCCCGCGCAATCCCACAAGCTAGCTTCGCGCGGGGCTATCTTCCAAACTGCTTGTTGTCTCGAGTGCGAGTCAAAGCGCGGGCAAGCCCGCGCACTCCCAAAAGCGTCTCTCCCAAAGGCGCACAACCAAAGCCAACCTACTTCTTCTTCAGAGGCTGGATCAGGCCCTTCCCTTCCTCATACCAGATCAGCTGATCCCCTTCGTCCTGAGTCTTGCCGAACACTCCGCGGTCGTCCTTGCGGTTCTTGCCGACGCCCCAAATCTTGAAGCCGTTCCTCAGCGCCTTGTACTGCAGCGGCTTGGCGGCGATCTCATCGTCACCCACTAAGGCAATCTCGGAAAGCGCTTTCGGCCAGCGGTGGTGCTCGGCGTGATAGGCGAGTACAGCCAGAAACGCTCTCGTTTGCGCTCGCATGGTCCGATAGCGGAGGATGCTCTCCTGCCCGCTCCTCGCGGAGGCTGGGGCGGCCGAATCGAGGGCACCAAGAGCACTGAGCACCAGGTCCGGGCTTATCTCCTGCTCGTCCAGCTTGTCCAGACCTTTCAGGATCTCGGGGCCGCTCTTTCCGGACCGAACCACCCTCAGCACTTCTCGCCAGTACCGGATCGTTCGTGCCTCGCCCGCTTGGATCAGCTTGGGATTGGTCGCGAACGCCTTCTCCATGGGGCTCACCTCCATGATCGGGTCGTTCACGATCTTTGGGATGTCGCGAATCGAGGTCACGTCCGCCACGCAATCGGCCTTTATGGCGGAAACGGGGTCGAGGGGTGGGGTGAGACCCTCAACGAGAGCAAGCTGCGCAAGTTCTTGCGGAGTCTTGCGGCAGAGGACGGCGATCTGGCGGATAGCGGCGTGAGCATCGGTCGCGCAGGCCATTCCGACCAGCATCTGAATGAGTCCGGGCTCGTCGGCGGTATGGGCAGCGACCTTGAGCGCCGTTCTCAGGTCGTCTTCTGCCCCAGAGAAATCCTTGGCCTGGGCCCTCAAGATGGCCCGCAAGGCGAACAGCCTGGACATCGTCTTGAGGTCTGCCAGTTCGGGCAAGAGCATCACCAGGCCGTCGTTCCAGTTCCGGTGGAAGTCACACCTGGGCTTGAGGACCGCCCCTTCCGCAAGAGTGAGCGGCTCAGCGTAACCCGACAAGAGGTCCTTGGCGGGAGCAATCCCCGTCTGGTCGCCCTTGAGCAGAGCTCTGGCAGCCGTCATCTTGTCATAGACGGCCGAACGGTTCTTCGTCCTCACCGCCTTCATCTCGGCGATGGCCTTCAGATAGATCGGCGCGGCGTTGTCCTCGTCTCGGACCTTCTCACGGTCGGCGAAGAGCTCAGCCGGAGTCAGCGGCAACCCTTCGGCCTTCGCGGCGGCACGTTCGGCGGGAAGCGACCGGGCGGCGTCCCCGGCAGCAAGATCAATGCCCCGGTCAAGCGCACCCTTCACCGTGAAATAGAGGACGAGAATAGCGAAGACGATCGCGCCGAGCGTACAGCCGAGGATCCAGAAGAGGAGCCTGCGCCGTCGCTTGCGGCGTGCAGCCGGACCGGGGGGTGCTATGACCGGAGGAGCCTCCATTTGCCGTATGATACAGCTATGGGCCTGCCGACCTTCGGCAAATCCAGATTTGCCTCTCTGTTTCAGATAGAGACCGGCATGGATGCCTCCGCCCCGACGATCGGGATGGAGGCTCCCAATAGAGCAGGTCCCGCAACAAAGCCTCCATCCCAGAAGGGGTGGTGGCATCGAGCAGGCGAAGACGACACCTTGCCTGGGGGGCAGCAGTGACCAAAAATCCGTGGCTCGCCTGGATCGCATTGGCGTTCTGCGCTGTGTTTGTCCTGTCGCTATGGGTGCCTTGGTGGTTCCCAAGCCCCTACTTCTCAAGAGGGCAGTGCACGAGCAACCTCAAACAGCTCGTCCTCGGC
>JACRPN010000008.1:57178-236073 GCA_016223145.1 Armatimonadota bacterium | reverse complement strand
GATGTTGTATGAGAAGGACTTTGACGACCGCCTCATGGACCGTGACAGTTGGATGGACCAACTGGCCCCCTACGTCAAAAACGAGCCCTCGAACCACTGCACGGTGGTCGCCAAGGAGAACGAAGAGAACCCGAGCCTGTACGGCTTTTCCTTCAACTCGCGGCTACACCAGATAGACACCAACAAGATCACCGATCCTGAAGCCCGGCCCATGCTCTACGACTCAAACAACCTTGCCCGCAACGCCAGCGACCCGTTCAACAGCCTGCCCGATCCCGGCAGGCACGGCACTAAAGAACTCCCCAAAAACGTCGTTGCCTTTGCCGATGCACACGCAATCGCGCTCTCCAAGGAAAAGGCCAAGGAGTTCAAACCATGAGGATCTTCACGGAAGCGGCCGGCTTGGGAAGAAGACTGTTCGAGGCGTTCGTGGGATTGATTTGCTTGGGATTTGTCGCCTTCATCCTCCTCGCCTACTTGTCCGCGCGGCCACATAGCCACAATCGCATCTCCTGCATCTCCAACCTGAAGCAGCTTGGACTCGCGAACCTGATGTACGCCGCAGATTGGGATGACCGGTTACCCCCGCGCGACATTTGGATGGATGCCATCCGGGACTATCACAAAAACTATGGCGGCGAGCGCTGCGGCGAAGTTACGGCCAAGTACGCCGACCGCAAAGACCTTTACGGCTACAGCTTCAACAGCCGCTTGTCGGGCTTTAAGACGGGCGTTCTGGATTGGGAGGCCACCCAGAACAGGCCGATGCTCTACGATTCGATCAATCTGGCCCGAAACGCAAGCGACCCGTTTGCCAGCCTGCCCGATCCCCCCAGGCACGGGGAGTTGGTCAACATGGTCTGCTTTCTGGATAGCCACACCAAGGGCCTGAAGAAGGAGGCCGCGAAGTCGGTGGGGCCGTAGCAGCACCTTGCACTCCTCGCCTGCTCGATCAGCCTGGAGCCGTGGATGAGTTTGTCATTCCGAACGCAGTGAGGAATCTGACTGTAATCCGCCCCGTGATTGGAGGCTCTGTGTTCGAGGTCGTGTACCGCTCCAAGTAGATTCCTCACTACGTTCGGAATGACAGGACCCTGCTTGAGCCTTCTGATCTAGTCGTCTCCTGATCTCCTCATCCCTTTTTGTCCTCACTTCCGCCCTTGCCCGGTGCCTCGGAACCTCCACCCCCATCCCCCTCCTCCTCTTGCTCCTTCGTCGCAACAAGAGGAGGGGGATGCCTGCGCTCCGTCCCCTCCACCCTTCCCTACATCCACACTTCCACACTCACAAAACTAGGCCTTTCGACAGAACTTTCTTCAGAGTCGCTCGTCTTAGCTCATACTCTTACGAGTAGCAGCCATGCGCAACACACAACTGCAACCAAGCGCTGGCGCCTTTTCGATGGGCGCATAGCGCGTCTCGTCGTCTCGGCAATCTTGCCGACCGTCCCCATCTGGGGAACCTGACTCGCTCTCGCTCCACTCGATGGGACTTTTGGACCTGAGGGACCTAAAGCCAGCGGAGTGTCCGTAACCCGGTCATGGAGCCAGACCTGTTTCGCGTCTCGAATACCACGAGCCGCCAAGACCTCTCAAACACAAGGAGAATAACATTGGAACAAGAGCTATTGGAAAAGCAGCTTGAGAAGGTCGACGGCCGCGGAGTCACCCAGCACCTCGGCCAGGACCACCCGGTGGTCGTCGCCCGGCAGCGTTGGCTGCAGGCGCGACGCGCCCTCGCGGAGGCCCAGAAGCCGGCCACCGGCGAAAAGCCGGCGCAGGACGGCGCTTATGCAAGCTGAACCTCATAGCAGGGCAAAAAGTCCGTCTCGTTAACCAACGAGGCGGGCTTTTTTGTTGTCGTAGACTATAGAGGAGGCTTCGAAATGATCGCCAAGCCCATGCTCGTCCTTAGCCTAGTCGTGCTTCTGTTTGTTGTGGGCGCCATCTTGTGGCCAACGTGCGCATGTGGTTCACCCGAATTGAGCCGTCAATCCGCTTGCATGAGCAACCTCAAGCAGATCGCCCAAGGTGCGCTGATGTACTCCGAGGACTACGACGGCACTCTGCCCAACCGTGACCGATGGATGGACCAACTTCAGCCCTACCTCGCCTCGCGGACCATGCCGAACGGTGAGGAGGACAGGTTCGCCATCTTCCGCTGCCCCCAGCTGAAGAAAGACGGGGAAGCAAACCGAAGCGTCTTTGGGTACGCGATGAACGCCCGCCTGAGCGACAAGAAGCTCGCATCGTTCAAGAAGCCCGAGACGACTCGCCTCTGCTACGACTCGTCGAACCTCGCCAAGAACGCCTCTGATCTCGTCAACAGCCGCCCGAACCCGCCTCGGCACAGGAACAGCACGAAGAACGTGACGGCGTACCTGGACGGCCACGCGAAAGCTGAGGCTCGCTAATCCCGGATCGCAGGAGCTGGCAGCGACGCAGCCCATAATGTGGTTACGGCCGGAGGAAATGACGTGGGAGAGAAGTTGGCTGGAATTGGAGTCATTGCCTTGAGCCTAGCCCTTGTATGTTTCATCCTGTGGCCCGTTGTTTTCGCGGCACCATCCGTCGATGGGCATGGCAAGGCCACCTGCCTTACGACCCTCAAGCAGCTAGCGCTTTCTGGCATCATGTACGCGGGGGACTATGACGATCGGTTGCCGCTCCGGGACGAGTGGATGGACGCATTTCGCCCCTACCACAAGAATATCCTGATAGAACATTGCCCAGGTGTTCAGAGTTCAAACGCGGACCCAAACAAACCGCCCTATGGATACGCCTTCGATAGCCGGTTGTCCCTGCAGGTTTTGGCGAAGGTCAATGAGCCGCGAGCACAGACATTTCTCTATGACTCTATCAACCTCGCTCGGAACGCAAGCGACCCCTTACTGAGCCTTCCGGATCCGCTTCGCGAGCACCCTGCGAAGGGGGGATCGACAAAGCGCTACAATTCGATGGCTTACCTTGACGGCCATGTCACAGAACTTTCTGCGGAAGAACCCTAAGCTCATGCCCCGTGTTCGCGTTCACACCAGCTTCAACCCCGTGCAAGCACGGCTGATCGAGAGCCGCCTTGAGGAGGCCGGCCTCCCGGTCAAGATGCAGCTTGGCGGCTCGGGTGTCGGCGTCATCCAGCCCGGCGGGCCGTTCGAATTCTGGGCAGAAAGTGAGGAGGCCGCCCAAGACCCCGCGATCAAGGAGATCATTCGGTCGGTGTCCCGGTCGGACGGCTTCAGCGAAGAAGAGGCCGACGAGATCGAGCACATGGAGCTCAAAGATGAGGCGACGGAGGTGGGCTACGCGACCTATCTCTTGGCGTTCATCGTCGCGATCGTCGCGATCTATGGGTTCGTGATGCTGCTGGTTTGGCTGGTGGGTGTGTTTAGGAGTGCGTGACCAGATGGCTTCTGAGCGCTTCTTCAAGACGAACGATGAGGTTTTGGCGAAGACACTGACGCTGGCCCTGCGCGAGGCGAACCTTCCAATCGATGTCGCCGTGACCAACCGTTACGTGGATCACGAAGCCTCCGCACCGTACGGACCCGATGATTACGAGTTCTACCTTGCCGAGGACGCAGAACTCACCTCGGAGCAACTCGACGGAATCGCCGCTATCATGCGTGAGATCGTCGGTGTGTGGCCACCGCCTGAATGGAACTGGACTCAGGCCGAGCTGGATTCAGTTGACGCGACGCCAGGTGAGGATGGGGTTTAGGGCGCCTCACAAAGAAGACAAACACTCCCGAATCGCGTCCCAATTCGGCATATCGCGGGGCGTCACCGTTTGTTCGGCGTAGCGAACGATGCCCGCCTTGTCCACCACAAACGCGGCCCGTGCCGCCGCCTCGCCATTGGTTCCCAGAAAGTCTGGCAGCACCACGCCGTAGTCGTGGATGACCTTCTTGCCAAAGTCGCTGAGAAGCGTCGTGGTGATGCCGCTGGCCTTGGCCCAAGCTTCCTGGGACAGCGGCCCATCCACGCTGATGCCGTAAACCTGCGTGCTGTCATCGGTTTTGAGGAACTGTCCGCTGGCGATCCCGCAAAGCTCGTCCGTGCAAGGGCCTGTGAAGGCGCCCGGAACAAACAGCAAGAGGGTGTTCTTCTTGCTGTAGTTCGAGGACAGCGTCACGTCGACGAATCCCTCGGCGGTCTTGGTCTTGAGGGTGAAATCGGGGGCTTGAGAACCAACGGAGATGGGCATGGCGAGTCCATTATGACAACAAGAAGCCGCGCGTGGAGTGACCTTCACGCGCGGCCTTGGTGCGTCGAGGCTCAGCCTCTTGCTTCGTCCGATTGGCTCGGCGCCGTCCGGCTATCGCCGGGGGGGACGGTGCCATCCGGCGTCTCGATGATCTTGGGCTTTCCCGGAAGCTTTTTGTCGTCCTCGCTGGAATCACCCCCTCCGCAGCCCACCAGCAGCAAGCTTGCGCCCACTGCCAGCAACAATGCAAGCGCGCGCATCCTCATAGCGGGTCGGCACCGCCGCCAACATAGGTGGCCGCCTCCGGGGTCGAGAAGTCAAAGTCCGGTCGGAAGAAATAGGGATGGCAGAAATACTGGTCCCAATACCTTCCTCTAGGCGACATGAACACGTCGTAGCGAGCCCATGGCTCCTTTCGGGG
This sequence comes from Armatimonadota bacterium, assembly GCA_016223145.1. NCBI lineage: Bacteria > Bacillati > Armatimonadota > Armatimonadota bacterium. The sequence goes on along the minus strand of JACRPN010000008.1, from coordinate 231,449 downwards.
ATCGGTTCTCATCGTCGTGTCCTGGGTCCCGGTCGAGAGCCTCTTGAACTTCGCGTGGCCGTCCGCATAGGCCAGGATGATCCCGCCCGCAAAGATGTTGACGCCGGTCTTGTGCCCGGTGCCTGCGCCCGTTCGCGTGGTGTAGCCGCCCGTCTCGCCGTTGATGTTGAAGTCGCAACCCGACTTAGAAGGGATGTACCGGCAGGGCTGGTTCCCGTCGTTACAGTTCAACCAGGGGCTGGCATAGCCGAGCCCGTAGAGGGTCCTCTTGCCGTGCCCATGCCAGAAGACGGTCAGGTCCGCTGGCGTAGTGATCGCCGTCGAGCTGTATCCATTTAGGAGCCCGTTATAGGTGTAAGTGATCGATTCCAGGCCCTCGGGAAGGCCCGTGGAGGGCGCGTAAGTCGCGCTAGTCGTTCTTTGAACGCCTCCTGGGCACCGGTACAGGTTGATGTTCTTGATATAGGGCTGGATGGTGTTGAAGACGAACGTTCGAACGCCGTTCAGCTTCCAGTCCGGCTCCGTGTTGGGCATGATGCTGTCCGGCACGGGAACGAAGAAGTTCCAGTTGTATGCGCCGGCGGGCGGTCCCGGCGAGCCGGGCGCGAACGCCAGCGGATAGTAGTCGTCATAGTCCGCCAGATACATCAGGGTTCCCAGTTGCGTCTGCTTGAGGTTGCTCAGCGACAGCGTCTTCTTCGCTGCCGCCTTTGCCTGGGCAAACACGGGGAACAGGATGGCCGCAAGAATCGCGATGATCGCGATGACGACCAGAAGCTCGATAAGGGTAAACGCCCTTTTTCTTGATAGGTTAGAACTCGTCATGGTGTCCTTGTCACTCCCCAAAGACCGATCCATCAGCAGAATTGCTGACGGACGTACTGTACTATAACATGAGTTCCTCCACAACCCAATGCTTCGGTCATGGAATCGTTGGTATGTTCCAAGGGAATGAGCCTTTGCAGGGCACGGGCACGTTCCGGTAAACCTAGGGGATGCTTTGGGGGCTAGACCTTGGCGGCACGAAGGTAGAGGGCGTGGTGCTCGATCCGCGCAACCTCGCGGCTCCTCTGGCTCGCCTTCGCCTTCCCAGCGAATCCGCCAAGGGCTATTCCCACCTTCTCGGCCAAATCGCCAGGGTCGTCGAGATGTTGGAGGCCGAGACGGGGCTGCAGCGGCCCGAGACGATCGGCATGGGGACCCCCGGCGCACGCGATCCAGACACGGGCCTCATGAAGAACTGCAACTCCACCGTTCTCAACGGGCGCACCCTCTGGGAAGATGTACAGCGCGCACTCGGCGCTCGGGTGGTGATGGCCAACGACGCCAACTGCTTTGCGCTCGCGGAGGCAAGGCTCGGGTGTGCGCAGGGCTTCGGAAGCGTGTTCGGGGTGATCATGGGCACGGGCGTCGGGGCGGGAATCGTGATCGACGGGAAGGTGCTCATGGGACGGCACAGCATCGCCGGCGAATGGGGCCACAACGTGCTCGAAGAAGGCGGAGTCCCCTGCTATTGCGGCAGGCGGGGGTGCGTCGAGACGGTGCTGTCTGGCCCGAGTTTGGAGCGCTACTATGAGTCCATTTCCGCGCGCAATCTGCCGCTTCCCGACATCGCCGCCCTCGAGGAAGAAGGAGATTTGAGTGCGGTGCAGACCATCGACCGCTTGTGCAACCTGTTTGGCATGGCAATCGGCCCCGTGATCAACGTCTTGGACCCCGACGTGGTGGTTCTGGGAGGCGGGGTCGGCAACGTGGAGCGGCTGTGCGCCAGGGCGCGCGAGTGCGCGGCGCCGTGGGTGATCACCCCGGCACTTCATACCGAGTTCCGGCGACCAACCCTGGGGGACAGCGCAGGCGTATTTGGCGCCGCTATGCTCGTGCTATAGGGTCAGCCGCAACAGAGGCGCGGGCCGGCATCCAGCGTGGTGCGATCGTGCCGTCAGAGATGCTGTTCGCTTTGTGATCTTGTGGCTCTTGGCGGACTATCCGAGTCCGCCCGTGGCTACCTTGTAGACCACAAAGGCGATTGCCGCCAGACCCACGATGATGACGATGTACTGCCAAAGCTTGCCATCCTGCATTTCAACGAACTCCGGTTTTGAGAGTTTAAGGGCAGGCTCCCGGACTTGCGCGGCCGACTGGCTCCAAAGCGCACCCTTGAAACCTGAAAGCGTACGCCTACTATTTTGAGGCATACGCTTTCGATTCCTGCAAGCCCATGGCACTTTCTGGCCCTGGGGCGATGGCGGAGCGCCGATCAGCCGTTGCGTCGAGGCGACCTTCGCAGGCCGATGAAGCCAAGGCCGGTGGCGAGGAAGGCCAGGCTTGCCGGCTCGGGCACCGCTGTGATCGACCAATCGAAGTCGGCGTTCATGAGGCCCTGGGAGTACCCTTGGCCCGCCGCAGAAAAGATGTTGCCGTAGTTGAAAAGTCCGACAGTATATGTCGTGCCGTTCACTAGGGCGCGAGTGAATGTACCGGTTGCATCGGGGGTGTAGGGATCGCTGGCATCGAAGCCTCCGCCTGCGCCCGTCCAGCTGATTCGTAGACCCTGAAGGCCAAACACGGAACCCGAACTCCACACGCGATAGTTCAGCTTGAACTGCCCATTCGAGGTGGCCTGGAAGGTGTAGGTAAAGGTATCGAGGCCGGTGTTGAAGTTGTTCAGCTTGGCCTCGTGGTTCTTGAGGGAGTCACGGGTCCAACCCATGTCGCGCCAATGGACCAGGCCTGAAGCAGCACTGAAGAAGCTGGCCGAGGCGCTAGACTGGCTCGTCACGTAGCCTCCGCCCGCTTCCGTATTCGTCACAGACACCGAACCCGCAAGAGGATTGAGCGTTCCTCCTTGTGAGTCGCTGCTGGCTGCGTATGAATACGAACCGTTGAACTGGTCGGCGTCGGCCTCCGCGGAGACGTTGAGGGTCGATCCGAGCGCGGTCTGGGCGAGGGCGCCTGCAGGCAGGAGCAAAAGGGGCGATAAGGCGGCAAGGGGCCGCATGGCTTTACGTATCATTTCATCCATCCTCACGTTCCGCCAGCTCAGCTTTCGGCCTTGCCGGACGGCGGCGTCAGGTGCACTTATTGGGGTGCACATCTGGAGCGCACGATAGATAGAGTAATCCGGATTTTCGCTTGATACGATTCTTGACAGATTTACCAAGTTGAGAGTTGATGGTTTGCAAGCGAAGTTGCACTTCTGCTGAAAAAAAGTAGAAGGCCCAAAAGCAAAAAAGCCCCACCAAAGGTGAGGCTTTTCAAAAGTTACTATCCGGGCAGCGTCCATATCTCCCGGGCTGTCGCCAACCAAGTACTTCCGGCGCTGAGGGGCTTAACTGCCGTGTTCGGGATGGGAACGGGTGTTTCCCCCTCGCCATGGCCACCCGAATAGAAATCGGGGGTCGGATTGGTTCTCAGGTACTAGGTTCTCAGGCACCCGGTATCAACCGAACACCTGGCCACCTGAACTCCTGGCCACCATTCCGACTGCTCTCAGCATAAGAGAGCTTTGATAGTTGCATAGGAACCGCAATAGACTACATCCATCGAACATTGGAGAAAGCTTTGCTTGAAGCCCTCGGCCAATTAGTACCGCTCAGCTGAACATGTTGCCATGCTTACACCTGCGGCCTATCACCCGGTGTTCTCCCGGGGGCCTTACTCCATAGGATGGGAAATCTAATCTTGGGGTGGGCTTGGCGCTTAGATGCTTTCAGCGCTTATCCCTTCCCGACGTGGCTACCCTGCGTCTGCGCCTGGCGGCACAACAGGTACACCAGAGGTCAGTTCGCTCCGGTCCTCTCGTACTAAGAGCGACTCCCCTCAAATTTCCTACGCGCGCAGTGGATAGGGACCGAACTGGCTTACGCCGTTCTGAACCCAGCTCGCGTGCCGTTTTAATCCGTGAACTCCGGAACCCTTGGGACCTTGTACAGCCCCAGGATACGACGAGCCGACATCGAGGTGCCAAACCATGCCGTCGCTGTGAGCGCTCGGGCAAGATCAGCCTGTTATCCCCGGGGTAGCTTTTATCCGATGAACCCTGGCGTGCCCACGCACAACCAGAGGGTCACTTAGTCCGACTTTCGTCCCTGCTCGACCTGTCTGTCTCGCAGTCAACCGCACTATATACCTATACGCTCAACGCCTGATTTCCAACCAGGCTGAGTGCAGCTTTGAGCGCCTCCGTTACTCTTTCGGAGGCGACCGCCCCAGTCAAACTACCCGCCTAAGACTGTCTCCAATCCCGATCAGGGACCAGGTTAGTGAACCAGATATACAAGGGTGGTGTTCCATTGGTGCCGAAGCTCCCACCTACGCTCTACATGCATAACCAATTCACAATCTTAAGGTGTAGTAAAGCTCCACGGGGTCTTTCCGTCCTACTGCGCGGAACCCGCATCTTCACGGGTGCTACATTTTCACCGAGCTTCTCGTTGAGACAGTGCCCAAGTCGTTACGCCTTTCATGCGGGTCGGTATTTAGCCGACAAGGAATTTCGCTACCTTAGGATCGTTAGAGTTACGACCGCCATTCACCCGGGCTTCGATTCGATGCTTCAGGTTGCCCCTGACATCTCCTGTTAACCTACGGGCATTGGGCAGGCGTCAGCCCCTATACTTCGGTTTTCACCTTAGCAGAGACCTGTGTTTTTGGTAAACAGTCGCCTGGGCTGCTTCGCTGCGGCCCCTTGCGGGGCGCCCCTTATTGCTAACTTACGGGGCTCGTTTGCCTAGTTCCTTAACGAGAGTTCTCTCGAACGCCTTAGTCTCCTCGACTCACCTACCTGTGTCGGTTTGCAGTACGGTCAGATACGCGGTATAGCTGTGGAGCTTTTCTCGGCCCCCCTCAATCCCAGTTCAGTCCCTCCGAAGAGTTTCCTTTCCCGCTATTAGTCATTCCGCCAATATTTCTACTGGCCAAACCTTTAGCTAGCCCACAACAACCAACGGTGTGGGATGGGATATCGAGAAGCGTCCCTCCATTGCCCGCGCACTGGGTCTGGAATATCAACCAGATGTCCATCGGCTACGCCTTCTGGCCTCACCTTAGGAACCGCCTAACCTCCGTCTGACGAACATGGCCGGAGAAACCTTAGGTTTTCGGCGTTGAGGATTCTCACCTCAATACTCGCTACTCATGCCTGCATTCTCACTCGTACACACTCCACCGCTGCTTACGCTACGGCTTCGCTGCGTGCACGACGCTCCCCTACCGATCATCTTACGATGATCCCTAAGCTTCGGAAGTGAGTTTAAGCCCCCTTACATTATCCGCGCAAAATCACATTCGGCCAGTAAGCTGTTACGCACTTTTTAAAGGATGGCTGCTTCCAAGCCAACCTCCTGGCTGTTAACGCGATCTCACATCGTTTCACACTTAACTCACGTTTAGGGCCCTTAGCTGTAGATCTGGGCTATTGCCCTTTTGACGACGGATCTTATTACTCGCCGTCTCACTGCCAGATTGATCATATGGTATTCGGAGTTTGGTTGGTTTCGGTAAGCTGGTAGGCCCCCTAGACCATTCAGTGCTCTACCCCCATATGACACCATCTAACGCTGCACCTAAATGCATTTCGGGGAGAACCAGCTATTTCTGCGTTCGATTGGCATTTCACCGAACTAACCACAACTCATCCGGTAACTTTTCAACGTTAATCGGTTCGGCCCTCCATGGTGTGTTACCACCACTTCAGCCTGGCCATGGCTAGATCACGCAGTTTCGGGTCTGCTAATACCGACTTGACGCCCTATTCGGACTCGGTTTCCCTCCGGCTTCGCGTCTGAGACGCTTAACCTTGCCGGCATCAACAACTCGCAGGCTCATTCTGCAAAAGGTACGCCGTTACGCCTGGCCGGATCGCTCCGGTCATAGCGCTTCGACTGTTTGTGGGTGGCGCGGTTTCAGGGTCTGTTTCACTCCCCTCCCGGGGTACTTTTCACCATTCCCTCACGGTACTGGATTCACTATCGGTGACAAGTCGTATTTAGCCTTACCCGGTGGTCCGGGCGGATTCACGCCGAATTCCTCGTGTTCGGCGCTACTCGGGTACCACCTGAATTCGATCTGAGTTTTTGAAATACGGGGCTCTCACCCTCTATGGCGGAATGTTCCAATTCGCTTCTTCTAACTCAATTTCGTAAACTTTTATAAGCCTCCAAACCTATAAGTCCTATAAGACCTATAGATTTAGAGACCTATCGGTAGCCCCACGACCCCGAAAGGCAAGCCCTTCGGTTTAGGCTGTTCCGCGTTCGCTCGCCGCTACTTACGGAATCTCTTCGATTTCTCTTCCACGGGTTACTTAGATGTTTCAGTTCACCCGGTTCCCTCCTCACGCCCTATGTGTTCAGGCGTGGGTCATCAGGCATGACCCTGATGGGGTTACCCCATTCGGATATCTCCGGATCATCGCTACTGTGCAGCTCCCCGGAGCGTTTCGCCGCTTTACGCGTCCTTCTTCGGCAACTTGTCCCTAGGCATTCACCACGCACCCTCTAAGCTTCAGCAAAGCTTGAATTCTCCAAGTGCTCGATGCATGCACCCTATTACGGGTTCACTATGCAACTGTCAAAGATCTCGTCGCTGGCTGCTGGAACCGACACGCGTGAGCGCTCGGGGGTCCAGCGGCAAGAGGAGATGATACCAGCCCAGCCAGCGCATGTCAAGGGTCCGGGCCCGAATCTCGCAACTTTTGCCATCGATCCATGAAAACTACAAAAAGTTGGCGGATTCTTGAAAACTGCTATCATGGGCTATGGTCAAACAGACTCCTCTTCCCTTTGCCTATTCACAACGAGAGGAGTTCCTGTCGCTCCCCCTTGAGAAACGATCCCCACATCTCTGGGAGGCCTATGCCTTCTGCACGGGCCAAGTCGGACTCGGCCGAATACCCGATCCCGAACTCGCGCGAAACATCGGCGTGCTTCAAACGATGATGCTCGAGGTCGCACGATTCATCGCCGCAAGGCTTCGCCAAGACGGAACCTATGCCAACTGTGCGGATGAACGCTGGCCGAGAAACCACACCGGGTCCGACCTGGCCCACTACTACGACTCGGGAGCGTATCCCCCGCAACTGATGACCCTCCCCAACGACCCCACCGTCCGCAAACAGGTTCTTGGTGAGGCGCCAGAGCAGCTCTTCGACGAGATGATCGCTTGGTCAGAAACACCGGCAGGCAAAGCGGGACTAGGCGATGCAGAACTGCGGAAGCTGCTCTCCGAGCGAGACTCTCATGTCCCCGAAGACCGACGAACGGAAGACCTGCCGCCGGCAGCGGCGGAAGCCGATCGCAAAATGAAAGAGGCGAAGGATCAAGAGACAGGGGTGAACTGGCTCAAAGACATGGGGGCCAATGGCCGACTGATGGGCTGGGCGGAAAGCCTGGGCCTCGAAGCCATTGTCAGCCTCCACTCGGGAGCGCCCTTTGCGAGAATGCCGATGGACAGGCTCCTTCCGAAGCTCATGGCGATTGAGGCCAGCGGTGACTGGGATCGCTTGGAAACCTTCCTAAGGGTGGAATTGCCTGCTGACGCCGCGAATCTGGCCAAGCTGAGAGGAGCGCTTCCCAAGAGCAGAAAGTAGCACGTGAACCGGACATGTGGAGCCTGGCTCAATAACCCGGCCGAAATCGCCGAGGTATTATTGCAGTGTAACGTCTCACGTTAATGAGTTTTTGAATCAGCCCGGCCTTCTGCCTGCTCCTGAATTCAGCTTACTTAGACACTTGATTCGGGACAGATGAAAACGGGGGCAGCTCCCCCGAAAAGGAGGCCACACTTGGCCAATAAGACACTCTATGTGGGCAATCTGCCCTATTCCACCAGCGAAGGTTCTCTGACCAGCGCATTCTCAACTTTCGGCGCAACCAACGCCCGCATCATCGAGGGGCGTGGCTTCGGCTTCGTCGACGTGGATGCCGATCAGCTTGATGCTGCCATCCAGGCCATGAACGGCAAGGAAATGGACGGCCGCACCCTCACCGTGAACGAAGCCCGCCCGAAGGGTGAAGGCGGCGGCGGTGGCGGCGGCGGACGAAGCGGCGGCTACGGCGGCGGCGGCGGTGGTGGCGGCAACTATGGCGGCGGTGGCGGCGGACGTCGGCGCAGCTGGTAAGCGCACAGCCTAATACGTTGGGTCCTGAGATCTCCTGACCTCAGAACTCCACAATCGCGGGCGCAAGGACCTATCCTTGCGCCCGCTTTGTTGGTTCAGCCCCCAAGCGAGCCGTGAGAAGATTCCAATAGACTTGGGTGGGCCCCGCCGACGGCCCAGAGCCAGGTGCCGAATTGACCACCCACGAGCGCATGACGCGCATGTATTCCCACCGAGAAGCCGACCGCGTGCCCATCACCGACGGTCCCTGGGCCGCCACCATCGAGCGCTGGCACAGCGAAGGCATGCCGAAGGACGTGCCCTACGACCGCTATTTCGACCTCGACCGCTTCGTTTACGTTGGCGCCGACAACAGCCCGCGCTATGAATCCAAAGTGCTCGAGGAAACCGAAGACTATCTGATCCATACCACAAGTTGGGGCGCCACGCTCAAGGACTGGAAGCATGCTGGCGGCGTCCCGGAATTCCTGGACTTCACCGTCAAGGACAGCGAGAGCTGGGAACGCGCGAGGGCCCGGATGACGCCAGACCCCGACCGGATCAACTGGGAGCACCTCAAGAAGCACTACAAAAGCTGGCGCGAGGAAGGCGCGTGGATCAGCGCGGGCTTTTGGTTCGGGTTCGACGTGACGCACTCGTGGACCGTCGGCACCGAGCGGCTCCTGATGGCGATGATCGAAGAGCCGGAGTGGGCCGCCGACATGTTCCATCACTTCCTGGACGTGCACCTGGCGCTGTTCCAGCAGGTCTGGGACGCGGGATACACCTTCGACGAGATCACCTGGCCCGACGACATGGGCTACAAGCAGAACCAGTTCTTCTCGCTCAATACCTATCGAGAGATCCTGAAGCCGGCGCACAAGAAGGCTTGCGACTGGGCGCGCGAGAAGGGCGTCAAAGTGCGGCTGCACTCCTGCGGCGACATCCGGCCCTTCATCCCCGACCTATTGGAGATAGGAGTCGAGTTCCTCAACCCGATCGAGGTGAAGGCGGGCATGGACCCGATCTGGCTCAAAGAGACCTACGGCGAACGGCTCGGCTTTCATGGCGGGCTAAACGCTGTCCACTTCACCGAGCCCGAGACGCTCTGGGCCGAGATGCGCAGAGTCATCCCCCAGATGAAGAAGGACGGCGGGTACCTCATCTCATCCGACCATTCGGTGCCCCAGTCCGTGAGCCTCGAGGAGTTCCGTGAGTTCGTCCGGCTCGGAAAGGAGCTGGGCAGCTACGAGTAGACCACCTGTTGCCACCTCGCCCCACTGGGGAGAGGCGGCGAGCAATGCGAATCGCAGATCCCGCGCCTCACGGGACCGGGTGGGGAGGCTTCAGCTTATCTACTGAACCTGCATCCTATACATCTTTGTCAGCAACTAATGGTCCCAAGGGCCCAACTCGGAGGGCCGGAGGCGGGTAGTCCTTTCCACCAGGAGACCACCATGCCGCTTCTTCCTTTCATCAGCCTCGTGCTCGCCACCGTCGCTCCCTTCAGCACCCGCATCGGGCTGGCCCTCAGCGTTCCCGATGGCGCGGGTGAAGAGGAGTTCATGGCCGCCATCCGCCAACAGATTCGTCTCGGGCTCGATGGCGCAGCCCCTAGCCTGAAGTGGGACGAAAACGAAGAGCAGAACGGCAAACCTCTGAACGACAGCCTCGGCGTGCTGAAGCTCATGGGGCAAGAGGGGCTCCTTACAATCAACACCCTCGATACCATCAAGCGCCGTCTCCCGAAGGACCTGATGGACAAGAGCTGGGACGATCCGGTTCTCACCGAACGATGGGAGAAGTTCCTGGCCGAGATTACGCCCAAGCTGGGCAAGAGGGTCCTCTGGGTGAGCCTGGGAAACGAAGTGGACGGCTACCTGAACTCCCGGCCCGGCGAAGTGGCAGGCTACAAGAGGTTTCTCGCGCGAGGGCGCGCGATCATCAGGAAAATCCGACCCGACATCGGCGTGGGCGTGACGGTGATGTGTTTGGAATCCCAGAAGTCGCCCAACTTGGCGAGTCTGCTTCAGGAAAACACCGACGTCTGCATCTTTACCTACTACCCTTCCGGCGCGGGACCCACCGCAAACAACCCATCTATCTGGGCCTCTCAGTTCGATTTCATGCTCGGGATCGCTGGCAACCGGCCGCTGCTGCTCCAAGAGATCGGCTACCCAGCGTCCGAAAAAGCAGGCAGTTCGCCAGAAAAGCAGGCCGAGTTTATCGGCGAGGTCTTCAGGCAACTGGACAGGCACACGGCGAGGATCCCTCTGGCCGCGTTCTTTATGCAGTCGGACTTCCCCGCTTCCCTGATGCACGTCCTGGAAAGCTATTACGGCATCAGCGACCCCGGGTTCCTGGCGTTCCTGGGCTCACTTGGGCTCAAGGACGCCAAGGGCCAGCCCCGCCCGGCGTGGAAGGTGTTTGAGGAGGCCGTGCGGAAGAGGAAGGGGTGAAGGGCTGAGGGGCTGAACATGCCGTGCAAGAGCTGCGTAGGCAAATCCTTACGAAAATTCATATGATGATTCTGTTGCCCCCTTATCTATGATAGGCCTATGGCAATCGGAGCTCGTTCAGGAGGGGGCCTTGCTCCCCTAGCGGCTGGGGTCATCGCTTCCACGTTGCTGTTGGCAGGATGCTGGGGCTCGCGTCAGTCACAAGTGCCCGAACCCCTCCACTTTCTGCTTTTGACCGGGTTCCCCGGGGGCAATCGCTTCATTGATGTGGATGCTGATGGGGTTCGACGCAGGGTCCTGGATTTCTCGGAAGAGTATGTAGAGGACTACGCCATCGGCCCCGATGGCCAGACGGTGGCGATAGTAGGCTCTCCAACAACCAGCAACGGATTCATGGATCTCTTTGCATTCGACCAAAGGTCCGGAAAGCCTCCTGCCAAGGTAGCCCAGATACCCTATGGCTCGGGATCATCGATTTGCTTTTCAGCGGACGGAGCATCCGTCTATGTAGTTGGGGGATCGGCGGATGGCACTGACGTCTACGAATGTCCGTTCTTAGGTGGCGCGCCACGCCGCCTAACCAGTCTGGGTGACGTCAAGCCGACTGCTGGCATCACCTCCACAAGTAGGGGTGACATCGTCTTTGTAAGGTGGGGGACCGGACAGGATCTGCTGTATTACATTGACGGCCCTGCGGACTCCGATCCCAAGCCTCTGTTTGGACAGACGGGCAGGCAACCGGCTCGGCTCGTTCAGGGGACAGACGCGGTTGTGATTTTCGCCTCGTTCGACACTTCAGACCCGTGGTGGTGTCGGATCAAGTCGGCGAACCTGGACACCGGGGAAGTCACGACGGTCACCCACTTAACATGGGGCAAAGGAACTGAACCGTGGCTCGCAAGCCTCCTGCCAGGCTATCTATTTGGTGCGATTGACGACGTAGATAGGGCAGGAAACACGGCATCCCAGTTGTTCCGATACTACGCGGCCGGGGGACCGGGTGAGCAGCTCTTCACGCCGGAGATGGTCTTCGGGTTGGCCGCCCCAGGTTCACCATAGTTTCCCGACTCTTTCGGCCATGGCATGCGGCAGCAGTCGGCCATCGCCGAAACATAGCGGGTTCAATGAGGATCGAAGGAAGCGAAAAGGGGTGAAGGGCTAGAAGATGCTCAATCCCGCCGCGGCCCAGTCATCGTTGAACCGCTTCAAGCCAATGTCGGTCAGCGGGTGCTGAAAGAGCTGCTGCATCACCTTGAGCGGCATCGTCGAGATGTGCGCCCCCACCCGCGCCGCTTGGACCACGTGAAGCGGATGCCGAATACTCGCCACCAGCACCTCGCTCTCAAACCCATAGGTCCGCACCATATCCACGGTCTCGGCCACGGCGTCCATCCCCTCGCCGCTGATATCGTCCACCCGCCCAACGAAGTTCGAGATAAACGTCGCGCCGGCTTTCGCCGCCATCAGGGCCTGAGACACCGAAAACACCAAGGTTACGTTGGTGCGGATGCCTTTTTCGGTGAGTTTGGAAACGGTCTTGATGCCCGCTTCGGTGAGGGGGACCTTGATCACGATCTGCTCGTGCCAGCTCGCGATTTCGAGCGCCTCTTTCATCATGCCTGCGTGGTCTGGCGCCACAACTTCGGCGCTGATCGCCCCACCCGGAACCAGCTCGCAGATTTTAAGGACGGTCTCTTTGAATCCCTTGCCCGACTTGGCGATCAGTGTCGGGTTGGTGGTCACACCGTCCAAAATCCCCCAATCGGCGGCCTTGCGCACCTCTTCCACGTCGCCGGTATCCACAAAAAGCTTCATGGGGGAGAGTGTACTTAGCCCCCTCCTTGTTTTTCGCGCAGCGGAAAGTGAGGAGGCTTCTGAGTCCCGACGTGTCGGGAGGGTTGGGGGTGGAGACGTCCCTAGCTCGACCCCTTCACCCGGCTGACCAGGCTCGTTCCCACGATGAACCAGACCGCCGCAATCAGAAAGATCCCCCGATAGCCGTAACCCGGCCCCAACTCGTTGCCCACCTTGATGAGTCGCCCGGCCAGGCCAGCCGCGAATTGGGCGAGCGGCAGGCTCATCACCCAAACCCCCATGTCCTTGCCGATCGAATCGGGATCGGGCAGCACATCAGCCACTAGGGCCCAATCGGCAGAGACATAGATGCCATAGCCAAACCCGAACACAACGGCCAAACACCAGAGCGTCGTGTACTGGGAGGTGAGCGCAAACGGCACCAGGACGGCGAGCATGATCACGCCCGAGGTTCGGATGATTCGTTTCCGGCCTAGACGATCGAGATAGCGAGAGGCCGTCATGGCCCCAAGTGCGCCAAAGAGGGCGATTGTCAACCCCAATGCCGCTACCGGCGCTAACGTATTTGCGGGGTCCTTCGACAGGGTCAAGCCGAAGAGGGTGTAGGTCTTCACTACGTCGCGAAGGAAGTTGGAGAGATACGGCTCGATCAGATAGAAGCCCGTGGCAACCATGAACCGGGTCAGCCACACCCACGTGAAATCTCTGGAGCGCCATGGGGTGAGCCACCCCTTGAAATAGTCGGCAAAGCCTGGTTTGGCAACTGGTTCGGTGGGGACAGCGCTCACTCGATCCGCGCCATTCGTCCCCAAAAGGGTGATCGAAGCGCAGACCACGTTGAGAATGGCGATCACCGCATAGATGGCGAGTGCGCTCGAACCCAGGGCAAGTCCCGTAAGCCCTGCGAACAACTGGCCGGTGTTCTGGAGGATGCCCATGATCCCGCTGGCTCGGCCCCGACGGTCCTGTGGAACCAATTCAGGGATGAACGCCGCATATGGCCCCGTCCCGACGTCGTCTGAAATCTGCAGCAACAAGTAGCCTAAGGCGAGGACCCATAGGCGGTCGGCTTGCGAGAGCAGTGCCAGTGCCAACACGGTCATGCCGGCGCCGATGGCAAGGAACTTGCGCCTCGAACCCGATCCACACCCCATCCGGTCGGTCAGATAGCCGAAAATCGATGGCCCGAACATCGCCCATATCGCACCAATGGCGAACACCGTTCCCCATTGGGCGTTGTAGTCGGCCTTGGCCGCGGCATTGGGGCCGCTCTCAACGATCGAGCGCACCTGTGCCGGCAAAATGGCAAGCAGCAGAATGAACCACTTGAAGCTCGTAGCAAACCAATAGGCCGAGAGCCCGAGGTACCAGGAAGTTCGATCTCGATAGGGTGCCATATGAGAACCAGTTCTGTAACGCCTCTGTCAATCCTGCGTCTGCATCATCAAAGGAGTGTCGAAGGGCCTATTTGACGTGGGTACAATTCAATCCCGTGGGTTCCCACAGTGTCAAACCGCTGACCCAGCCAAGGATGGAGGGAAGAAGTGAGTGAATTTCGCATTGAAGGGGGAAGGCCGCTCCAGGGCACGATTGAGGTGCCGGGAAGCAAGAACGCCTGCCTTGCCCTGTTATCGTCGGTCGTCCTCGCCAAAGGAGTGACCGTTCTTCACAATGTGCCCAAGGTCTCAGATGTGCGCATCAAGGCGCACATCCTCGAGTCCTTCGGGGCGAAGGTCGAGTGGCGCGAAGGGTCCCTTTTCATCGACTGTACGGACCTCTTTCAAGGCGATCCCGACCCCGAAGCGATGCGCGCGATCCGCACCAGCTTCTACTTGCTCGGCCCCTTGCTCGGCAGGCTTGGGCAGGTGCGCATCCCCATGCCCGGCGGCTGCAAGATCGGCGCGAGACCTGTGGACTTCCACCTGAAAGGGCTGCAACTGCTCGGCGCGGACATTCAGACCGAGGACGGCGCGTATTCCGGCAAGGTGAACCGCCTCAAGGGCGCAGAAATCTACCTCGACTTTCCCAGCGCCGGCGCGACCCAGCACCTGATGGCGACGGCCACGCTCGCCAAGGGCATCACCACCATCCAGAATGCCGCCGTGGAGCCCGAAGTGGTCGAGCTCGCGGGCTTCATGAACCGCATGGGTGCGCGAATCGAGGGCGCGGGCAGCAGCACGATCACGATCATGGGCGTGGAGGAAATGTGCGGCTGCGAGTTCCGTGTCCCCAGCGACCGCCTCCAGGCCGGAACCTACCTGCTGGCCGGCGCGATCACAAAGGGTGATGTCACGGTCAACGAAATCAACCCCGAAACGCAGACCGCCCTAGTGAACAAGCTTCGAGAGGCAGGCGCCGAAGCCGACGAGGAAGTGAATTCTGTTCGCGTGGCCTCGATGGGCCGAATGAGCGGCATCAAGATCAAGACCATGCCCTATCCGGGCTTCCCAACCGACATGCAGCAGCCGATGGCCGCCGCGCTGACCCTTGCCGAAGGTACCAGCGTGGTCGAGGAGACCATCTACGAGAGCCGCATCGGCCACATCCCCGAACTCAACCGCATGGGCGCGAAGATCCGGCTTGAGGGCCGCTCAGCAATCATCAGCGGCGTGAACAAGCTCAAGGGGACGACGGTGGAGGCCAGCGACCTCCGCGCCGGGGCGTCACTGGTCCTTGCCGGGCTTGCGGCTGAAGGCGAGACCCGTGTGCGCAACATCCACTTCATCGATCGAGGCTACGAGAACTTGGAGGAAAACCTTAGAGCCCTCGGCGCCAACATCGTGCGAGTTCCCGGCGAACACGCCGAAGTGGCGTAGGGGCTAGGCCTTCTTCCTCTCGACCACAACCTGCACCGAATCCACAGGAAACGGCCCCGACGTTAGCCCCGATAGCGTGCCCTCGGTCTTGTTCAATCGCCCTGTGGCCACGTCATAGAAGCTCGTAAAGGTCACCTTCGCGGGCTTGTCCTTTCCTTCTGTCGTGACCTCCATGCTTGCGGTGAACTTGGCCACACCTCCTTCAGAGCTCACCAGCGTCCCCGTCCCCTTTCCCGTGACCTCGGGCGGTCCCTTCTCCCTGAACTGGATCGGAAGGGCCTCACCCACCTTCCAGACTCTACCGTCCGCCAAGTTCAGAAACTTCAGGAAGTCAAGCGGATTACCTCCCTGTGCACCAGCTTTCTCACCGACCTTCTTACCAAAGCGGTCGACCTTCTGCGTGCTCTTTTGTTCCCCCTGCTGGCCTGCCTCGACCTGGACGCCATTCACCAGCACCTTGACGTTGCTCACGACGCTCTCGACGTCCGCGTCGCCGTTCTCATAGACCTTCAGCGCCGTCTCAGTGCGATCCAAGGAAATATCGATCGAACCAAGTTGGGGCGCTTCCATCGAGAGCTTCAAGACAAAAGTGGCCTTCTCTCCCACCGTCCATCGCGGTGAGAACTGGAAGGTGTCCTGATTCTCGGCGAGCGTCGCTCCAGTCAAGGTCAAAACAAGCGAGAGGGCAGGTCCAAACTTGCGCATCATCGCCCAATGTACGCCTTTGGTAACTCCGATAGCAACCAATAATCTACAATCGTAGAGTTGAAACCACCCGGCGAACTTGCCGGGGCTTCCTTGGCGTTCTAGCTAAAAATCAGCCGAACCGCAAGGGCACGCATCGGAGTCCAACCTAACAGAAACATGGCCACTATTCGCAATCGACACCACGGGCTGCTCGCCCTACTCCTTTTGGCGCTGCTCGGCTTTGCTCTTCCTGGCTGTGGAGGCGGAGGCGGGGGCGGAGGCGGAGGAGCACAAACCGGCACCGTTGAGATACAGGTCGATTGGCCCTCCCGCGCCCAGAACGTGCCCAAATATGCCAACAGCGTCAAGGCGACGATCACCGATGGCTCGAACCAGGTTTCGGTGGTGTTGAACCGTTCCGGCGACACCGGATATACGGGCACCGTGTCGTTCCCCCAGGCCATCACCGTCGGCACCCACAACATGGCGATCGCCGCTTACACCAACACCAACGGAAACGGCGATATCGTGGCCACCGGCAATCGAGCCGTAACCGTGACAGCAGGCCAAAAGACCACGGCGCTGCTCTCCGCAGACTTCAACTCGACCGTTCACCACGTGGTCATCGACGGCGAACCGATCTTGGTCACCACCGGCAACTCTGCCCAACTCCTCGGGCACGCCGAAAACGCCTCCAACGCCACCCTTCTGCTGCCCAGTTCGGCGTTCACCTGGACGGTGACGGCCGGTGGCAGCTTTGGCTCGGTGACTTCTTCCGGGCTCTTTACGGGCATTGCCGATGGGACCGTCACCGTCCAAATGACGGAGGCATATTCCGGGATGTCGGACACGGCCGCGGTCACCGTCACACCAGCGAGCGGGCAGGGCAATGTCAACGTGAAGGTGGATTGGCCCTCGCGGGGACGCTACGTGCCGCCTTACGCCGAGAGTGTGAAGGCGACGATCACCTTCAACAGCACCCCCTATACGGTAACCATCAATCGCTCGGGAGACACGGGCTCTCAGGGGTCGGCCCAGTTCGCCCAGCAGTTCGACATCGGTACCTATCCGATGGTTGTCGACGCCTACACGCAAACGAATGGTGGAGGCACCAGGGTCGCGACGGCGACCGTCAATGTGAGCGTGTTCGCCGGGCAGACCGCCCAGGTCAACGTCTCTGGCAATTTGCAGTCCTTGATCGACCATTTGGTTATCGAGAACCAGCCGCTTTCGCTCGCTGCGGGGCAGCAACTCCAGTTGGTGGGGCATGCCGAAAACGCCGCCAACGCCACCTTGCTTCTCCCATCTGGAGCGCTCACCTGGTCTGTGACAAGCGGCGCCAGTTCGGGTTCGGTGACTCTTGCGGGGCTGTTCACCGCGGGCAATCCTGGCACGGCGACGGTGCAGCTCGCCGAAGTCGGCGCGGGCAAGAGTCAGACGGCCAACGTAACCGTGCTTGGGGCCCTACCCCCGAACAAGATCTTCTATAGCCTGTTCAATTCGGGCAACCTGACCACGGACCTTGCCTACATGGACCCCAACGGGGCCAACCGCACCCCCATCTTCTCGCTTCCGCTCAACATCACGGTCGCGACGCTGAGCCCGGATGGGCAGCATTGGGCGTTCTTCTATTCGCCAGATCCCCTGAGCGCGAACGCAGTCTACGACGTGTACATCAACACGACGCCAAGCTTTGCCGGGGCGACCCGGATCACCAGCGCTAACTACACCTACGACGGCACGATCCAGTACACATCCGACGGCACGCAGTTGGTCTACACGGCCTCGCCCACGCTCGGCGATTCGGGTCTGTACAAAGTCAACGCCTCAGGCGGTTCGCCAACGCGCCTGGGTGGAACGGCAAACATCGAGGCAGCCCACTTGAGCTACGCGACGAACAAGATCGTCTGCACGCGGGTTGTGTCGGGTTTGGGTGAGATTGCCACCATTAACCTGGATGGAACTGGCCTCACCAACATCACCAGCAACACGTCAGACGACATCATGCCGCAGTGGAACAAGGCCGGAACCAGGGTGGCCTTCAGCACCGACCGTAACGGCGACTTCGACATCTACACGATGACCTCGACGGGCACCGGTGTGACCAGGGTCACCAACGTGAACCTGGACGAATACGGGCCGACCTATGACGATGGCGGCACGAACCTCGCCTTCGCCGTCATCGGCGGCGACCTTGCGGATTACGGCGTGTACACGTGCACCTCGACCGGTGCGAGCCGCACCCAGATCCTTTCCGACCAATCCATAGGCGCAGGACTCTACTGGTCGTCGCTGACGGGGCGCGCGTCGGGCGGAATCGAAAGCTACCTGTTCGGCCGAACCCGCCGCGGCCACCGGCGGTAGAGCATCCCGAGAAGCAAAGCCCCTCACTTGGTCTTGCGCAGCAAAACTGCTTCCGAGCCCCTCCCTCGTTCTGGTTCGTAAATGCTTCTGAGTCCAGGCTTGTCGGGAAGGGAGGGGTTGGGGTGGGAGACTCCGGGAGGGACAAGGGACATCTGAACACCTTCCGTCTCACCGGCTCTCCGTCTCACCGTTTCTCCGACTCACCCACTGACCCACTCATCGGCTCATCCACTCACCTCAACAGCCCTTCCAACCTCTCCAGAGCAAACCCCTCCCGGAACTCAGCCTCCAGCGGCCCGGCGACAGCCCGGGCCTTGATCAGCTTCTCAAACAGCTCGCAATAGGGGTCCTGAGCCTTATAGTCCTTACGGAAGTCGGCAAACCCCGCGATGCGCCCGTCGTCGAACAGGAAGATCTCGGTGATCACCGGCTCCTCTGTGCTCGAAACCACATACGTCTTGGCCGCCTTCTCGGGGTAGCCGCGCTGCTGGAACGAGAGGTCCCCGATGTCTGAAAACACGTACGGCACGGCGTCGAAGTTGCCGATCTGCCCTGCCATGCCCGCGCCGGCGCGATCGGCCGTCGCCTTGGCGTGGAGGTGGTGCTCCACCCGGTAGTTCCCGCCAAGGTGGGGATCCGGATACTCCACGACGTCGCCCGCCAGCCAGATGCAGGGATCCGTCACCGACTGTAGGTTCTCCTTCGCCAAGACGCCCTGCGCGCCCACCTGCAGTCCCGATTCCTTCGCCAGCGCCGTGCGGGGCCGTGCCCCGATCCCAAACACCACGAAGTCGCCTTCGAATGTGCCCTGATCGGTCTCGACCGACTTGCCGCCGCGCACCGCTTTCGCCGAGGCGCCCGTGACGACCCTCACGCCCTTACCTTCCAGTTCCCTTTGCGCAGCGCTCGCGGTGGTCGGGCTCCCCACGCGGCCCAGCAGCTTGGGGCCGTGCTCGATCAGCGTGACCTCGCAGCCGCGCCCCGCAAGAGAGCTGGCCAGTTCGCATCCGATGAATCCGCCCCCGACGATGACCGCCTTCGCGCCCTTGGTCGCGGCGTCGCGGATGCGGGCGCTGTCGGCGCACGAGCGCAGCACCCAAGTCGAATCTGCGCCCTCGATCGCAGGTCTCACGGGCTCGCTGCCCAGGGCGTAGAGCAGATTGCTGTAGTGGATCTCTTCCCCGCTCTCGGTGCGCACGCTTCGGCCGCGAATGTCGATGCTGGCGGCGCGGGTGCCGGGAATCAGCTCGATGTTGTTCTCGGGGTAGAAGCTCTCGTCCTTGCTGTGAAAGTCGCTGATGGACTTGGCGTCGTTCCAGAGGAAGTACTTGGTGAACGGCGGGCGGTCGTATGGGTGCTCGTTTTCCTCGCCGAGGATGGCGACAGACTGGCTCTTCTCAAACTTTCTCAGGCTGACGGCGGCATAGGCGCAGGCGGTCCCCCCGCCCAGGAGCAAATGGTCGAAGTATCGAGGCATTTGGGAATGATAGCCGGTCGGATGGATGTTGGAGGCTGAATGTGGGATGTGGCCCGGAGCGGCATTCGACATTCGTAATTCGACATCCGTCATCCGACATCCGCCTCCCGTCCCTGAAATCCTCCAAATACTCATTCACTTCCGGTTTTTCGGTACTTTGGAACTGTGTTATCGATAGTAGCGCTAGAGGCTCGAAGGAATCTGTTCTGCGAACACGTCTCCGACCGCTGCTTGGGCCCGGAAGCGCGGTGGCGAATGTGGAAAATCCAGAATGACTGGGTTGGGCGGCTGGCAATTCTCGACAATATTCGGTCGGCTTTTGTCTACCTTCTCTCGACCATTCCCGATGATTCTCCACTGGTGAGATGCGCCTAAGGAGATGCTGAATCGACTAGGGGCCTTTACTACTTCAAGAGCTCGGATCGCCGTTTCCAGCCCCGAGTAATCATCTTGTACTTCCATCCCAATCGAAGGCAATACGCTTCGGCACTCTCTCGCTTGAGCTTTGTAGTCAGCCAAAACATCAGCGGAAGGCCCTTGGTCTCGTGCAATTCCCGCGAACCATCATTGAAGGTCACTAGGAAGTCCGGGAGATAGCGCCGGGGAAGACCAAAGCATCGGTAAGGGATCGCAATGCCATGGCGCTTTGTCCATTCCTTGACAGCGGGATCTTGATCCAATTCCAGCATATAGTCCCTCTCCAAAAGCGAATCATACGATTCGGTCGAATGAGTTGACCTACGCAGGTTCGAAAGCGTGCCCCGGACGCTCTCCATTGGATTCCTCCCGCGGCGGCTTTGCCAGAATGCTCGCGACAAGGCGCGCATCGTAGAAGTTCGATTTGACTTGGTCGAAAACGTGCCACGTCTGTGCCAGCAGCTTCAGGTCCTCGACCTCCCGCAACCGCTGCCCAAACGTGAACCGTCTTGCGATGTGCTCGTGAATGACCCTAAGTAGAACCTCCTGCCTGGTGTCGGCTTGGCCGTCATAGTTTAGAAGGGCTGTTCGTGCTAGGTCGCGTACTCTCTTGATGAGGCGGCTTCGAAGCTCTGCCAGTTCAGCAGGAACCTCCGACTTGAGGAGGCTGGCGTCTATCTGAGGCATGTCGCTACGATCCAGCGTGTCCATTCCGGAATCAAGATTGCGGGAGAGAATCTGGGCAATTCTCTGATCGATCATCATGCCACGCATGTCGTACTCGAAATCGTCCAGAAACTTCCGCCAATCGGTAATCGGCTCAAAGACCTCTGGCTCGGGAATAGGCGGCAGGCTTGACCAGTCAAATTCCTCAATCTTCTTTGCTTCCTCGGCGTCTAGGTCCAATTCGGTTTGAGGTTTCGGCTTAGGCATGTTTCGTTCGTCGATGACATCCCCAGGATTCAGCGGAGCCTGGTACCGGTCAGCGGCAAGCATGTCCCAAAGCCAGTCGTGCTTGAAGATTGGGTGGTCGATGACGTGGCACTGTTCCCGAATGTCGCGCCGCTTGTTTGCTCGTCGCAGACCACGCCCGATCACCTGCGGGCCATACACCGAATACTTCTGGTTCCCGACTTCCTTATACGAGAACTTGCGGAAAAGCAAAATTGCCGAGATGTTCTTCACGTCCCAGCCTTCGCGCAACATCATGACCGACACGATGGCGTCGTACTTGCAGTTGCGCATGTCCTTGTTGATGGACATAGCCTCTTCCTTGGCTTCATCCTCGGACTCGCTGTGAATCAGTAGCACCTTGATCGGATCACCATTCAGGCTCTGCTCTTCCAGGGCCTTTGTGACGTTTTTGGCGTCTTCGATGTTTAGAGCCACAACAAACAGCAGGGGCTTCCACAGTGGCTTCCCATCTTCACCGTGAGGAACGGTTCGCCGCTGGTGCTTCAGGCATTCCAATGCGATCCCGATTTGTTGACCCATCGGCCCTGGATTCATCGTGTATCGGACAGCAGGAATCTTCCGGGCTTCGATCTCGGCCCAGGGCACTTCGTCGGCGGTGATCTCCTTTTGGGTCTCCCAGTCGTAATAGGTGAAGGTGACCTTCTCGATCTCGGGCTCAAAGACGACGATGCGCTTGATGATGTTGTCGTGCATCGCTTGACGGATGCCGTACTCACAGATCATTTCGCTGTCGGGATGAAGGCCGTCCAGGCGGTCCGGCGTTGCCGTCGTATCAAGTCGGAAAAAGCGCTTCGGCTTGAGCTTGTTGATGAGGTCGTTGTACTGGTCTGCGCGCGTATTATGCGCTTCGTCGTTGTAGATGCAGAGCTGGTCGCAGTTTTCGGCCACCACCCGCCAGTTGTCCTTTCCTTCGTAAAGCTGGTGGATGTTGCCTACAATGATGTTCGCGCTTCGGATGCCAGCTGAATACTCACCGACCTTCATGACGTGAACGGCCAACCTCTTGGGATCGTCCTCGTGCGCCCCGAAGAAGAAGGGAAACCCACGATAAACGAAGTCGCTCGAAGTCGGCTGAAATGCGTCCAAGATACGTTCTCGAACAATCGTGTTGGGCACCAGGATCAGGTGTTGGCGAATGCCGTGGACCTGGGTCATGTAGGCGACAACTCCGCCGATAATCGTGGTCTTTCCGCCACCGGTCACGATGTTGGTCAGCAAATCCTTCCAACCAAGAACCTCGCAAGCATAGATGCATCGCTGGATCGCTTCTTTCTGATGCGGCCAGAGCGGAATGGGGAAGTCATGGTCCAGGTGGCGCATGAAGTCCTCGCCCGCCCCGATGCCCGGATATCCTGATTGGCGCCAATCCGTGAAGTTGCGTTCGTGGGGCGCGAAGGCGTGGTTCAATTAGGCAACCTCGACCTCAAGCGTTCGTATAGCCTCAGCTCCAAAGTTGTCCTGGACCCGGCATGCGACGACCACGGGACCCGGGTTTGCGAACTGGTGCTCGGCAACTAGGATCGCCTCAAACTTCCGCCCTGCGAGTTTGGCTTCCTTTCCTTTGAGTTCGCCGCGGCTCAAAACGTAATCCCGATGCGCGGCAAAGTGGCCGCGCTGGTAGTCGAAGTCCCATTGGCAGTTCACAAGGTAGCCGCCTACGTTAGCGCTATCGGCATCGAGAGCTTCGAACTTGTATTTGCGAGGCCCGAAGACGTGTTCGCAAGCGATCTCCCCGATGATCGGTTCCTTGGTGAATCGAAGCAGAAACTCCGAGTCGTCGGCGTCAGGGTACTTCTGGCGGACCCGCTCACGAAACGACTCGCTGTCGATCAGTAGGAAGTCCAGATCCATGTCGGCCCCACGCGTCTGGACGTTACGCTTCACGTATTCCGAGAGTCGCTTTCGATAGGCCACGAGCTCCGGAGAGGTTCGCCAGCATACATATCTTGGTGCAAGCTTCACATTCTCTTTAAGGTGCTTCAGGCAGGCTTCGAAGAATGCCTGCAGATCACGCGGATCGGGAGCAACATCAGGGTCTGCAGGGCCGATCTTCAGCGGCTCGCGCCCGCTACGCCAGCCTGTGATCGGATTGTCGCTGTTGTCGATCTGCGCGCCTAAGCATTTGAGAACGAATTCGTCGAAAGTCGGTTGGTCTACGGCTTTGAACCGGTCCATTGGGTAGACGCCAACGTAATGCACGCGGATGTCGGGGACCTGTCTGTCCGATGGAAGATCCAAACTAGCTTGAGCCTGACCGGGCGGCCCGAAATTTGAGCAGACTCCCGTCATTTCCTCGCCCACCTTTACCAGACGATTCAGAGTTACAGAAACAGCAATTCGTGAAGAATCGCATACAAGCCACCGTCGACCCAGTCTTTCTGCAACTGCTGCTGTCGAACCTCCGCCAATGAAGAAATCTGCAACTAAGTCGCCTTCGTTCGTACTTGCAGAGATAATTCTATCCATGAGACTTTCTGGCTTTTGGGTAGGGTATCCAATGCGCTCAAGGCTCTGGGCCGCAACTGGGCTGATATCAGTCCAAATGGACTGCAAAGGAACTCCCTCCATTTCGTCAAGGTATCTCTTGTACCCTGGAATTCCCCCATCCTTTTGAGGCCAAAATATTCGGCCAATTGCGTCCAATCGGTCCAGCTCGGCGGGCTCGTTGGACCAATGCCTTCCATTTCTGTTTGGGTCAATTCCTCTCCAAGGCTTTCCCGTTTCACCCCGGCGGGTGCCTGCTGCTGTAATGTCCGAGACCCGAAAGCGTCGGCCCGTGATTGGTTCAACATGACGATAGAAGTCAGAGATGTACTTTTCGTCGTATGCCGTATGAACAATGTTATAGTGTGGCGCACCGGACTTGGAGAAACAAAGGATGACGTCGTGGATGTGATTGATGCCATGCGAGTCACTTCTTGCAGACGTGCGTTGCCAAATAATCTCGTTTTGAAAGTTCTCGTAGCCAAATATCTTGTCCATCTCGGCCTTTATGTAATGACTTGCATGCCAGTCGCAATGGACATAAATCGACCCCGTTGCTTTTAGGATTCGCCTCATCTCCCAAAGCCGAGCGTTTAGCCACACAAGGTAGGTCGGCATGCCACCTTCCCATATATCGCTAAACGTGCGGACCTCATTCGTATCGCCCCAAATGACGTTGTAATCGGCACCCGAAAAGAAAGGCGGGTCAATGTAGATCAGGTCAATCGAGTTCGAGGGCAAGGTCCTTAGGACCTGGAGGTTGTCGCCATAGTACAGCCGGTTCGGCTCAAGCTCCGGGCTCCCAAACTGCACCCAATCCCCATTCAGATTCGGCGCAAGGTGAGGCAATCGGATGAACGGAAACACTTCGTCGAACCCCTTTCCAGGCGTGAACCCAAGTGGCGGGTTCGTCGGGTCGGGAAGGTTGTGAAGCTTGGAGCTGATCCGCTTGGCAACCCGAAACACGCGCTCCTGCTCGGGCAGCGCCTGCCGCTCCGACTCAGCCTGAATTCGCTCGAGGTCTGCAACGTCCGCCAATGTAGTAGGGGTCTCTTCGGGCATGGTCCTTGTAATATGGACATTCTACGCGGACGGAGAGACTCCTTTGTACCGGTAGAACTTTTTTGCGATTCTCGCTAGTTCACCCGCACAAATGGTGAGCTGAAACGTCAAACAGATTGAGGCTTCTGCCAAAGGTCGATTGGCAAGACGTAAGTCGGGGGAGGTCTCACAAACTTAAGAGGAGGTAGCCCACGATGGCAAGTTGTAAGAAGACTTCGAGCAAGGCGGCTTCGGAAGCAAGCAAGGTGCTCTCAACCAGCACCAGCAAAGCTGCGAAGACGGCTGCGGGCTCGGCGCTGAGCCAGCGTCAGCCAAAGCGCAAATGAGACTGACACGGCGCGGTAAGCGCGGTGTCCATATCGAGCCTCCGGACCTCCTTTGGACCGGAGGCATTGTGTTTTTTGGGGTGCGGCTTCAGCCACTCTGAACGCAGGCTGAAGAACTGCGGCTACGCCCGGAACGGAACCGCCACCCCCTAACCCTCCCGACACGTCGGGGCTCGGAAGCTTCCTCATTTCCGCTCGGCAGAAACAAGGAGGGGGAACTGAGTGGCACAGGCTGGAAGCCTGTGCGCCGGGGTGCAGACAGGGATGTCTGCGCTCCATTTCCAGAGTCTCCACCCCCTAACCCTCCCGTGAGGCGCGGGATCTTCTCCCTCCTCAGTTTCGACTGCGTAAAAACCACGGAGGGGGACCGGAAGTTACTTCGAGCCGACTCTTTCCTTTTTCTTGGGTGGGGGGGTGTCTTCTTTCTTGTGGAAGACCACCTGACCGCCGGGGACGTCGGAGGTCGGGTCCAGGTCGGCGATGATCACATCGCCCTCTCCGAACCGGCCGTAGAGCAACTCCTCGCTGAGCGGGTCCTCGATATACCTTTGGACCGCCCTTCGCAGCGGGCGAGCGCCCAGGTTCGGGTCGTAGCCCTTGTCCACCAGCATGTCCTTCACCTTGTCGCTGAGCTCCACCGTGATGCCGAGGCCCTTGGCGGAGTCGTTCACGCGCTTCAGATAGAGGTCCGCGATCCGCAGGATCTCTTCTCTCATCAGGTGGTGGAACACGATCACTTCGTCCACGCGGTTGAGGAACTCGGGACGGAAGAGCTTCTTCATCTCGTCCATCATCTTGTTCTTCATGTTCTCGTAGACGCGCGGGTCGTTGATGTCCTGCTTGGTGTCCCTGAAGCCGAGGCCCTTTTCCAGCTCGATCGGCTTGACGCCGACGTTGCTGGTCATGATGACCAGGGTGTTCCTGAAGTCGACCGTGCGGCCCTGGCTATCGGTGAGTTGGCCGTCCTCCATGATCTGGAGGAGGATATTGAAGACGTCCGGGTGGGCCTTCTCGATTTCGTCGAGGAGCACCACGCAATAGGGGTTTCGGCGCACCTGCTCGGTGAGCTGGCCGCCCTCGTCGTAGCCGACGTATCCCGGAGGGGCTCCAACGAGCCGGCTGACGGTGAACTTCTCCATGTACTCCGACATGTCGATGCGCACCATGTTGGTTTCTTTCTCGTACAGGTACGCAGCGAGAGCCTTGGCAAGTTCGGTCTTGCCGACGCCGGTCGGTCCAAGGAACACGAACGTGCCCATGGGACGCTTCGGGTCCTTCAAGCCGCTGCGGCTTCTGCGGATCGCCCGGCTGACGGCGGCGACGGCCTCGTGCTGTCCGATGATTCGGTTGTGCAGGTCGTCCTCCATCTTGAGCAGCTTCTGCGATTCGGCTTCGACCAGTCGGGTGACGGGGATGCCGGTCCAGCTCTGGACGATCTGGGCGATTTCGTGCTCGTTGACGATCGGCTCGGGCTTCTCTTCAGCTTCCCAGGCCTCTTCGCGCTCGGCCAGGCTGTTGCCCAGCTCGTCGATCTCGGTTTCAAATTTCGTGGCTTCCGCTGAGTCGTGCGGGCGCTTGGTCAGGTGCTCCAGTTCCTCTTTGAGCTTGTTCAGCTTGGAGCGGTCCTGGCGGATGGCCAGCGGCGGCAGGCTCTTTTGGAGCCTCACCCTCGAGGCGGCTTCGTCGATCAGGTCGATGGCCTTATCGGGCAAGGATCGATCGGTGATATAGCGGTTGGAGAGCTGGACCGAGGCGAGGATGGCGTCGTCGGTAATCTCAACGCCGTGGTGCGCTTCATAGCGCTCGCGGAGTCCCTTCAAAATGTCGACGGCCTCGTCTTCGTTGGGCTCTTTGACCTTGACGGCCTGGAACCGTCGCTCCAAAGCGGCGTCGCGCTCGATGTACTTTCGGAATTCGTCTTGCGTGGTCGCGCCGATGCACTGCAGTTCGCCGCGCGCCAGTGCGGGCTTCATGATGTTGCTGGCGTCGATGGCGCCTTCTGCGGCGCCCGCGCCGACAAGGGTGTGAAGCTCATCGACGAAGAGGATCACTTGGCCCTCGGCCTTGCGAACCTCTTCCATGACCTTCTTCATGCGCTCTTCGAATTCACCACGGTACTTGGTGCCTGCGACGAGGCCCGCCAGGTCCAGCGCAACGATTCTCTTGTCGCGAAGGAGTTCGGGGATGTCGCCGCTGACGATGCGCAGCGCGAGGCCCTCGGCGATGGCGGTCTTTCCAACGCCCGGGTCGCCGATAAGGCAGGGGTTGTTCTTTGTGCGGCGGCAGAGGATCTGCATCACGCGCTCGATCTCGCTGATTCGCCCGACCACGGGGTCGCGCTTGCCCTCGCGGGCGAGGTCGGTCAGGTCGCGGCCGAACTCGTCCAGGGTGGGGGTTTTGGTTGAAGTTGTCTGGGAGGCGCGTCCCGAGCTGATCTTGGTCTGGGTCTCCGTATCTTGGAGCGCCATGACCTCTTTCCTTGCCCGTTCAAGCTCGACGCCGAGTTTGTTGAGAACCCGTCCGGCGAGCCCATCGCCTTCCCGGATGAGGCCGAGAAGCAGATGCTCGGTTCCGATGTAGTTATTGTTCAGATTCCGAGCTTCGTCATAAGCCAGATCAATCACTCTCTTGGCACGCGGGGTCAGCGTCATGTCCTGGTTGGCCCTGGACTCTCCCCTCGGGAGCTGCTTTTCGACTTCCGCGCGGATCCGGCTCAAGCTGACGCCGAGCTTCTCCAGCACACGTGCGGCAACGCTGTCTGCCTCGCGCACGAGTCCGAGCAGCAGGTGCTCGGTCGAGACATAGCCTTCACCGAACTTCTGCGCCTCTTCTTGCGCGTAAAAAACGACCTTTCGTGCCCGTTCCGTAAACCGTTGCCACATAGCTTTCTGAAACCGTCCTTGATGAGGTTCCGACGCCTTTGTGACGTCCGAAATCCCACTTCTGTTCTACGATGACTAGGCCTTCGTCAACTCGGTCGATCGGGATTTGGGCTCATAACCCCTTCCCAGAATGCTTCCTTGTGCTCGGTCGGCCCACTCCTTGGCGTGTCCCAGTACAAAACCCAGAGTACCAGAACGACCCTTTAGGAGAATTGTCGGACGTGAGGCGGCGGGAGTTAGGGGTACGGTACCAGGAAGTCTGCCGGGTCTGGAGGCGCTTTGTCCCCTCATCTCTTCATCTCTTCATCCCTTCATCTCCTCACTTCCCCGAGTCTCCCACCCCAACCCCTCCCTTCCCGACAAGCCGGGACTCAGAAGCACTTGCGAACCAAGACGAGGGAGGGGCTCGGACGGCCTCCGTCCCTCCGTCCCTCCGTCCCTCTGACCTTCCTTACCCGAGACAGGACTCACGCCATTGCCCGTCGAAAAGAGGCACCGATGCTCGCTGCGGTGCTCCTTTCTCTCGTCATGCCAACGAACCCGATCGAACAAGCAGTTCACGCGCTCCCTATGCTGCCCGCCAGCCCCGCCAAAGGGGACTGGCTGGTCAAGACGACTGGCGCCGAAGCGGGGGTTTATCGGACCGGGAAGCCGAACGAGATCGTGCTCTCGAACGGACTGGTTGCCCGCAGATTCCGCTTGTCTCCAAATGCGGCGACGGTGGGTCTCGACAACCTGGTGACCGGCGAATCGCTTCTGCGCGCGGTTTCGCCGGAAGCCCTATTGGCGCTGAACGGCAAGGAGTTCGCTGTTGGTGGGCTCTTGGGGCAGCCCAATCTGGCGTTCCTCAAGCCCGCCTGGCTGGACACGATGAAGGCGGACCCGAACGCGTTCCGCTTCATTGGGTTCACGGTGGGCAAGACGGAGAAGCGGTTCGACTGGAAACGCGTCCGCCATGCGGCCAATCTCCCGTGGCCTGCGCCGGGAGCGTCGCTTACGCTGCATTTCGCCGCGCCGAGCACTGTTGGCGAGCGGGTCATCGCCGATGTTCGCTATGAGCTTTACGACGGCATTCCACTGCTCGCAAAGCAGGTCAGCCTGAGCAACGGCTCGGCCAAACCGATTCGCGTCGACAAGTTTTCCGCAGAGAAGCTGCGGGTGGTTGAGGCGGAATCGACAGTGGACGAGGCCTCGGGGTGGCGCCCATCGCACCTATTCGCGACCACCGACTATACCTTCGCGGGCATGGCGCTCAGCGCCTCGAATCAGGCGGCCAGGTGGGTTTCCGACCCCGAGTATCGAACCCAGGTCAACTACAACCTGAAGACGCCCTGCGTGCTCGATTGCTCCTCGCCGGTTGGCCCCGAAATCGACGTGGCCCCGGGCGACACCTTCAGCACGTTCAGGGTGTTCGAACTGGTCCACGACGACTCCGACCGCGAGCGCCAGGGGCTCGCAGTCCGAAGGATGTTCCGCACACTGGCACCCTGGTGCACCGAGAACCCGATCATGCTGCACCTGACCAGCACCGACCCCAAGGTCGTGCTCACCGCGATCGACCAGGCGGCGTCCTGCGGGTTCGAGATGGTGATCATCAGCTTCTGGTCGGGGCTGGATATGGAGGACCAGTCCGAAGCGAACTTCGCCAAGTTCAAGGGATTTCGGGACTATGCCAAGGCAAAGGGGCTTGAGCTGGGCGGCTATTCCCTGCTCGCCAGCCGAAGCGTGAGCCCGGAGGTCGATGTCATCAGCCCCAAGACCGGCAAGCCGGGAGACGCGGTGTTTGGCAGTTCGCCTTGCCTTTGCTCGGATTGGGGAGCAGAGTACTTCCGGAAGATCGCGAACTTCTTTGAGCGCACCGGCTTCGACCTGCTGGAGCACGACGGCAGCTACCCTGGCGACGTCTGCGCCAGCACCAAGCACTCTGGGCATGCGGGTCTCGGAGACTCCCAGTGGAAGCAATTCCAGAAGATCACGGACCTCTATCACGCCTTTCGCGCGAAAGGGATCTACTTGAACGTTCCCGACAACTACTTCCTGCAGGGCTCGAACAAGACCGGCATGGGCTACCGCGAGTCGAACTGGTCGCTCCCGAGGGAGCAGCAGCACATTCATGCCCGCCAGAACCTCTTCGACGGCACCTGGGAAAAGACCCCCACGATGGGCTGGATGATGACGCCGCTCGTGGAGTACCAGGGCGGCGGCAAGGAGGCGACCATTGAGCCCCTCAAGGACCACCTGATGGACTACGAGCAGCACCTGGCGAACAACTTCGGCTACGGAGCACAGAGTTGCTACCGAGGCCCACGGCTCTACGACGCGCCGCAGACGATGGCCGTGGTCCAGAAATGGGTGAACTGGTTCAAGACGTACCGAGACATTCTTGAATCGGACGTCATCCACGTCAAACGCGCCGATGGGGTGACCCTGGATGTGGCACTGCATGTGAATCCGTCGCTGCCCATCAAGGGCCTCGCAATGGTCTACAACCCTTCGGGCCAACCGCTTGAGCAGGAGATCGTGCTTCCGCTCTACTACACGGGCATCACGCGCTCGGCGAGGGTGGCGGAAGGGTCGTTTGTCAAGACACAAAAGCACGCAAACGATCCGAAAGAGGTGAGCCGAGGGAGTTTCACGGTGGATAGAGACTTCCGGATTCGATTAAAGGTCAAGGTCGAGCCCTACGGCCGGGCTTGGCTTGTGATTCGTTAGGGCACGCTCCCCCTCACCCCCGTTCAGTGCGTTCACGGCCTCTCTCCCACGAGGGGAGAGGGACCTCCATGTGTGTGGCGCCGAAGCACCCTCACCCGGTTCACTGCGTTCACCGACCTCTCCCTTAAGGGCGAGGTGTATTCATCCCCCATATGCCCGCACCTCAACCATGTGCACGCTGGTGTTCGCCGTGTTGTGGAGCATGTTGACCCGGATGTATCGGGCTCGAATGGGTGTGAACGTATGCCTGTGCCCCTTCTCGGTCTCGACTTCGTTTGCCTTGGATCGATCGGCCACCAAGGTCCACGCCGATTTGTTGGCCGAGACCTCTACCGTGTACTGATAGGCCCTTGCGCCGTCCCAAAAAGGAAAGACATCGATTCGGTTCAAATCGTGCTCGGCTTCCAGGTCGATCTGGACCCACTGCGGCGCAGGCGGGCCCCACCAAGCTTTCTCTCGTTGAACCAGGCCGTCCACGACGTACTCCGGCTTGAACTCCGCTTCCGTTCCTGAGGCAGTGACCGGTTTGCCGAAGGTGAGTGACTTATCGAAGTCCACATAAGCGAAACTCATCGCGCTTGCGTGGCCGATCTGGCGGCCCGAAGCGTCAAAGGGCGCCGCCGTGACGGTCGCGCTCGCGGAGAGCTTGAGCGACCTCATGAACCCAAGGGAGGTTGAAGTCGGCGCGGAACCGTCCAACGTGTAGCGGATGATCGCTCCTGGAATCGAGCTGGCGAGCTTAACCTCAAGTTCTCCGGCGAAAATCGGCGGCAGCTTGCCCGATTCCAGAGTCTCGGCCATCGTCGTGTGGACCTCGCTGCCCTTTGCGCCGGGCTCGCCGAGCAGCCCGCGTGCCTCGATTGTCACGGGTTTGATGATTTTGGCGAGCCTCGCTTCGAGGAAGCGCTTCCGAATGACGAACTCGGGCTCCTCGAAGCGGTTGTCCGGTCCCCACGTTCGCTCTTGTCGTTCGGGGATTCTGGGGATGTAGGTCTCGATGAGGGCGCCAGCGCTCATCTCCCACAACGGCACCATTGCGCCCAGAACTCGGTCCTGCCGCGTGAGTTTGCTGCCGTTGCACTCGTACATGCTCCACTCGGGGAACGGAACGCCAAGGTCCCAAGGGACCGTGATTGTGGTGTACCCCTGCTTCTGAAGGGATTCGGCGGTCCTGGCGCTGCCCACCCAGGTCATCACCGCCAGTTGGTCCTTCATGCCGTCGTCGAGCGCCACCCCTTCCCAGGCCAAGGGCACTTTGCCGTGCTTGCGGACGATCTCGATCATCCGGTTGACGTGCTGCTTGAAGAGTTCGTGAACGCCAGACATCCCGTGGGCCTTCATGTAGGCTTGGGTGGCGGGCTGGGCTTCGAGCACGTGCCAGATCGTCTCGTCGCAGCCAATATGGAAGTACGGCGAACTCTTGAAGACGTCGCACATCTCGCCGACCAGAGTGTCGAGCGCAGGATAGATCGCGTCGTTGGCGATGTTCAGGACGGCCAGGTGGGCTTCCTGTCTCCCTCCCCCTGCCCCTCCCTTCCCGATAGCTCGGGACTCGGAAGCATTTTCGCTTCGCGAAGACAAGGGAGGGGAGACGTCGTCAAAGACCTCCGGCATCGCCAGCCGCATCGCGCCGCTGTGGCCGGGGGTCTCGAATTCCGGAACCAAGGTCACCCCACGGGCATCGGCATAGGCCACGAGTTCCTTCAACGCCTTCAGGTCGTAGACCTTCGGCGCCAGACCACCGTGTGCGCCGGTGTTGCGCGAGCCGAGCTTCGGAAAGGCTGTGCTGGGAAAGGTCCAGCCGTGATCGTCGCTCAGGTGAAGCTGCATATAACGGGCTTTGTAGAATCTGCAGGCATCCACGCACTGCTTAAGTGTGGCGATCGGGATTTCCTGCCGGCCCACGTCCACCATGACCGTGGTGTAGTCCGCTTCGGGCCAGTCGTCGATGGCGACCTTCGGGATTTCGGGGCCCTTCTTGGTGGCTCGAAGGAGCTGAAGCACCGTCGCCGTTCCCTCGGCGACAGCGCGATAGTTAAAACCAGACACCACGACTCGATCTGTAACTGCAATGTGATGGGCGCCGTCCGTGGTCGTCGTGAAGCGCTTGTCGCGCACCGTCCTTATCGGGCGTCCCGCCTTCAGGGCTGGGTCGAGGGTGAGCACGATGTCGCCAGTTGACGGCCTTCCGGAAGACACACGGCAGCGAACGCCTTGCGTCAGATAGACCTCGTCCGCCAGGATCTTCGCGAGTGGCATCAATTTTGGGGTTGCCGCCACGATTCGCGTTGTGCTCGAGAGTTCCAGGAAGCCGCCTTTCGACCGTATTGACTTGGGTGTGGGGATGAGGGTCCAGTCTGGGGCCGCCCCGCAGGACCAAGGAGTAAGGAGCAACGCTGCCACAAAGCTGACCATCGTTTAGAGCGTACCCACCGATCCGCAAGGAGGAATCCATGACAATGTCGAACAAAGCGACCGCCTTCTGCACTCTAAGAAGAGCCGGAACCCATGGACACCGTAAACGAAATTCTGATCAAGGCCTACGCCGGACTGCTCACGGTCGCCCTGCCCCTTGCCATCGCCGCAATTTCTGGTTCGATTGTGGTGTTCGTGCTGGCCTGGCAGCTCAAACAGAGCCGCCAGAAGCTCCGCGACCTGCGGCTGGCGCTCGAACAGCGCGCAACGCCTGATGTGCTTATGCAAGGCCTCAAGATGTATCCGGATGTGCGGCAGCTCGCGGAACGGCTCCAAGGGTCCGAACTGGTGAAGCGCGCCAATGTAGATGAAGGGAACCGAGTCAGGCGGATCGAGACGCTGATGGGCTTTTGCCGCACGTTGCTCGGTATCGGGGTGCTTCTTGCGGTCGTGGTTGTCTTGGGAAGGTATTTCCCGCCTGGCAAATAGTTCGCGTCTGGCGGAGCCGAAACGGCCCGTTCATCCGCGGGACCGTGGATCAAAGGTGGCCGCCCCTTTAGGGCTTGTCCAATCTCGACGGATACTCCACCGGGGCTGCGCCCTTCGAGGAGACGCGTCGGCCCGTTGGGCCTGAGTTGAGCCCTCTCCATCGCATGTCGCACACTATGTCGCGCCGCCCGTCCCCCTCACCCTGTTGGGTTGGCTCACAGCCTGTCCCCCGTGGGGAGAGACGGAATGCCATGCCCCTCACTCTTCGCTCATCGCCCTTCGCCCATCCCCCTTTCGCTAGGCTCCCCCTCGCCTGAATTGCGGGTTCCGGGCTATCATATCGGCAAGCACCCCTCGGTGTTTCGAGAGACTCACGATGAAGCGATCTTTCCTCAGCCTTTTGGCCGCTGTGGTGGCGGTTTCGATGATCGGATGCAGTGGCGGAGCCGACTCCGGCGGGCCCGGCGGCGATGGCCAGTCCGCCAGCGGCGAGATTGAGGTCGCGGCGTTCAAGGGCGGCTACGGCATCGACTTCTATGAGGCCCGCGCCAAGGAGTACGAGAAGCTGAAGCCCGGCGTCAAAACCAACGTCTGGGGCAACCCGCGCGTCTGGGACCAGCTCCGGCCCCGCTTCATCGGCGGAAATCCGCCCGACCTGGCCTTTCCAGGTTGGGACATGGACCATTGGGCGCTCGCCGAAGAGGGCCAGCTACGGGACCTCGGACCCGCGCTCGACGGCAAGGCTTGGGAGGGTGAAGGCACTTGGCGCGACACCTTCAATCCCGCCATCCTCAAGCTCGGCCAACTGGAAGGCAAGCAGTACGTGCTGCCTTATTACGTGATGTGCTACGGCTGGTGGTACGACAAAGCCGTCTTTGACAAAAACGGCTGGACGCCCCCGAAGACTTGGGCCGAGCTGCTCGCGCTCTGCGAAAAGATCAAGGCTGCAGGGCTCGCGCCGATCACCTTCCAGGGCAAATACCCCTATTACATGGCCAACGGCATGCTGCTCCCCTGGGCGGCCAGCGTTGGAGGCATGGAGGCCGTGGACGCGGCCCAGAACCTGGAGCCCGGCGCCTGGAAATCCCCTGCGATGCTCCAGGCCGCCATGATGATCGACGAACTGAACAAGAAGGGCTACCTTCAGAAGGGCGCGGTCTCGATGAGCCACACGGAGTCTCAGCAGGAGTTTGTACAGGGCCGCGCGGCGATGGTTACCTGCGGCACGTGGCTGGAGTCTGAGATGAAGAACGTTATGCCGAAAAGCGTGCAGCTTCGGTTCTTCCTGCCGCCGTACGTCGAGGGCGGGAAGGGCGATCCGACCGCGCTCATCATCGGCATTGAACCCTGGATGGTGCCGACCGATGCCAAGAACCCTGAAGCGGCGATCGACCTCTTTAAGTACATGACCAGCCTGACCAACGCCAAAAAGTTCGTGACCGAAAAGGGCACGTTGATGGCCATCAAGGGTTCTGAAGACGCCGAAATGCCAGAGACGCTTCGCGGCGCGGCCGACGCGCTGAAAGCCAGCACCGCCGTTTGGGCCGTTCAGTACAAGGACTGGTACAAGGCGTTTCAGAAGGAAACCGAGGACGCGCTCACCGCTATGCTGACCGGCAAACTCACGCCGCAGGGCTTTTGCGACCGGGTCGAAGCCGCCGCCGAGAAAACGCGCGCCGACGATAGCATCAAGAAGCACAAGTTGGCGAAGTGAGCGGCGCTAAGGCGTTAGGCGTTAGGGGTTTAAGGCACTAGAGCGCTAGGGCCGTCTCCACCCCTCCCGACTACGTTTCCCTCACTACGCTCGGCGGGATCTGCGACAACCCCCTCCTTCCCGACAAGCCGGGACTCGGAAGCACTTACGAACCAAAACGAGGAGGGGGCTTTTTCTGCCACGCCCTTCGCCCTTCGCTTTTCGGCCGGGCTATTGCTTGTCTCCCACGATCTTCAGCACCGGGCGTGAGCCTTTTGGGCCCTCTTTCGTGTAAACCCGATAGATCGCGCCTTGTCCTACCTCAGAGGGGTCGAGCCTCGACGTCAGCGCAAAGAGAAGGTAAGGCCTATCCGCCCCCATGGCCCTCTTAAATCCCTGCTGGAAAAGCTCCTTGGCCTGCATCAAGTTGACTGAAAGCGGCACCGGCTTGTCCGCCTCCCACTTCTCCGGGAAACTCGAGCCGAGCACGGACTCCTTCTTGTTGTCCGGAAAGACCTTCGTCACCATGCTGTGGCTCCACTTCTTCTCGTCTAGGTCGCCGTCCATCAAGCGAACTTCGAGCGGCGCGGCCTTGGCCTGATCCGGCGTGAAGCCGGGGTTGTCGCGCAAGGCGATGCTCAGCGTGGCCTCGGTGACTTTTAGGCTCTTGGGAAGGCCGGAGAGGTCGAACTTCAGGTAGCCATAGGAGAAATCGTCCGCGGGCTCGCCCTTGTTCGCGGCCGCCAAACCACTGACGCCCCAGATGCGCATGAGCGGATCGGTTCCAGGCTCCCCAGCGTGAGGATAAACCCACACGTCGTCGGAGGGATCGAGCAGATAAGTATCGGCGGCAAGCGACGGTGTCGCGGTGGCGAAGGCGAGGGTAAGGGCAACGGTAATCATCTTGAGTTCCTGATCTGTTCTACGGTGGGAGGGTACCTGCGTGTGGCCCTGGGCGTCTCCTGCCACAATCTGTAAGGGACCATGCATAGCTTGGACGTGTTGGAGTTCGAAGCGATTCGGAGTCGGCTCGCTTCGCGCGCCGAGACCGCGATCGGAGGCGACATCGCGCGCCAATTGGCTCCATCGTTTGATGCCGCAGAGGTTTGGGCACGGCTCGCACTGACCGCCGAGGCTTATGCCCTTATTGGCAAGGAGTCGCCGCCCTCGTTGGGTGCGATCCGCGACGTGCGCTCAGCGCTCACCCGTGCGGAAAAGGGCTTCGCGCTGGGTGGGCAGGAGATCTACGAGATCGGCTCGGCGCTCTCGGCGATGCGCGGGATGAAGCGCTATCTCGACTCCCGCCGGGGGGACTTTCCCAAGCTCTGGCCCTTCGTTCAGAACGCGCCCGAGGCCCCGCGGCTGGAGGACAGCATTTTCAGTTCCGTAGAAGGGAGCGGAGAGATCAAGGACTCGGCGAGCCCCGAACTGAGCCGAATCCGCCAGAAAATCCGCTCGACCCAGAGCAAGATTGTGGACCGCGTACAGAGCTACGTCAGCGGCAAGGCGCGCGAGTGGCTCTCGGACCCGATCTACACCACCCGCGAGGGCCGATACGTGGTCCCGCTAAAAGCCGAGCACAAAGGCAAGATCCGCGGCATCGTTCACGACAGCAGCGCGAGCGGGCAGACGGTCTATATCGAACCCGAGGACGTGCTCCAGATGGGCAACGCCTTGCGGGAAGCCGAATCGGCCGAGCGGGAGGAGTGCGAGCGCGTGCTGACCCAGCTCTCTGGCCTGATCGGGACCGTGGCGGAACTCGCGCGAGAGGGGATCGAGAGCACCGGGGAACTCGATTTTGTCCTGGCTTGCGCGCGGCTCGCCTATGACTTCAAAGGAGCGCTCCCCAAGAAGTGGGACGGCTATGGGATCGCCCTCACTGGCGCTCGGCATCCGCTTCTCGATCCTGACCGTGTGGTACCCGTGACCATTACGGTGGGGTTTGGCGATCGAGGACTTCTCATCACCGGACCCAACACAGGTGGGAAAACGGTGGCGATCAAGTGTGTGGGCCTATG
Source organism: Armatimonadota bacterium (assembly GCA_016223145.1). Classification (NCBI taxonomy): domain Bacteria; kingdom Bacillati; phylum Armatimonadota; species Armatimonadota bacterium. Next base: position 194,260 of record JACRPN010000008.1, on the reverse strand, counting down.
CGCCCTGATGGCCCAATCCGGGCTCTTTCCCCCGGCTGACGAGGTGAAGCTTGGGGCGTTTTCCCAGGTCTGGGCGGACATCGGCGACGAACAGAGCCTTCAGCAATCGCTTTCCACCTTCAGCGGGCACATCCGAAACATCGCCGACGCTTTGAAGCATCTGCGCCCGGGCGCGCTGGTGCTCTTCGATGAGATCGGAGCGGGCACGGACCCGGCTGAGGGCGCGGCGCTGGCGAAGGCGATCCTCAGCGAACTCACCGGCCGCGGCGCGATCGTGCTTGCGAGTACCCACTATGGTGAGTTGAAAGCGTTCGCCTACAACACCCCCGGGTTCCAGAACGCCGCGATGGAGTTCGATGTGAAATCCCTGCGCCCGACCTACCGGCTGATCATGGGCGCTCCTGGCGCGAGCCACGCGCTCAAGATCGCGGAGCGGTACGGGATTCCCGGCGACGTCGTGACAAAGGCCAAGGAGTCCTTGGGGTCCGAGGCCGAAGACGTCGGGCTGATGATGGAGAAGCTGGAGCTTGCACAGCGCCAGTCGCGCATCGCCCAGAGCGACGCCGACAAGCGGCTCCACGAGCTAAGGAAGGTCCAGGAAACCGCCGAGCGCAAGCTGAAGGAAGCCGACGAGATCCGGCGGACCGTCCACGCCCAGGCTAGCGCCCAGATCGAAGCGACCCTTCGCGAAATCCGGATAGAAGCGGAGGAGATTTTCGAGGAGCTGAAGAAGGCCAAGGTGGACGAGAAGGTGGTCCAAGCCGCCCGGGGCAACCTGAAGGCGCTTCAATCGCTGGGGCAAGAGGCGAAATCTCAGTTCGAGATGACACCCGAGGAGGCCCCAGGTGAGCTTAAGCTCGAAAAGGGCTGCAAGGTAAAGGTGGAGGGCTACCCACAAGCGGGAGTGCTTCTGGACGAGCCCACAAAGGCCCAAGTCGCCGTGCAGATCGGCCCTTTGAGGATCACGGTGGCCAGCACCAAGCTCACACCCGTGGAATTGCTCCAGCGCAGCCCGCAGAAGGCGCAGAAGAACCTCTCACTTCAAAAGGCCATGTCCGTTGGCAGAGAGCTGCACATACGCGCCAAGCGGGCCGAAGAAGCCCTCGAGGAGCTTGAGAAATTCCTGGACGACGCCTTGTTGGCTGGCTGCGACAGCGTTCGCATCGTGCATGGCAAGGGCGAGGGGATTCTGCGAGGTTTGGTTCGTGAGAGATTGCGAAAGCACCCTCATGTCGCATCGCACCGCGAGGGCGAACCGGGTGAAGGGGGGCACGGCGTGACAATCGCCGTGCTAAGGTAACGCCATGGGGAACCTCGATGCCCTGGTCGCCACCGCACGCGAGGCCCGGGAGCGCGCTTACTGCCCCTACAGCGGCTACGCGGTCGGCGCAGCGGTGCTAGGAGCGGATGGCGTCATCTATTCAGGCTGCAACGTCGAAAACGCCTCGTATGGTCTCACTGTGTGCGCCGAGCGGACGGCAATCTTCGCGATGGTGGCGGCGGGCTGCCGCTCGATCCGTGAGGTTGTCGTTGCAACCCAAGATTCCGGGACTCCCTGTGGGGCGTGTCGGCAGGTGATGTCGGAGTTCATCGAGAGTCCCGAGGATGTCCTTGTGCATTGCGTGGACGATTCTGGTGGGATCCGGTCCCTTCGCTTCAGCGAGCTATTGCCACATGCGTTTAGACTCGGAAGGGATAGGGGATAGGGGACAAGAGATCAGAGATCTTGGTTGCCCGCAGAAGCGAGGTGGATGCCCTGTGGCGCTTCAGGTACACTCTGCGTTCATCCAAACACCAGGAACCCGCCGCCATGTCTGTCCTTAACGCCGAACCCCGATCCACCGACTCTTCCATCACGCTCAAGCAGTTGCGCCGCACGGGCGTCGTCCCGATGGCCATCATCGAAAAGGGCAAGGGAACCGTGGCCGTTCAGGCTAACGAGAAGGAGATTCGCGACATCATCCGCCAGGCCCATCGCCAGTTCCAGATCAAGGTTTCGGGTGAATCCGGCGCCCGCGACGTCATGATCACCAAGATCGAGAAAGACCCGTTGGCAACCTCCATCATCCATGTCTCGGTCATGCAGGTCGCAGGAACCGACATTGTAACCTTGGATGTTCCGGTGGTCTCGGTGGGTACGCCAGACACGGTGGCCCGACACGAAGCTTCCCTGCTCCACCCCACGACACACGTCAAACTCAAGGGCCAGGTCAAGGCCATCCCTGAGCAGATCGAGGTCGAGGTCGGCGGACTGGAGCTCGGTGCCTCGATCCATGCCGGCGACCTCAAGCTTCCTGCTGGCGTGGAGTGCATCACCCCCGCCGAAGCCATCGTGGTGACCGTTAAGGTTCTAAGGGCGGCAGAAGTTGAAGAAGCGCCTGTCGAGGATGGCGGCGTGGAGCCGGAAATCGTCGGCGCCAAGTCTGAGGACGACGGAGAATAAGCCCCGCTTTGGCGAAGACGACGCCAGCCTCGAAACCTGTTGCCAAGTCCACCCAGCGCCCCGCGGGGCAAGCCAGGCGTCGCCGCCGAGGCGGTGTTGCACGCTACCTGATCAAGTGGATCCTGGTCCCAGCCTTGCTTGCCCTGGCAGGGTATTTCCTTGTTGGACCCCGGCTAATGAAGCCTGCCGACTATGAGCCGGCCGCCGACCGACACGGCGAGCCTCCGGCATCGTCGGGGGTTCAGCACGAAGAGCCCCCGGCCACGGGTTCGGGCAGTGAACCCAAGGTCGAAGTGACGGCAGAACCTGCGGGCCGCGGCCGGCGGCGAAACTGACGGGAACTGGTACGGCAGGCCGCAGTGCCGATGACTGTCCGTTAGGACTCGCAGCACCTTTGCCTAAGGAAGGCTTGGTTCCCTCACCCCTGCTGAGGCTTTCGCGGCGACAAGTCGCCTGATCGAAATCGGTAACAAGTCACCTTACTATAGATCGCTTGAGTTCAAGTTCAGGCAGCGGGCAACCCAGGCGAGACGCCTGGGCTACATCGGCCGATTGGGAGCGGCAAACCTACAGACGATCCCTTAGGTTCCCGGACGCCGGCTAAAGACCTGCGGCTACTTTTCCGCGTCCCTTCGGTCCTTTGTCCTTCTGGCACGTGTCTTCCAGGTCTATGGGACAGCTTCAAATGCCGAAGAACCTCATGGCATTCGATGTGGTGATCGCCGCCATTTTCTCGGGCGGCAGGGCACGGACATGGGCAGCGGTTTGGTTCACATATCGGAGGTAGGCGGGCCGGTTGGGCTTGCCTCGAAGCGGCTCCGGCGACAGGTAGGGGCTGTCGGTCTCGAGTACCAGGGTGGTCTCTGGGAGCCGCGCAAAGAGCTCTCGCAAACCCTCCGAATTCCTGTAAGTCAGCGGCCCATCGAACCCGAACAGCGCGTCCATGGCCAGGCACCGTTCCGCGTGCTCGTCGGTCCCCGAAAAGCAGTGAAACAAGTAGGGCTGACCCGGTCTGTCTTCCAGGACTCTGAGCAGATCGTCATAGGCGTTTCGGCAGTGGAACACCACCGGTTTGCCGGCGTCCTTCGCCATGTCGAGTTGGTCCACGAGGCAGACACTTTGCTGCTCGGGGGTGGCAAAGTCCCAGTGGTAATCAAGCCCAATCTCGCCCAAAGCCACGGTGCGAGGGTGATTCAGCAGTTCCTCAACCAGGCCCCGCGCCTCAGGACCCCAGGTTGCCGCGCTGTTTGGGTGCCATCCGACAGCGCTGTAGACACCTTCAAAGCGCTCCGCCAGTTCGACGGCCCGAACGCTGGAGGGGCCGTCGATCCCCACAACGACGAACCGCGTCACGCCCGCCTCCCGAGCCTCCTCGATAGCCGCCTTAGGGTCGGAGAAAGCCTCCGGCAAGTTCAGATGGCAGTGGGTGTCGAAGATCTCCACGGTCAGTTCCGCTGGACCTCGTGAAGGGCTCCTTCATCCTCAGTTGCAGGCGCTCGCGACAACGCCTCTGAGACCGAACTGACGCTGGACCGGACCGGCGGCGTCCTTCCGCAGGCCCGGTCCGCTTCGTCTTCTGCCCGTTCGACGGCTCGCTCCAAGGCCAGCCGGACGGCTTCCAGTTCGGCTTCCGTCGCGTTCGCGGCCACTTCAAGCGGCTCGCCAAAGCAGACGGCTCCTTTTGTAAAAAACCACGGGATCATGTAGCGGTCCCAGGTGCCGAGCCGCGTGGCGTGCCGCGCGGACGTTCCGACAGGCACCAGCACGGCGCCGGACTTCTGGGCCATCGCCAGCACCCCGGGTTGGACGCGGCACTCGGGGCCACGCGGGCCATCGGGTGTGATGGCCATCGCGTCGCCGGCGCGCAGCACCCGGATGCTCTCGATGAGGGCCCTGGCACCGCCTCGTCCCGTGCTCCCGCGGATCACCTGAAATCCGAACCGCTTGAAGATCCTGGACTGTAGCTCGCCATCGTTCGAGAGGCTAAACAGTGCCCAGACCCCCTGTTTGTAGAAGTAGTTGGCGGGCATCAGCGTCTTCCCATGCCAGCCCACAAAGATGCGCCCCCTGCCACACGGCAGAGCGTTCTCTTTGCCGATCACCTTGACGCGCATCGACAGCCAGAGCAAGCGGGCAAACCAGAAGACGAGCCCGCCAAGCAAGAACTTGCGACGCCGACGCCACCAGGCCTTCACGAGGACCACCCTCGGGTCCGCGCGACCTCGGCGGCCGGATGCATCGGGAAATCCCGGAAGATCTCGTCGACATGGCCTTGCGCGCGCGCCGGATCGATCTCCTTTTGAACTTCAGCCAAGAGAAGCAGCGCGTCGGGAAGCTCCGGCGAAGACCGCGTTTCCTCGACGACCGACTCGAGCAGCGACGAAGCGGCCTTGGGATGGGACGCTTTGAGTTGGTCGGCCATGCGCTTGCGCCTGGAAACCGTCAGCGCCGAGAGGGCCTGAAGCTCCGAGAGCCTTTCGATGGCCTGTGCGCGGTCCTCAACTTCGAACCGGTCCAGCCCTGCCAAAAGCGCTTCAGACTCTTTGTCGTGGTCACCCACGGTTCGCTGCGCGTCGGCCAATTGGCGAAGCACTTTGGGGTCTTTCGAACCCGCCTGAAGGGATTGCTCCGCGGCCTTGATCACGGCGCCCGCGCTGCGCTGTTCCATGCGCTGTAGGTTCGCCTGAGCCGCGTCGAGTTGGGCATGACGGTCCATGCGAAAGGTGACACTCAGCAGGAGTCCTGCAGCAAAGCCGCCAATGTGCGCCCAATAGGCCATGCCTCCTTCTACGCTGCCAATGTGGACGAAAGCCCCCAGGACCTGGATCACGAGCCAGATGGACGCGACCGCCAGGATTGGCGCGCTGACTCTGGGCGCCAAGGGCACCCTTGAGGCGTGGTAGCGCACGGAGAAAAGCCCAACGCAGGCGGCGATGGCTCCGCTTGCACCTACCAGAGGCTCGTCGTAGAGCGCACGGTTGGCGAGCGCCCAATGGAGCGCGACACCGCCCAATCCGCCCACCAGATAGGTCGTGATAAGCCTCCAGGGCCCGATCGTGGTCTCCACCGCCGGTCCCACGGCCGCCAGAAACACCATGTTTCCAAGCAGGTGCAGGGTGTTCGCGTGAAGGAAGAGGCTGCTTAGGGCGGTCTGGAAGGACGGATGCGCGATCTGAAACCCAAAGGTTTCCACCAGTTCGGGCTGCCATAGCTGCGCAAAAGCAGTCGCGATGCTGCCTGCGATCAGGACAAGCGAAACCCAAGGCAGGCGAAAGGTGCTCACGCCGAATCGAAGACGTCTTCCGGCAGGTCGACGTTCACGTACGTCTCCTTTACGTCGTCGAGTTCTTCCAGCATGTCCAGTAGGCGGGCGATTTTCGGAAGGTCGTCGGCCGCAGGCGCGGCCATGTCGCTCGGAACGTAGGTGATGTTAGCTTCTTCCACCTTGTAGCCCGCGCCTTCGAGTGCTTCGCACGCTTTGTGCATGCCTTCGACGGCGGTGTGCACGGTGAAGGACTCTTCGTCGGTCGAGACTTCCTCTGCGCCGGCGTCGATGGCTTGAAGGGTGAATTCGTCCTCGTCGTGGCTGGCTTTCGGCACGATGATCTCCGCGAGGCGCTTGAACCTCCAGCTCACAGAGCCGTTCTCCGCCAGGTTCCCTCCGCACTTGGAGAAGGCGTGGCGCAGGTCGGCGACGGTTCGGTTTCGGTTTTCCGTCGTCACCTCGACGATCACCGCAGCGCCTCCGGGGCCGTAGCCCTCATAAGTCAGCTCTTCCATCGCCTCGCCGGCAAGCTCGCCGGTGCCGCGCTTGATAGCCTTTTCAATCGTGTCCGCGGGCATCGAGACTTCGCGCGCTTTGGAGATCGCGATCCTCAAGCGAACGTTGTCACCGACGTTGCCGCCGCCCATGCGCGCCGCAACGATGATCTCGCGGCTGAGTCTGGTGAATGCTTTGCCGCGGATCGCGTCCTGCTTTCCTTTGCGGAGCCTGATGTTCTTCCATTTGCTGTGGCCAGCCATATCCGCCTATTTTGGCAGATGGCGGCGGGGTAGCCTCCAGCCATGCGGCTCGGCCTTCAACTCTTCACCGTTCGGGACCACGTCAAGTCCGGGCAGGGCTTGCATCAGTCGCTTCGAAGAGCCAAGGAACTCGGCTATGAAGGCGTTCAAATCTCGGCCGTGGAATGCATGAACGGGGACCGGCCCGAAGTGGACGCCAAGGCGGGCCGGACCATGCTTGACGAGTTTGGCCTGGAGTGCTGCGCCACGCATCGCCCGATTGAGCGCTTCGAGTCGAGCCTTGAGTTGGAGATCTTGTTTCACTCGGTGCTTCGGTGCCCCTTCCCCGCGATTGCCGTGCCGCCGCAATGGGCTCGCGACGGCGGGCTGGACGGCTATCGCAGGCTCGCCGACAACCTCAACCAGCTAGACGAGAAGATGAGGCCCACGGGGCTCTCGATGGGCTATCACAACCACGCTGTCGAGTTTGAGCGGATGGGCAAGGGCGGCGAAAGGCCCTTCGACATTCTGGTCGAGCGAACTGAGAAGTCGGTTCACTTCATCCTGGACACCTATTGGGTCTGGCATGCCGGCGTCGACCTTCTGGAGCAAATCGAGCGCCTTAAGGGGCGGATCCCGGTGGTCCACCTCAAGGATAAGGCGGTCTTTGGTTGGGAGGTGGACTATGCGCCGGTGGGTGAGGGCAACCTGAACTGGGCGCGCATCCTTCCGGCTTTCGCGAATGCGGGAACTCAATGGGTGGTCGTCGAGCAGGACTCTTCACGGCGCGACATCTGGGATTGCGTAGCGTCAAGCGCGCGGTTCTGCCGAGCAGCGCTTGGCGCCCTGCCGGTCTAGGTCCTGGCGCCTGAACGGGGACCTTTGAACCTAAACGCCTGGTCTATCGGCCCCATTTCTTGACATTTCAGGATCATTAAGAATATAGTTCGCATTGTCCTGTATGCCGGGTCCTGAAGGATGAGGCATACACACGGAGGAAGACAAATGACGAAACGATGGAACGTTCTTTTGGCTGGCCTCGCCTTGTCGTCTGTTGGCTTTGCCAACGGTGACGCCTTTGCGCGATCGCACTTGATGCCAATCTCCTTTACTCGGTCTATGGATGCCTTTCTGGGCGGCAAGACCTCGATGTGGTTTGCCCAGGGCCTCTATGGCTGGGCCGACGGCTGGACCGAGTCCGGTCTCCAACTCGCCTATGGCACCCGGCCGGACGGAAACGACTATAAGGGAGCGACCCTGTTTGCCGTGAAGTTCAACCGATGGGATCCCGACGCGGGCTCGTCGTCGAACGACACGTTCATCCAGGTCTGCCACGACTATACGGGCAAGGATGACCCCTATTACATGGGCGTTGCCGCTTACTACGACAACGAAGAGGACTGGGGCAAGGGCATGGGCGCAGCCGTGACGATCGGCACGCAGCTCTTTGGCAACGACAAGGACCCCGGGTTCATGGTCGCCGCCTCGGCGAACTATGCCCAGTGGGATCCCGATGCCGGCACCACCACCCGTGGCGCGGGTCTCTCGGTGAACATCGCTCGCCCGTTCGGCGACAACATGGTGTTCGAATACGACCACACCTTTGCCAGCAAGTTTGGCGGAGCGGCCGATTGGTTCGCCCGCATCGCCTGGGACGCGCGACCCGGAACACAGGTCCGCTTCACCGTTGGCAAGGGTGAAATGTACCGATTTGAGGTCGGCTGGGTCGTCAACACGAAGTAACCGTAGTCCCGGTGAGCCGGGACGACAATCGGCCGCCCGCCTCAAGCAGGGTGCGGGCGGTCTTGACTTTCACAGCCGACGCGCACAGGGTTGCAGCCTTAGGATGGCCCCTGCGCTCCTCGGCTGAATTCGAACTCGATTTGAGATCATTTGGGAGAACGGCACACATGAAAAAACTGATTGCTCTGGCGTTTCTTGGCGCGATCGTAGGTTCGGCGCTCGCCGATGAAGGGTCCTTTCTTCGACCTTTGATCAGTCCGGTTCAGCATGGCCCGGCGTTCGGGGGCATGAAGATCATGGGGTCGGGCCCTCAGACCCAGTTGCTGGTTCAGCCAGGCTACGGTTGGGGTGACGGGTTTACAGCCTATGGGGCGACCTTTGCCTTCATCCGCAAGCCCGGCGGCGATGACGACAAGGGCATGACCACCTATGGGTTCGGCCACCTGCGAACCTCTCCGGACGACGACTCCGAAGTGGCCAGTTCTCTGGTCTTTCTTTCCCACCGCTACAATTCCAGCGATGAGCAGTATTGGCTGGATGTGACCGGTTTCTATTCGACCGTCAATCGCTATGGCGATATTTTGGGCGGAAACGTGACCGCATCGACCAAAGTCTCAATCTTCGGCGATAGCGGGTACTTCGTCGTTGGCGGCTCGATCAACTACGCGCAGCTCACGCCGCGCGATGGCGACAACACGCGTGGCGCGGGTATGTCGGTCAACATTTCGAGGAGCGTCGGCGACGCCATCACCCTCGAATACGACCACACCTTTGCGAGCAAGTTCGCGGGCGATCGAGACTACTTCTTCCGAACGACCTACGCCATGAACCCGACGTCCCAGGTTCGCTTCACGGTGGGCAAGGGCGAGGTCTTTGTGCTCGAATATGGCTTCTACTTCGGATCGAAGTAGATCGCCGTTTCAACCTATGAGAAGGGACTTCGCACCATCGGTGCGAAGTCCCATTTTGATGCTCGAACCTACAAGCCATGCTCCGCCTCCGGCGGGCTTTTTGCTCGAGTTTGAGTCGGGAAGCCCGGTGATCCGTTACCGTCCGAAGGGGATGGGGTGCGCGATCGCCTTCTTTATCGTGTGGATTCTCGGCTGGACCGGCGGCTGCATCGCGTTGCTAGCCTCCGCCTTGGCGCGCACCGCGAGCGGACCCACCGTTGGCTTTGTCATGCTCTTCTGGGCCACAGACGTTCTGGTGATCCTGATCTTTCTCTGGCTGTTTCGATCGCAGACGGTGTTCCGATTCAGTGAAAGCGAGCTGATCTGGACAAAAAGCCTGGGCAAACTCAAAAGACGGAAGTGCTTTCCCAAGTCCGGAATCCTCGCCGTGCGGCAGGTCAAAGACGGCGGTGACGGAGAAGACAGCTTCCCTTCTTGGGGTTTGATGCTTGTGGGGCCCGACTTCAAAGTGCTCTCGCGGCAAGACATCGGGAAGTCGGACTGGCTTGGCCCGCTTCTCGCGCAATGGGCCGGAAAGCCCTATGAAGCTTGTCGAGACCGTGGCGGTCGATAGGTTTTTGGGATGGGAACAGGCCGCGGACTGAACGCGATTCCGTGCCGAGAATGAGGCAACGCGGGCGGGCCCCCCGCGCACCATCCGGCTCCACACTAGCTTCCTGCCACAGGGATGGCCGTGAGCCGCCGCTGGGCGTTGGGCTCAGGAGTTTCCGTGCGCACGATCTCGTTGTAGAGGGAGTCCCGCTCGACCGGAACCCTCCCGACCTCAGAGATCATCCTCTTCATGCCGTCCACCGTGAGCACCTGCTTCTTGTTGCCGATGTCCGAGTCCGAGTAAGTGATCTCATACTCATGGACGGTTCCATCCGCATCATCGGCCCCGTACCACAGCGCCATCTGAGTCACCGGAACGGTGTTCATGATCCAGAAGCTCTTGATATGATCGAAGTTGTCGAGCATCAGGCGCGAGAGCGCGACCATGCGCAGGTCCAAGTCCGCGGTGGCGTGCTCCAGGTTTTCCAGTTCCGTGCCCTCGGGGTGGAAGGAGAGCGGCGTGAACGTGAGAAAGTGTCCGGTCTCATCCTGAAGCTCGCGGAGCTGGATCAAGTGGTCCACGCGCTCCTCGTTCGTCTCGATGTGGCCGTAGAGCATCGTGGCGTACTGCTTCAAACCGAGCTTTGCGGCGATGCGCGCTACGGCGAGCCACTCTTCACCACGAAGCTTCTTTCCAAACAGCTCCTGGTGAACCCGGTCGGAGAGCACCTCGATTCCGCCGCCTGGCAAAGAGTCGAGACCGGCCTCGATCAGGTCCCTGAGCGCGCCCTCGATCGTCGTCTTGCCGACCCTCGCGATTTCGGCGATCTCCACCGCCGTGAACGCCTTCACGTGGACCCCCGGGATCGCCTCTTTGACGGTGCGCACGAGCCCGAGGTAGTACTCATAGGGGAGGCGCGGATTGACGCCGCCGACCATGTGGATTTCGGTGCAGGCCACGTCTCGATGCCATTCGAGCCTTCGGCGCACCTCGTCGAGGGTCATCTCGTAGGGTTCCGGCCCCCCCTTCTTGGCGTAAAACGAGCAGAATTTACAGAATTTGTTGCAGATATTGGTGTAGTTGATGTGCTGGTTCCGTACCCAGTAGGTGTTCGCGCCGTGCCTTCGCTCTCGGACGATGTTTGCGAGGAATCCCAAGCCCGTCAGGTTCGGGGTGGAGGCGAGCACCATCCCGTCCTCGAAGGTCAGTCGCTCTTCGCGCTGCACCTTGTCGTAGATGGGAAGCAGTTCGTTTCCGAGGATGCGAATGGCCGCTGACATCGTTTCTTCTTAGCTCCGGAGCGAATAGGGTACCCGCGCGGGGACCCTGCACCTATCTACACCCGTTCGTAGAGAATCGTTCGATCTCGAAGCGGCCTCTTGCGGCCATCGCCCATCGCGTATCGCGTATCGCACATCGCGTATCGCCTATCGCGCATCGCGTCCGTTACGCGCCTTCCAGGCTCGTGCCCTGGGTGTCGAGATCGAAAGGTGGAGGCGCCGCTTGAGGCGGTATCGGCGGAGGCTGGGCGCCGTCGGCCGCGACGACTCTGGGGCTCCAAACGCGGCCGGCAACACCGGAAGCCTCGACCTGGTCAGACCCTACGGCCGTTACGCCTCCAGGCAGCATTTTCGCTGCGTCCTCGCTGATGGCAACGCCTCCGGGAGGGGCCGTCTTCTGCAGGTGGGCGGCAATATCGATCACGTGTGAAAAGTTGATCTTGGAGATGTCTTGGCCCGGCGGAGCGACGACCGTCCCGGTGTGAATCCCGGCGCGGAGCACGATCGGCACGCCGATCTTGTTGCGGAACGCGTTGAGTTCGACCAGGCCCGCCTGGATGAACCTTGCGGACTGGAAAGCCTGCTGGGGATGCTGGAACGCGCAGGTGACGCCGTCGCCCGCTGTGGAGTGCACCCTTCCGCCGAACCGCCTCGCCGCCATGTCGCAGAACTTGTGGTACTCCGTGAAGGTGAATTCGACGCTGAGCGGGTCAGCGTATTCCTTCATCTTCGTCGAGCCTACGATGTCGAGGCTCAGAAACGTCATGCTCTGCTCGCCCTCGCGGAGCTTGTCCTGTAGCTCCACCAATTGCCTTAGGAGCTGCTGGCGCTCCTCTTGGGGGTCTTGAAGGCCCAGCTTCTGGCGGTTCGCGTTCGCAAAGCGATGGACGATGATGCCGGCGAGCATGCCACCGAGACCGAACGGGATGAACAGAGGCGTGGCGAACTGGACGTTGGTTAGTCGCAGAGCCATCGCGAACACCGACCGCATGATGAAAAAGGACAGCCCCAACAGACCGCCCGCGAACGCCGCCGTCCGGGAATTGGGGCTAACGGCGCTGTTCCAGAGCCCGACGCCAAGGAGAATCAGCGACAGGGTGTCAAAGAGCCCCCATTGGTCCTGGAGCTTCAGACCCGCGATGTTTAGGGCGGCAATGAGCGCTCCCAGGGTGCCTGCAATCACATACCTTCGATCATCGGTCTCCAGGGCAAGGAAACCCTTTCTCAACCTCTGGAAGAGGCTTCCCTTCTTCTTGTCGGGCAGGCGGTTGATGATGAGCCGAACGTATGCTGGAGGCAGGTTGCAGGCTTCGGAGACCGCGAGGATGACCGAATCGTCCAGGTCGCCGCCGTGCTCCGCGCGCAGACGTTCGGCGAGCAGGAGCATCTGCTCGACGTTCTGCTCGCCGAATTGTTGCGAGCCCTCGTTCGCGCCGCCTTCTAGTTCTGACCTCACTCGAATACCCCAGCCGCCCACACGGTCGGTAGGTTTTACTGATTGTACTACTGATGGGGGTAGGGGGCGGGTTTGCCACTATGGCCCAAAAGTGACGTATTGGTGGGGCTTCGTACCCATCCTGCCCTCTTGCTCGGCGAGAATATCGGCTTTGAGTGACCCTACGGGCGCTCAGACCGTCTCTTTCCTGGAGATCGCCACGTGCCCGACGAACCCAAAACTAACGCCTTCGCCAAGGGCCTATCTCAAAGCCTGATCGTCCTTGTCCTGCTTCAAGTGGGGCTTGGCGTGCTGCTTCACTCCAGGTACACGCCCAACGTGGCGGGGGCGCACGAGAGCGTCTCCCAAATGCGGAACGAGGCGCTCACGCGTTGGCTTGTCGGCGTCCACTTTTGGGGCTCGGCACTTCTGCTGGCACTTTCGGCGCTGACCGTTCTCGCGCTCGCGTGGTCCGGGAGGTTCAAGGAGAGCGCTCGGGTCTGGTATGCGAGCTTGATGGTGGCGATGGGGGCGTTTTTGCTGCAAGTCACCGGCAACCTGCTCCCGATGGACCGTCACGACGTTCAGACCGCCATCGCCGAGGCGGGAGTCGCCTACCGCCTGCCGATCATGGGGCCCACGGCCTCTGAGTTTCTTCTCCAAGGCTCGGCCCTTGGCGAACCGACGCTTGCGGGCTGGTATTTCGCGCACCGATGGGTGCTGCCGTGCCTCGTTGGGCTGGGCGCCCTGCTGCTGCTTCCGGGAAGCTGGAAGTTGAAGGGAACCGCCTGGATCGCGTTCTTTCCGGCGGCGATGGCGGCGGCGCTGGGAATTCTCTTGGGCGCGCCAACCGGCTTTGCCGCCACCCCGGATGATTTCGCGATGCAGACCGCGACCGTGAGCTGGTACGCCTGGCCGATGCACGGCGCGCTGAAGGCCACCGACGCATGGCTGCACCAAGGATGGATCGGGGCGGCGCTCGTGCCCGGGTTGCTTGGCTGCTTTCTGGTGCTTCTGCCCTGGATCGGCAAGAAGTGGCCGATAGGCGCTTGCCGGGTGACGCTGTTTGCGTTTGTGGCCTTCTTTGGCGTCTCGGCGGCCCTCTTCGGCGGGAGGACCGCGCCCCTGACCGGCAACCAGGACGTCGAAATCAGCCTTTCGACGGGCGTGCCGCGCAGTGGCGACACCGAGAAACCGGATGCCGAGATGGCCGCGAAGGGCTTCGAAGTGTTCTCCAAGGCGGGGTGCACAGGGTGCCACGGAAAGAACGGCGAGGGCGCTGGGCCCTATCCGAACCTGCGCAAGCTCGCTGCGCGAAACCCGGACCCGGTCTGGCTGGAGAGGTTCATCACAAAGCCTGACAGCGTTCGCCCTTCCAGCAAGATGCCTGGCTTTAAGGGTCTGGGCGCCGAGAGGATCAAGCAGATCGTCGCTTGGATCCGAATGCCGAAGGAGTGAAGGGATTGACGATTGACGATTGACGAAAGACGATTCGGAAACTACGAATTACGATTTTCGAATGACGAATGTCGAGTGGCGATTGTCGGATGACGAATCGGAGTTTACGATTTACGACTTTCGGATGACGAGGGCCGAAAGACGCATGAGGCGCTGTACCCCCTCGCCCATCGTGGGAGAGGGTCCGTGAACGAAGTGAACGGGGGTGAGGGGCTCCCGGCTTCGCGTTCCTTTGCGCCTTGGCCTCTTTGCGAGAGGTCCAAAAGCAGGCTGCCACAGCCTCCAAGTATCCCGTGCCACCAATCAGCGCTCCCTAGCACCCGTCCGGCGGGGGTGGAGGGGCTTCATACGTTCGAGACAGGACGATCGGTGTGGCCAGATTGGTCGTCGTGCCTGCGGTCAGCGTGGGAATCGGCGCTCGGCAGGCCAACTCCAGGGGAGTGTAGTGCTTGACGTTGTACTTGTATGCCTTGTAGTAGCCGCTTGAGATGCTCGCTGGGCGGAGTTGGAAGGTCACCGCGGACGGATCGATCGCCAGCGTGAAATTGCCCGAGGCGTTGGTCGTGGCCGTGCCGATGACCGTTCCGCCGATGTTGTAGAAGTCGATCACCACGCCCGAGATGCCGCCGGCGGTGTCGTTCTGCTGAACGCGCCCCTTGAGGGTTGCCTGGTTTGCCACGACGGTCACGCTGGCGGTCTTGAACTTGGTGGGGTCCGCAATGCTGGCGGCTGTCACCGTGGTGCTGAGTGTGCTCGCCGTGTAGGTCGCCTTGCCCACGCCCGTCGCGTTGAAGCTGCCCGTGGGCGCCGACCAGGAAACCTCTTGATTCGCGGATCCCGTCACGGTCGCGACAAAGTCCACTTGGCCGTTGGGACCCACGGTCGCGGAGGTTGGAGTTAGGGAGATCGATACGCCACCGCCAGGGCTGGGGCTTCCGCCGCCGCCACATCCGAGAAGCAGCAGAGCCAGGAGGCACAACAACGGAAACAGAACGGGCCAGGAATGACGCATTTCGAACTCGGACCGGATTATGGCGCAGATTGTTCTCCGCCCACGCCCGGCCTCCTAGCGGTTTGACTCCTGAAGAGGCCCGTTGGGTTCGGCGAATGTGATCGGCAACCTTGCCCTAACGTCGAAAACGAGGCAGTTGCCAAGGCTAGTCCAGGACCTTGGCGAGCTGATCAAGGGCCCACTCCAGGTCGGACTTCTCGATCATCAGCGGCGGTGTCAGGCGCATGGTGGAACTCCGGGTGTCCTTGGTTAGGACTCCCAGCGAGGCCAGTTCTTCACAAATCGGATACGCCTTCCCGAACTCTTGCCTGATCTCCACGCCGATCATGAGGCCCCGGCCCCGAACCTCCTTGACCTTGCGGAAGCTTTGGGTGCGCAGTTCGGCCATGAGCCAATCGCCGAGCTCCGTGGCGCGGCGCTCGGGGTGCTCCTCCTCGATGTATCGGAGCACGTCGATCGCAACGGCGCAGGCAAGGGGGTTGCCTCCATAGGTGCTCCCGTGAGAACCTGGCCGGAAGACCTCCATCACGTCCCAGTTGGCAGCGACCGCAGAGATCGGCGTGATCCCGGCGCCGAGCGCCTTACCCATCAAGATGAGATCCGGTTCGATACCCTCGTGCTCACAGGCGAAGACTTTGCCGGTCCTGCAGAATCCGGTCTGAATCTCGTCGGCGATCAGTAGGACATTTTCGCGAGTGCAAGCCTCGCGAAGCGCCTTCATGTATCCGGGTGGCGGGATGTTGACACCGCCCTCGCCCTGGATCGGCTCGATCAGCACGGCCACGGTGTTCGGCGTAATGGCGCCCAACACCGCCTCCAAATCTCCATATGGAACCCTAGCGAAACCGTCGGTGTAGGGTCCGAAGTTCTGTTTGGCCTCACCCGGGTCCGCGAAGCTCACGATCGTGGTCGTGCGGCCGGCGAAGTTTCGCTCGAAGGTAATGATCTCTGCTTTCCCTTCCGGCACGCCTTTCTTCTCGTAGCCCCAACGTCTGCTCAACTTTATCGCCGTTTCGACGGCCTCGGCGCCGGTCGTCATCGGGAGGACCGCCTCTTTGCCACAAAACTTGGCAAGGTGCTCACAGAACACGCCAAGCTGATCGTTCATGAAGGCGCGGCTCGTTAAAGTTAGTTTGTCTAGCTGTTCGTGCGCCGTCTTGAGGAAACGCTCCGGCGAGTAGCCCCAATTGAGCGCGCTGTATCCCGATAGGCAATCTAGGTATCTCTTGCCGTCGGCATCGGTGACCCACGCACCCTTCCCTTCGACGATCACCACGGGCAACGGGTGATAGTTGTGCGCTGCCCAGCGCTCTGTGAGCTCGATGTGGTGCTGTGATAGGGATTCGGTGTGGGTGGTTTGCATGGCGGCTCCGTCGACGTTCTGCACGGACTATTTTGACATGGCCGGGTCCCATCGGGCAGGGCCTGCCAGGACCGCGAACGACGCCCTCCTAAGTTATCGGTCCTTGGTGACAAGGTCCTTCAGCCGAAAGCGCACGCTCACGATGTACGGCTCCTCTCCCTTGTCCCAATGCCCATAGGTCGTGGCCACGAAGGCCCCGTCGAAGACCCGCTCCAACCCTGGATAGCCGCAGTCCCAACTGTCCTTGTTGTCGAGCAGTCGTACTCGGAAATCCCCTGGCTTGGCGGCGGAAAGATCTTCGTAGCGTCCCACCCAGGCCACAAAGTCGCCCTTCCAGGCATCGTCCGCCATGCTGCGGAACACGGCGACCAGTCGGCCGTCGGCAGCGTAGCGCAGGGTGTGGCGATCGCCGGTCAAGTCCCAGGCCAGAGCCTTGGGCTCTGACCAAGACTTGGCCTCGTCGTTCGAGGTCATCAGATAGCTGCGCCCAGTGCGGCGGTTCTCTCTGAGCAGCATCGCGATCTGCTCTCCCTTTGGAGAGCGGATGACGCCTGGTTCACATAGGTGCAACTCCGAGCCAGACCAGATGGCCTTGGGAAAGGCCCAAGTGAGGCCGCCATCGTGCGACAGCGTCTGGTAGAGCGAGAAGGTCTTCGTGGCTTTGCCCGAGTTGGAAAAGAACCGTCCGTCGTCGTGGAACCAGGCAGCGTAATCACCGTTCTTTAGGCGCTCGACCGAACCCATGACCACGATGCCTCCCCAATCTCCTGCGGGCCTTAGCGGACTCCAAGAGCGGCCATCGTCCTCGCTTGCGGCGAGCCGCGCAGGATAGAGACCAGACCAGACGATGAGGCGCTTCTTTCCCGATTTGGGATCGATGACCCGGTGGATCGTGGGTGTTTCAAGGCTGGTCGCCCAGTTCTCAGGCAACGGTAGGCGAGAGCTCCATGTCTTTCCGCCGTCTGGGCTCCTCTTGAAGACGATTGCTCCCCGGCCATGTCCCCTTGGATACACGGCGAGAATTGTCCTCTGGTCCTCAAGCAGAAGGGTACTGACGTGCCCCAGATATTGGCCCTGCTGGCGGTCCACGACGATCTGGCGCGACGTCTCGCCGGCTAGATCGACCAGGATCGGTTGGTCCTTGGCCGTCACAAGCAGACCGGCTAGTGCAGCGAGCATGAATGGATGTTACTTGATGCCCATTTGGCCGTCACTCGAAAGAGGCCTCAGCCGACTTGGCCCGCTCCCAGAGGCCGTCCCATTCCTTCGGCGACAGTTCACGAAGCGGCTTCGTCGTCGCCACCTCCATCGCTCTGAACCTGGACTCGAACCTGAGCACCATCTGCCTCAGCGCCTCCTCAGGCTCCACGCCTGTCCAGCGAGCGATGTTGACAGCGGTGAAGAGCAGGTCGCCGATTTCCGCAGCGATGGCATCTGAGGAGCCCCTTCCTTGTTTCGGCTCGCCGAAATGAGGGTAGGGTTTGGGTGGGGGACCTTCCCCCTCACCCGGTTCGCTTCGCTCACCGACCTCTCCCTCAAGGGGAGAGGCAGATTGGCGGATCGCCTCCTTCAGCTCCGCGACCTCTTCGTCCAGCTTGGCGAATACGGCGTCCAGATCGGGCCACTCGAACCCCACCCTTGCTGCGCGCTTGCTGACCTCAAAGGCCCTGTGCAACGCCGGAAGGCTCTTTGGAACGCCCTCCAAGATCGACGCAGGTTCGCCCGACTTTTCTTCTTGTTTGATCCTGTCCCAGTTCCTCAGGACCTCGTCGGCGTCCTCGACTCTTAGGGGCCCGAACACGTGCGGGTGCCTCCGGATCAGCTTCTCACAGATCGACGCGGCAACATCCCGAGACGAGAACCGCCCGTCCCTCGCTTCCATCTGCGCGTGCATGATCGGCTGCAGCAGGAGGTCGCCGAGTTCCTCTCGCAGCTTGTCTGGATCGCCGGAGTCGATGGCGTCAAAGACCTCATAGCACTCCTCCAGCAGGTGGCGCTTCAACGTCTCGTGGGTCTGTTCCTGGTCCCACGGGCAGCCGCCCGGGCCGAGCAGGCGGTCCACGATGGCGACGAGCCGCGCCAGTTCCTGGCCTGTCTGAGAATCAAGGGCGAGATCGGAGCCGGGTTCTGGCGCCATCAACCCCCGGAGCCCGTCTTGGCAGTGCTTTGGACCTCCATCAGCTTGGCGTAGATCGAGGCAAAGTCCTTCTGTTTGATGTCGACTTTGGACTTCAGCCGGAACTCGCCGAGGAGTTTTCCAAGGTCGATTTTCACGCGCCCGCTGGTCAGCATGAGGTTCTTGCGTATTGTCCGCTTGAGCCTGGCATCCAGCGTCGCGACCTTCTCGGGGGTCACGTCATCGAGGTAGAAACGTACCGAGTTCTTCTGGAACTCGACCCACCCGGTCGATTCGCCGATGCGTGTGGCCTGGATGGCCTTGGCGATCGGCTCGGGCAGCGTCGTCAGGGCGACTGAGCCATATTCGCCGCCGCTCACTCGAGAGATGTCGTCGCTGTATTGGCGCGCCACCTCGGCGAAGGCCTTTCCTGCCTTGAGCTCGGCGTCCACCTTGTCCCGTGTGCCGGCGTCCGTCGCCACGATGACCCTCAGCTTATAGAGCTTGGGTGTGGTGAATGAGGCCAGATTGTCCTTGTAGTGCTTCTCCACCTCGAGGTCGGTGACGGTGATCCCCTGGGTTTGAAGCTTGAACGAAAGCAGGTCGAACCGCACCCGGTCTTTGAGCTCTGCGTCGGTGCGGCCCTTGTCCTTCCAGTCCTTGACGGTTTCCGGGAAGTCGGCAAGGTAGTTCTGAAGTTCGGCGTTGACTTCGGGCTCGGAAGGCACCGCGTTGCGTGCCTTTGCAAGCTGCGTCATCATGCGCTGGGTCATGAGTTGGTCGAGCGCCAGGAAGCCCGCCGGAAAGTTGAAGATCATGTTTCGGAACCTGGAGTAGGGCTCCTTGAGGTCCATGTACTCCATGTAGCGGTAGTACTCGGCGGCCTTGATTTCCTCACCATTGACAACGGCGATGACCCGCGCCGGGTCGATCTGGCCGAGGCCAAGGGACGAAACGGCGACGGCGACGACGAGAAAGACGGACTTTAGCAACCAGGCCTCCACAGGACCCCGCGCGAAGGCGAGTACTCCATGTTATCAAACGAACGGGACCGCGTGAAGTGATCCCAAACGCCGACGATTGAGGATACTCGAACCGCTATCCCAGCTTACTCCTGAGCTCAGGAATCGCCTGGTAGAGGTCCATCACGAGCCCGAGATCCGCAATTTCGAATATAGGAGCTTGGGCGTCGGTGTTAATCGCGACGATCGTCTTGCTGTCCTTGATGCCCGCCATGTGCTGGGTGGACCCCGAGATTCCTGCCGCAATGTAAAGCTCCGGCGCAACGATCTTGCCTGTCTGGCCCACCTGAAGCTCGTTCGGCGCGATTCCGCTGTCCACTGCGGCGCGCGTCGCGCCGACGGCGCCTCCGAGCGCGTCAGCAAGGCCCCCGATCACCTGCTCGAACGTGGCGGCGTCTTTGAGCGGCCTGCCACCGCTTACGACGACGCGGGCCTGCGAGAGATCGGGTCTGCCGCCATGCTTTCCGGACGACGCGATCCGCTTGGTGGCGCCGGCCAAAGAAAGGCTGACTGACTCCGGGGTAGGTTCGGCGCCAGGCGAAAAAGCATAGCCCGCCGAGCGGAACGTGAGCACGACAGGAATTTGCAGGACCTCGACGGTCTCGACGAGTGAACCGGCAACCACCGGGCGCTTGAAGACGGTTGCGGATACGGTCTCGGCCACGTCGGTGATCATGGGCGCTCCCATAAGCGCCGCCATCCGCGGCAAAACGTCCTTGGCTTGCATGGAGGTCAGCGCAGCAACGTGGCTATATCCCTTGGCGATCTCGGCGAGGGCCGGCGCTAGGGCATCAGCAAGTGGGGCCTCCGAGAGCCCTGCAGCCATGAGCCGCGAGGCGCCGGTTCCCAGCTCCGGTTTGCCGTTGAGCACGAGGATGTCGTAGGGCTGCCCCAGAGACTGCCCGAAGGCGGCGGCGCGTTGGGAGTCCGAACCCTGAAAAGCGATCAAGAGCGTCTTGGACATCAGAGGCACCCCCTATCCTTGAGCGCGGCGACGAGTTCATCGACCGACCCGACCTTTCGGCCCGCCGCCCGTGGGGGCGGCGCTTCGAAACGTAAGCTCCTCGTCATTGGGGTCGGATTTGTCGTGGAGGGGCGCCTTTCGAGAGGCTTGCTGCGCGCCTTGATGATGCCGGGCAGGGCCACATACCGCGGCTCGTTGAGTCGAAGATCTGCGGTGATGACGCATGGGAGTGGAAGCTCCAGGGTCTCCGAACCGTCATCGGTTTCGCGCGTCACCGTCGCCTTGCCCCCGCCAATCTCGATTTTCGAGGCGAACGTGGCCTGGGGCCAGCCGAGCTTGGCGGCGAGCATCGGGCCCGCCTGCGCGTTGTCGTCGTCGGTGCCCTGCTTGCCCATGAGGATCAGGTCAGGCTTCAACTCGCTTGCCAAGGCTGCGAGTTCGCCCGCCACGCCGGCAGAATCAAACTTGCTTGGAGATTCGATCAGAATGGCCGAGTCGGCCCCGATGGCGAGTGCCTTGCGGAGCTGCTCTTCGCTCTCCCCACCACCGATCGAAACGGCGACCACCTCAGCGCTTGGGTCGCGCTCTTTGATGCGAACGGCCTCTTCGAGGGCGATTTCGTCGAAGGGATTGATCTCGCACTTGATCGAGGAGAGGTCGAGCCCGCTGCCATCGGGAAGCGCGCGCACCTTGGCATAGGGGTCAGGTACGCGTTTGACGGGGACAAGGATTTTCATGGGAATATGCCGCGCTACGGCGGCCGCGCCCCGTCGCTCGGAGGGTTCATTTTACCGGAGGCGGGTTCGCTCGGTCGCATCTCCCTCCCCAACCCCTCCCTCATTTACGAACCAAAACGAGGGCGGGGCTTTCCTCAAACCTCACTATTCGCCTTGATGTACTCCACGATTTCCTGCACGTAGCCGAACGCCAGGCAGGTCACCGTGTCCGCGCCGCCATAGTAGACTGCCACCTTGCCGCTCGGCGCGTCGCAGAGCGCCGCGCACGGGAAGGTCACGTTCGGCACATCGCCGACACATTCGTAGGGCATCTGAGGCGAGATCAGGTACGGCGCACAGCGGGCGACCACCTTCCAGGGCTTGTCCAGATCGAGCAGCACGGCGCCCCAGCTATAGACATAGCCGTTGCAGCTTGTGAGCACGCCGTGGTGGAACATCAGCCAGCCCTCACTGGTCTCGATCGGCACGGGACCGGCGCCAATCTTCGTGCTCTCCCAAGGCTGCTTCTGGCGCATCACCCACCGGTGGCGGCCCCAGTGGATCATGTCTTCGCTCTGAGAAAGGAAAATCTCGCCGAACGGCGTGTGCCCGTTGTCGCTGGGGCGGCTGAGCATCATGTACCGCCCGCCGATCTTCCTCGGAAACAGCACGCCGTTTCGGTTGAACGGCATGAGCGCCGTCTCCAGCATCGTGAAGCACTTGAAGTCTGTCGTGTAGCCGATCCCTATGCTGGGCCCGTGAAATCCGCTGCACCAGGTCACCCAGTAGCGGTCCTCGATCCAGCAGACGCGCGGATCATAGCCGTATTGCGGCGGCTCGATCTCCGGGTCGGCGTACTTCCACTGGATCGGTTCATGGTCGAGGTTCCATTTGTAGCCGTCGTCGCTGAAGCCGGCATGAAGCACCATCTCGCGGCGGCGGCTGTCGCAGCGGAACACTCCCGCGAACTTGCCCTCGAACGACACGGCGGCGCTGTTGAAGATGCTGTTCGAGCTAGGAGTCGCGTCGCGCGGGATGATCGGGTTCTTGCTGTAGCGCCACACGGGCCGGCCGAAGTCCCCCTGGCTTTGGCCACTCTGGGAGCTTGGGCGATCCTCCCAGGGGAGGTTTGGAATGGCAGAACCGACGACTTTGACGCTGGACATGGTTAATGGAAGGGTTACCCGAAATGGAGCGATTGGAGCACGATGTGTGGTTCGACTTGGGTGAGGTTCTGGCACGTAGAACAGACCTGTCGCACGAAGGCCGAAGGCCTGGATTGGGGGCCGCGGCATCAGAACGTTGGCTCAGGCCCGAGGGGCCTATCCGGATGTCCATTTGTCCTTTTGTCCCGTATTTCTACTTCCCCCCGGGACCATCCAGAGCCCGATAGTTGACGTCCATGATCCTGAACCGCTCGAGTTGGGCATTGAGCCGAACGAGGAAGTCCGGGTAGTTCCGAAGCTCCTTTTTCGACCACACCACCTCGGCCACCGCGCAGCCCCGCGGGAAGGTCATGTACTCCAGGTGTTTGGGGTGAGGGATAAACTCGGTCCAGAGTTGGAACTGTCCGCCCAGGATGAACTTTGCCTCTTCTGCGGATAGCTCTGCAGGCACAGGCTCGAAGCGGTAGACCACTTCGAGCGGCAGGAAGCCGCCGATCGCCTTGGGTTCTGCCTTTGTGTCCTTGCTTTGATAGTAGTCGAGGTAGGTGTAGGTGGTCGGGGCCATCACCACCTCGTGCTTGGCCTTGGCCGCGGCGATGCCGCCATCCATCCCTCGCCACGACATCACCGTGGCCTTGGGGGCGAGCCCGCCCTCCAGGATCTCGTCCCAACCGATCAGCCTTCGCCCTTTCGAGGAGAGATAATCATCGAACTGCTTCACGAACCAGCTTTGCAGTTCGTGCTCGTCCTTTGCCCCGACTGAGGCCATCTTCTCTTGCGCCTTGGGGTTGCTTTTCCAGGGCGTTTTGTCTACCTCGTCGCCTCCGATATGGATCCACTGAGATGGAAACAACTCCATCACTTCATCCAGCACTTGTTTCAAAAACTTGATCGTATCGTCTTCCACATTGAAAACGTTGTTCCAGATACCAGACTTGGACTTATCGCCGAATTGGAGAATCTGCGAGAGGTTGCCGAGCTCGGGGTAAGCGTCGATGGCGGCCTTGGCATGTCCGGGCATTTCGATCTCGGGGATGACCGTGATAAATCGCTTGGCCGCGTAGGCCACGATTTCGCGAATGTCGTCTTGGGTGTAGTAGCCGCCAGGCTTCTGATTGATGGAGCGAGTCGCCCCCTTTGGGTTCATCTCCGAGAAATCCGAGCCCGAACTGCGCCCCGTCAGCCCGGGGAACCGTTTAATCTCGATGCGCCATCCGGTGTCGTCGGTGAGGTGGATATGGAAGCGATTCAGCTTGTGGAACGCCATAACGTCCAGGTATTTCAGCACGAACTCTTTGGGCATGAAGTGCCGGGCGGAGTCGATCATCGCGCCGCGCCACCCGAACCGAGGGCTGTCCTCGATGTGCACGCAACCCACGGTCCACGAACTCCGCGAGGCAGGCGCCTTCCGAAAAATGTCTGCCGGGAAAAGCTGGCGCAGGGTCTGGATGCCGTAGAAGACGCCCACGGGCTTGAGCGCGCGAACCTCGATCCGATCCTTTTTGACGGTGAGCCGATACCCCTCATCGCCAAGCCCAGACAGTCGCTTGTCGAGCTTCAGGTCGATGGTGTTTGGGCCGGTCTCTCGGGTTAACGGCATGTCGAAGCCGGTTGCCGGCGCGAAGTAGCTGCGAGCGAATTCGCCAACGGCCTCCGTGTCCTTGTTCACCGCGATCCGCGTGGACTGGTTGAGTTCGAAAGACCCTTCTGCAGGTTGGATGGAACTGGGTTGTGGGATCACGGCAACTTGCGCTCCGCTGATGGCGGCTCCGGCAACGGCGATGCTGACGAAAGGCTTCTTCATGGCGTCCTCGGTGACGCTCTCATTATGCCGGGCGCGGCTTCATTGGGGCTTTCACGCGGAGGACGCGGAGGTCCACAGGGCGCGCAGGGCTATTCGGTAGCCGCCGGTTCCGTGCCGGCGAGCTTGGAGCATTCTCGCAATGGACGCAGGGTAGCGCAGTGGACGCAGGTGTCTGGTTGGTGGCCGTGTCGCCTGCCTCGGCAGGTCGCAGTTCCGTGCCGGCGAGCCTTCGTCCAAGTGCTTTCACACAGAGACGCCGAGGTCCGCAGAGGGCGCAGACGTTGGACCGTAGCCGCCGGTTCCGTGCCGGCGAACCAGCGTCTCAGACTCGTTGAGCACCCCCCTCACCCGGTTCACTTCGTTCACCGCCTCTCCCCAAGGGGCGAGGTGAGAAACGCCCTCTCACCCTGTCGCGAAGCGATAGGGGGAGGAGGTTAGGGGTGGAGGTTCCGAAACGAAGAAGTTGGGTTTAAATGCCCCCTCACCCGGTTCACTTCGATCACCGCCTCTCCCCAAGGGGCGAGGTGGTTCTCTGGCTCAGGCCTCAGGCCCCGCACCCCGGACCCCGGACCTCAGACCTCAGACCTTCAGGAGCGACACGCGATGCGCGATACGGAATGAGTCCGTTAGCCCCCCGGGCCTCAGACCTCGGACCCCGGACCTTCTTCCCCTCACCTCTTGTGCTTCTCGAACCACGCCATCAGATAAAGCTGCTGCATCAATTGATGGCTCGGCCGGCGCCAGCCGTGGAACTCATCAGGCATCCGCACCAGCAGCGTGTCCTTCTTCAAGAGTTTCATTGCCCGATAGAACTCCTCGCTCTGCGAGATCGGCGTCCTCAGGTCGGCCTCGCCGGTCATCACCATCGTCGGCGTCACCACGTTGCTGACGTACGTGAGCGGCGAGCGCTTCAGATGGTCCGTGGGGTCCTCCCAGGGCAGCTTCTCGAACTGGTCGTACCAGAACCGTCCTCCGTCGGTGGTCCCGTTGAAGGAGATCCAGTCAATCACCGGGCGCATCGCGCACGCCCCGGCGAACCGGTCGGTGTGCCCTACAATCCAGGCGGTGAGGCACCCGCCCCCGCTCCCCCCGCAGACGAAGAGGTTCTTTGGGTCGACCCATCCCTTCGCCACGGCCGCGTCCACACAGGCCATCAGGTCGTCATAGTCCTTGCCCGGATAGCTGTATTGGATGCCGTTCACGAAGTCCTGGCCGTAGCCCGTGCTGCCGCGTGGGTTCGTAAAGAGGACGCCGTAGCCCTCTGCGGCCCAGTTCTGGAACGGCCAACTCCAGCCGATGCCGTACATCGACCAAGGCCCCCCGTGAATCCAGAGCACCAGCGGGAACTTCTTCCCTTCCTGATAATTGGCGGGCTTGACGAGCCAGCCTTGAACTTTCAGGCCGTCTTTCGAGGTCGCCCAAAGCTCCTCCGCCGTAGAGAGACTGACCCCCGACAGCACGTCCTTGTTGACGTCGACCAACTCCAGCATATCGCTCGCACGCCGAAGGCTGAACACGCTCAAGACTCCGGGATTCGTGAAGGTCGAACGGACCGTCGCGACGGTTCCATTGTCGGAGAGCGAAAAACCTCCGAGCTGCTGGACACCCTTGGTGATCTCCGAGATCTTGCCCTCGAGCGAGACGAACCAGAGGTTGGTGCTGCCCTCTTTGCCCATCAGGAAGTAAACGCCCGAACTGTCGGGCGCCCACGTCGCCCCTGACGGTGAGTTGGGCAGGCCTGTGGCGAGCACCTTCTTCCCGGCGCCTTTCGTGTCCATCAAGTAAAGGCTCGAAAGGTGGCTCGTGAAGTCCTTGTGATCGAATCCCGTGTAGGCGATCCATTTGCCGTCCCGGGAGACCGTGGGACCGCTGTCGGGGCCCTTGCGATCGGTGAGCGCGGACATCGCCCCGGTCTGTGCCTCGATGGCATAGATCTCGCCCGCTCCCTTAGTCCAGTCATCGTCCGGCACCTTGGTGGCCGAGGCGAACAGGGTCTTGCCGTCCTTGGACCAACTTGGCGAACCGAAGGAGAAAGCCCCGCTCGTTACCTTGCGTGGCGTGCCGCCAAGAATGGCGTCGAGCACATAGATCTGGCTCGTTCCCGGTTGAGTTGGCCCAACGCCATCTTGCCCCCAGGAGAGCCGATTCACCAGCGTCGGAGGTTTCGCCCATGTGGCCCCGGCGGGCCGCTCGGGCAGCTTGATCGCCAGGATCGGATCGCGGTCGGGCTCAAACTGGGTGTAGGCGAGTTGCCTGCCGTCTGGCGACCAGACCACGCCGCCCGGCGTGCGTTCGCTGTTGGTGAGCTTGGCGATCTCGCGCGTGTCCAGCCACATTACATAAAGCTGGGTCGTGCCGTCCCGATCCGAGAGGAACGCGATGCGCTTGCCATCGGGCGACCAGACAGGGCCGCTGTCCCGCCAGCCGCCCTCCGTCAGCTGCCGGGTTCGCTCGCCTTTGGCATCGGTGATCCAGAGGTTGCTCGCCGAGGAGTCCTTGACTTTGTCAATGCCGGTTCGCGTAAACAGGACGCTGGTGCCGTCGGGGGAGATCTGCGGGCTGCCGACCGATTCCATCTCGAAGAACGTGTCGCGCGTCAGCAGCTTCGATTGGGAAAATCCGGCATTCGCAAGCGACAGGATGAGGAGGCACCCGCCAAGGAATTTGACTGTTCGATTCATGCGCTACGGATTCTGCAGGAGCCCCGGTATTCCTGCTGAAAAGTCGCGCACCTTTTGCCCCGCGATCCTGGCCAAATCGGGAGCCCTCACCTGCGAGTTAGGCTTGGGTGCGGCGACTTGCCAGGCAGAACACCACATTCTTGAAATTCGTCGTGAACAAAATCGCACAAGCCTCGTCAAACATTCTTGCCGCTTCGGATGGGTGGTCTTCGGACCTCTCGTCGGAAGCGCCCTGGGGCATGGCCCAGGCTAAGGGTAAGCGGCGGTAACGTCGTGAAAGGGTCGGGCGCTCATCCCGGCCGCCTCATCGCAAGGTGGGGACCGCTATGCAAGCTGAGGCTCCTCAGACCTCCGAACCGCAAGTCGGGGGTTGATCCTGAAGGCCGGAGCTTAGGACCGACGGCAAGTGCAGAGGTCCGCGCGAGGATCGCTCCTCGCAAGGCTCCCGCGAAGGGCTCAGGGGTGAGAGCCGAAGAGTAGGGATGTTTGTTCGACCGTTCCGCCGGTAGAGCTTCATTCCAGTCGCTCGGGTTTCGGGTTCCGATGACATCGGGGCACGCCGTCCGGGACGATCGTCCGGTACCCGCGGTACGGGGAAGGGCAGAATGGCGCGGCGCATTTTGTGCCTAACAAGGTACGGAACGCCAGGCCGCGCGCGTCGTTCGAGCAACATGTGAATAGCTCAGTGGATAGAGCAGTCGCCTAATAAGCGATAGGTCTCCGGTTCGAGTCCGGATTCGCCTGCAAAGCGAAAGAGCGGCCCGCACAAGATGAAAGCAGCCTTTTTCCTCCGGCTTCGGCCAGGGAGGAGCGTGAGGGATCTCGCAAGGTCCCTGACGTAGAGTCGTGAAAGCGCGGTGTTTCCCGTAGCCGGGATTCAGCGGGGGTTAGCTGCCCTCGGCCGTCGGAAGCGGCATAACAGTTTTGTGCGATAGAGGGAGCCGAACCTCTGAAAAAAGTCGGCGGCTGAGGCGCTTGCCTGGTTACGGCTCACAACGGGCCAGGCGGACAAAACGGCGAAACGATAATGCCGTCAAAGAGTGGCCGAGGCGCAGCCAAAGTCTAGGGCTGTTCCAACGACTGTTCTCCTTCTTCCCTGAAAAGGGAAAGGAGGGAGCACGGTCGAATTCGATGCCGTGAAAGACGGCCGACAATCCCCTTCGAGCAGACGCTCCTTCTTGAAAGTTGCGGGCGCGGGCGCACTTTGCGCCCTGACTCCAGCGAATTCCCTGGCCCAGTTCGGCCGTTCGCCCCAACGCAAACGATCCTTGCGGGTGGCGCACCTCACCGACATCCACCTCCAACCTGAGCTTCATGCCGCAGAGGGCATGGAAATGTGCTTGAAGCACGCGATGGAGCAGAAGCCGGACCTCGTGGTCTATGGCGGCGACAACATCATGGACGCGCTCACCGCCGACCGTGACCGGGTGAAACTTCAGTGGGACCTGTTCAAGAGCGTGCACAAGGCCAACAGCCACGTCGAAAGCCACTACTGCTTTGGCAACCATGACGTCTTTGGCTGGGGCGCTCGCGAGCGATTCAAAACCGACCCGCTCTTTGGCAAGCGTTACACCCTCGACGTCCTGGAATACGAGCGGTCCTATCACAGCTTCGACAAGGGGCCGTGGCACTTCGTCATCCTCGACAGCATCCAGCCCAAAGAGGGCAACGGCTATGTGGCGGGACTGGACCCGGAGCAGTTCGACTGGCTGAAGGCCGACCTGGCGACTATCCCCTTGTCTCGTCCCGTTCTGGTCGTCTCACACATCCCTATTGCAGCGGTGTGCACACTCCTTGGCAGCAATGTGGTCAAAGACGGCGCCCACTCCGTTTCCATTTCCTCGATGCATGCCGACGCGAAGCCGCTCAAAGACCTCTTCGCCAAGCACCCCAACGTCAAGCTCTGTGTGAGCGGGCACATCCACCTCGGCGACCGTCTGGAGTATCTGGGAGTGACTTACGCCTGCAATGGCGCGGTGAGCGGGGGATGGTGGACCGGGCCGAACCAGGAATTCAAGCCGGCCTATGCGCTCCTCGACCTCTATGACGACGGCACCTTTGACCGGCAGCTGGTGGAGTACGGCTGGGTCGCCAAGCCCTGACGGCAAAGCAGCGGAGCCACCTCGCCCCCCCCCGGGAGAGGTCGGTGCTTGCCCCGGTTCCATCGGGGAGCGCAGCGAACCGAAGATCCCGCGCCTTACGGGACCGGGTGAGGAGTACGGTTGTGGCGACATGCGATGCGCGATGCGAATGGCGGATCCCAAGCCAAAGCCCTAACAGCCAAAGCCGACGGCGGTGGGCCATGATGGCAAAGTGGACCGCACGTGGCTGTACCTTTCTCGCGACGACCTCCTGACCGAACGCCTGCAGGCGGAGCAGGAAGGGATTGATCTCTCACCCTTTGTGGCCGAGTTTGACTCCCTCTTGAGCCAGGAAGAACCCGACCAACGCCGTGCCGAAGCACTTTTGGATGCGATTCAGACTGAGCCGATACGGGAGGGCTACCCGTTTGTGGAGCCCAACGACCTGCAGAACATCCGAGACGAGTGCGCAATGCCAGTCCCGACCTCGGACCTCGGACCTCGGACCTCAGGCCTCGACCTCGACCGGCTCCACGGCACCTGGCTCGGGCGGTGCTGTGGGTGCATGCTCGGCAAGGTCACCGAAGGTTGGCGTAGACCGACGATGGAGGGCTTTTTGAAGGACACGGGCCAGTGGCCGCTCCGCGGTTACATCTCGAAAGGGCCATCCGAGGAGATCAGAACGAAGCACGGTGTTGCTGGACGACGTTTCTGGATCGACGACCATCGCGAGATGCCCGAAGACGACGACCTGAACTACACGGTCAGCGGGTTCGAGATATTGAGGCGCTATGGGCGCGACTTCACGCCAGACCAGGTGGCGCAGTTCTGGATGTCCGACATCCCGATCCTGCACGTTTGCACCGCCGAACGCGTGGCGTACAAGAACTTCGTCAATGGCGTGCTGCCGCCTGCTTCGGCGAGCTTTCGCAATCCCTATCGTGAGTGGATCGGAGCCCAGATTCGGGCGGACTTCTGGGGTTACGCCAATCCCGGCGAGCCGTGGAAAGCCGCCGAGTTCGCCTGGCGCGATGCGAGCATCAGCCACGTGAAGAACGGCATCTACGGCGAGATGTGGGCGGCCGCGATGATCGCGGCGGCGTTTACCGCCGAATCGCCCCAAGGAGCCATCGAGGCGGGCCTGGCGTGCATTCCGCAGAAATCGCGGCTTGCGGATGCCCTCAGGCGCGTCATCGCCTGGCATGGAGAGGGTATCGACGCCTCGGAAGCTCAGCGGCGCATCCACACCGAGTGGGACGAGACCCGCTCGCACGACTGGTGCCACACAATCTCGAACGCGATGATCGTGGCTATTGCCCTGCTCTGGGGCGAAGGCGACTTCGGCAGGACCCTCTGCCTGGCCGTGGAGACCTGCTTCGACACCGACTGCAACGGCGCGACCTCGGGTTCGGTGTTAGGCGCGATGCAGGGAGCGTCCAAGCTTCCGAAACAGTGGACCGAGCCCCTGCACGACACCCTGGAAACGGGGGTTCAGGGCTATCACCGCGTGAGCATTAAGGGAATGGCGGAAAGGACGATGGAGCTAACCAGAAGAGAATCATGACCTATTTGTCACCTTTCTTCATTCGAACTTGGAGTTTGGTGAATCGTCAGGTTTTGTGGAGTAATCAGCATGATCGCAATTCTATTCCTGCTGGCGGTTGTCTCTGGTCAGGATACGGGCTGGCCGCCCAGAGACAGAGTGTTGGGCTATCGGCCCACCTGGGTTCCGAGCGTGGCAAAGGAACTACCCGTTGTTGTCTCCAACTGCGGAAGCGACTCCTATCGGGGTTATAGCTCCGTTCGCTCCACGTTCGTCCTCAAGAAGCCCCTCGCTCATGTGAATAAGGCGCTCTCACAAGAGTTTGCAGTTGTCGAACTCGAGTCATCGGACGGAAGAGTCGTTCATGGCACCCGGGTCCTGTCTGACCGGTTCATGGCGGTGAGTACGTCAGCGGGCCGGCTTGTGACCCGGCAAGAACCAACGGGTTCCCGAACGGAAACTGAAGATCGCGATTCCTACTCGACGATCGTGATCTATGAGCGACCGCTCTACGTGGGGCCAATGCCAAGGAACTGGCCCACTCCAGCGAAGAACGGCCTGAAACTCCCCAGGCGCGCGACGTACCCGCCACTTGCCGAGACCTCACGTCCACCGGATTCGTTTCATCGCCAGATCGCCTCAGCCGCTGTGGGCTACAGAATGCTGTGGGTCATCAAGGAGCCGATTGTATCTGCCGGGCCTCGCATAAGGGCTGCAATCGAGGGAAAGGGGAAGTGGAAGATCCGTTCAGAATCGAGTTTCCGAGACTCCAGCAGTGGCTTCTGGGCCGAGGACTATCCTGGTCCAAAGACAGGACGCCAAGACAGCCGGGACAACCCTCCACGGATAACCCGAATTCACGTCTATGAACGAGGAGACGCCGAAGTACCCAAGGGGTACACCATAATCGACGCGGATTGGTGGGATGGAAGTCTGTCGGATGCGCGTTGGCGCATCAGAGGGTAGAAATTCGTGGCTTGTAGAGCGGCCTTACGAGCCTAAGCAGGCAATGTACTCCTAACCAGGTCTGCGTCCTTCGCTCCAACAGGTCAGCCCGATGGGCCGCCCCTCGCTATCAGTTTCTTTCGGCTAGCCTGTGAATTGAACCTGCACAGGGCGACTCAAACTTGTCTTTCAATCTTGATCCAATTGTCCAGATTCATTTTCGTATCAGCGCGGCGATCCTGGTCCTCCCTTTCACATCGGAGGACAATCCATGCGTTCTGCTCCACATCGAAAGAGACGCCTCATCATCACCTCACTGGTGACCCTCGCAACCTTGGGTGTGTGGGGGGCGGCCGTGGGCGGCATTCCGCCCAATGCTCCCGCCGCCGAGACCTTTGTCGTGTTCGGCTTCAACGACCTGGGCATGCACTGCATGAACCAGGACTTCTCCAAACTCTGTATTCTGCCGCCCGCCAACTTCGTCCACGCGCAGGTGGTCCGGCGCGGCGAGAGCCCAGAGGTCATGACCAGCGACGTCACCGTCCGCTACTCCATGCCCGGCAACACCAAGTCGAGCACCAAGACCAACTTCTGGAAGTACGACGTGCCCCTCTTCGGCGTCGACCTTCCCAACGACATCGGGCTCTTCGGCACCGGGCTCTCTGGCAAGATGGCCAAGACCGGAAACGGCGACTTCTGGGCCCCCGGCATCCCGATCACGCCCTTGCTCGATACTGGAAGACTCGACCCCTACCAGCTTGCAAAGATCCAAGTGACGTTCAACGGCTCGGTCGTGGCCTCGGCGCAACCGGTAGTCCCAGTGTCGTGGGAGATCCGGTGCGATCTTTGCCACGGTGGGGCGACCCTCCACCCGGAGATCGACATCCTGAAGAAGCACGACGCCAAGCACGGAACCAACCTGATCAACCAGCAGCCGGTGCTTTGCGCCAAGTGCCATGCCGATCCTGCGCTCGGAGCACCTGGCGCCCAGGGCGTCTCGACGCTGTCCAGTGCCATGCACGCTTCTCATGCGACGCGAATGGCCGGGACGAAGCTTGCCAATGCATGCTACGCGTGCCATCCTGGCCCCCAGACGCAGTGCTTGCGCGACAACCACTCCGCTCGCGGCATGAACTGCAATTCCTGCCACGGCAGCATGGCCATGGTGGGCGACCCGAGCCGAGTCCCTTGGCGCGATAACCCCAAGTGTGGCGATTGCCACAACGTGCCTGGCCACGAATATGAGGAGCCAGGCAAGCTGTTCAAAGAGTCGAAGGGCCACGGCGGGATCCTTTGCGCCTCCTGCCACGGATCGCCCCATGCGATCACGCCTTCGACGAACCCGCGCGACAACGTGCAGGCCATCGCCAAGCAGGGCTACGCCGGCACCATCAACAAGTGTACGGTTTGCCACACCAAGCAGCCGGAGCACGCCTTCTTCCATCGGCGCGACGATGACTGATCGGCGAGCCTACTGACAACCCTCCTTTGATCCTATGGGTGGGCGCCTGCCCCGGCGCTCCACCCCTTTTTTTTTGTTGGGGGGAGAGTGGAAGTGAGGAAGGGCGGGTCGGCGGAACTTGGTGGGATGAGGCGATGAGGAGATGAGCACCGTTTCCGCCGAGCTTGCCCCGATGATTCAGGGTTCCGTGCCTGCGCTGTTGGGTGGAGGGAGTCACGCTAGCTGCATCGCTTGGCTCGTCCACGGGTACCCTGCCGCCTATGTTGAGGCTGGATGGCCAGGTAGCTCTGGTGACGGGCGGTGGGACGGGTATTGGCGCCGCGATTGCATTTGTGCTTGCAGAGGAGGGTGTGAAGATCGTCCTTTGCGGTCGAAGGGCCGAGCCCCTCGCCGAGGTTGCCGATCGGTTGATAACCGATTCGCTCTGCCTGGTTTGCGACGTCCGGGAGGCATCGCAGGTCGAGAGGACGGTGGCTCGGGTGGTGCAGCAGTTCGGCAGGCTCGACATCCTGGTCAACAACGCCGGCATCTTCCAGTCGGTCCCGTTTGAAGAGACAAGCACCGAACAGTGGGACGCCATCCACGACACGAACCTGCGCGGGGCGTTCCTCTTCTCCAAGGCCGCGTGGCCGCACCTCAAAGAATCAAAGGGCCAGATCGTCCAGGTCAGCTCGATCGCCGGAAGCCAGGGCTTCAGCGGCTGCTCGGCCTATTGCGCCAGCAAGCACGGCCTCAACGGGCTTTCGGAAGTCCTCACGATCGAGGGCAAGCCGCACGGCATAAGAGTTCTCTCCGTATGCCCGGGATCAGTGGATACGCCTCTTTGGCAAGCGCTGGAAACCGACGATGTGCTTGAGCGCATGATGCGCGTCGAGGACATCGCCGAGCTCTGCCGGTATCTGGTGTGCTCGCCTCGGAACATCGAGCACGGCAAGCACATCATCACGAACTACCAGAGTCCGTGGGGATGAGCCCCTCCCTTGGTTTGCGCAGCTCCCCGTTTGAACCGGGGCAGGCACCAGCCTCTCCCACAAGGGGCGAGGCGAGATGAGCCCCTCCCTTGGTTTTGCGAAGCGAAACTGAGGGAGGGGTTGGAGAGGGAGACCTACTGAATCACGTAGATGTTCTTCTTCTCGCAGATGTCCCTTAGTTGCTTCGGCCACACGGTCACGCTGACCTCGCCCAGGTGCGCCTTGCGCAGCAGCAGCATGAGCACCCTTGACTGCCCGATGCCGCCGCCGATGCTCAATGGGATCTGGTCGTTCAGGATCGCCTGGTGGTAGGGCAGCTTCAGGAAGTCCTCCTGGCCCGTGATCTTGAGCTGCTCCCTCAGCGTGTCCTTGGTCACGCGGATTCCCATCGAGGAAAGCTCGTGCCGGCGTTTGGTCACCGGGTTCCAGACCAGGATGTCGCCGTTCAGGCCGTGCATTGGGCGGCCGTCTTTGCTGACGGTCGGCGTGACCCAATCGTCATAATCCGCCGCGCGCATCTCGTGCGGATACCCGTCGTTCAGCACGTAACCGATCCCGTAGATGAACACCGCCGGATATTTCTGCAAGATCTGCGTCTCGCGCTGCTTGCGGGGCAGGTCCGGATACATGTCCAGAATCTCCTCGGCGTGCAGGAACTTCAGCTCGTCGGGCAGCTCGGGGTATCGCGGGTCCTTGAGCTGCGGATACATCTCGAGCGCAAACTTCTCGGCGCCGCGAAGCACCTTCCAGATCTTCTGGATGATGTCGGTGAGGAAGTCCAGGTTGCGCTGGTCGGCGGTCATCACGCGCTCCCAGTCCCACTGGTCGACATACGCGCTGTGGTCGTGGTCGAGGAAGTAGTCCTTGCGCACGGCGCGCATGTCGGTGATCAGGCCCTCGCCGACGTCCATGCCGAAGGTCTTCAGCGCCATACGCTTCCACTTCGTGGCCGCCTGCACGACCTGCGCCTCGATGCGCTTCTCCAGGCCGAGCCCGCATGGGAAATCAATCGGCGTGCGCGAGCCGTCGCGGTCCAGATAGTCGTTGACGCCGCTGTCCTTGTCCACGATGAGCGGGACCTCGACGCGAATGAGGTTGAGCTCCTTGCACATGCCGTCCTCGATGTACCGCTTGACGGCGGCGACGGCGATCTGGGTCTCTTTGGGAGACAGCAGGGAGCGGTAATCGGTGGGAAGGATGCGTTCGATCTCTTCGTACGTGCTGATGCCCGGACCGGCGAGATCCGCCGTCTTGTTCGACAGAGTTTGCGCCATTGCAGCTCTGTGTTTACCCTGGATTGCCTTCCTCGGTGGACCGTTATGGTGTTGTTCTAAGGATCAAAGTGCTATATTACATACGTTAACGTAAAGATTCACCAGCACATCCACTCCTACAACAGTAATTCTGGGCCGGAACCGTCAATCCGCGCACTCGCGTAAACTGCCCGAAGATGAAACGCTTGCTTCCGCTTGCACTTCTCGTCCTTTCGGCTCTGGCTGCCGCCCAAGTGGAGCGCGGGGAACCCCTCAAGCGGTCGGGCTTCCTCGGGCTGCAGACCCAAGCTGCAGAAGGTGGCAAGGGCGCCAAGGTCGTGAGGCTCCTTCCGGGAGGCTCCGGTGAGGCCCTCAAGCTCCAAGTCGGCGACATCTTGACCTCCGTCAACGGGACCGCCGTCGCCACACCCCAGCACCTCGCCAACGCCGTCCGCGGCATGAGGGAGGGCGATGCGCTCAAGATCGAATATCTGCGCAAGGACAAGCCCGGCGCCGTCTCGGCCAAAATCGCCCCTCGCCCCAAGCAGACCGAGACTGACGTCGACGTGATTTACGACCAAGTCCTTAGCCAGGGAAAACGCATCCGCGTGATCATCAACAAACCCAAAGGGCCGGGCAAGTTTCCCTGTCTCTTTTACATCGGAGGCATCGGCGCCTACACGCTAGACGCCTCGTTCTCCTCACTCTATGCGTTTGCCACGTCGGTGCTGCAACCCGCCGTTCAGGCCGGATTTGTGACCGTGCGCATCGATAAACCGGGACAAGGCGACAGTGAGGGACCGGTTTACAAGGACCTCGGTTTCGGTGTTGAAAAGGACGCTTACCTTCAGGCGCTCAGGCTTGCCAAGACCCTGGACTTTGTGGACAAGGACCGCATCGCCATTTTCGGCCACAGCATGGGCGGCTGCTTCGGCCCGATCGTCGCCTCCGAGGAGCCGGTGAAGGCGGTGATCGTAACCGGCACGCTTATCAAGACCTGGGGCGAGTACATGCTTGAGAACTCGCGCCGTCAGGCGGAGTTGGGCGGCATGGCGCCGGAGCAGCTTGATCAGGCAGAACGCGATTCCATCAAGGCCGTGCACTACCTCTTCAACGAGGGCATGAGCGCCAAGGAAATGGTCGAAAAGCACCCGGAAATGGCCGCCTGGCAGCGCGGCAATATCCCCGACGGTGAGACCTACTCCGGTGTCGGCATCCCTTTCTTCCGCGAACTCGCGCAGACGAACCTTCCCAAAGCCTGGGCGGGGGTGAGCGCGGACGTGCTGGCGATCTACTGCGAGAACGACTTCCTCTGCGGCAGGGACGATCACGAGCGCATTGCGGCAGCCGCGAACGCTCGCCGGGCGGGCTCCGGCGAGTTCAAGTTGCTCACAGGCTCGGACCATCTGTTCCGAAAGACCACCTCGCAGCGAGACAGCCAGTCGACTTGGGGGCAGGCGGGCACCCTGAACCCGAGCATCTCGGAGACCCTGGTTGAGTACTTGAAGCGAAAGCTAGGCTGACTCTGCTATCAACTGGAAATCTGTACTTCAGTACCATGTCCCAGGAGTGGACTATGGGCACGAGTCTAGGATCAGGCCGCATCTCTATATGCCCAAGATTCCGTACTTTTATTGGCAGTATCGCTGGACCTTTCTAGGATTACG
The DNA here is from genome assembly GCA_016223145.1 of Armatimonadota bacterium. Classification (NCBI taxonomy): domain Bacteria; kingdom Bacillati; phylum Armatimonadota; species Armatimonadota bacterium. The sequence goes on along the minus strand of JACRPN010000008.1, from coordinate 157,630 downwards.
ATGAACCTCGAAGCCGTTTGGGCTTCACCGCTCGGTTGGATCGTTCCAACCGGGTTTCTTCGGCCAAAAGGAGGCAGAAAAATGAAGAGGGCATTGCGCCTGTCATTCGCGACGATGGCCGCCATCGGCGTCCTCGCCGCCCAATCACTTTCCGTGGTGACCCTGGCCACATCAGGATCCACCGTCGAACTCGCCGACAACGGTGCAGATGCAGGCATGGCCTACACCTGGCTGCTAGGCGGGAAGGACCACCTTTATGAGGAGCGGTACTTCTTCCGTACCAGCCCCAATGACGTGTTTCACTCGCTCGGCGATCTCGGGTTCACCGGGTACATCCATCCGCTGGCCAATCTCGCCGTGTTCTATTACGATGGGTTTGGAGTGCACATCGAGGTCAGCTACTACTTGACCGGAGGGCTCCTGACGGCTGACCTTGCTGAAAGCGTCCTTGTACAAAACGTAAGTGGGCAGACCGCCTACTTCGACCTGATCGAGTACGACGACTTTGATCTCAACCAGACGATTGGGCCGGACACGGCTCAAATCATGGGCGATCACGCTATCAAGCAATGGGATGGCAACATCGCCATCAATGCTGAAGTAGTGACGGCGCCACCGGCGACCTTCAAAGAAGTTCGCGGCTTCGCAGGGCTTCGGAACGACATCACGGGCACTCCCGGATACATGCTGAACCCTGCGAACAACTTCCATGTGGGAGACGCGACGTTCGGGTTCCAGTGGGTCTTCGAGCTCGGTCCGAACGAGGAATTCCTGATGAGCAAGGACAAGCTCTTGGTGGTTCCCGAGCCGACGACGCTACTGGCGTTCGCGGGCCTGGCAGCCCTTGCCCTTCGAAAGCGACGATAACGAGAGCCCTGCGGAGGCAGGATGGCCCTGGCGGCCCGAGGAAGACCTCGGGCCGCCGCCTTATGAGCCACAACCCGACTCAATCTTTACTAAATTGTCACAATTCCGCGCCCCACGGACAATTACTAGGTTGAGGGCGCTACATGTGCGCCGCACGCAGTGAGCCGATCGGGGTGACAGCGGCGCATCGCAAGGTAGTGCGCTTTCAGGCGATGAGCCTGAAAAGGAGTGAGTGAAATGAAACGCATCAACTTGATTGCGAGCATAGGAGCTGCGCTCTTCGCAGCGTCATCCGCAGTGGCTCAGGTGAATCCTCCGTCGTGGTTTAACATGCAAGGCCCAGATGACACCGCGCTTTGCCTTGAGTTCAACAGCTCGACGTCGATCAACGTGGCGTCCATCTTGTGGAATCCGTTCGGAACTCCCAACATGAGCGGCAGCATTTTCTGGGCAGACCAGGTCACCAACCACCAAGGTGTGATTGGAGCGCCCCCTGGAGAAACCGCAAATCTCGACCTGTTCATCCCGAACAGTCGAGACAGCCATCGCAAAAAGTTGTTCTGGGTTCAGGTGGACTGGTACGTCGACGGCAACTCCGGATTTGGCGGAAACCTGACCACTCCTGGCGGAGAGCAGATTGTCTTCACAGACGATAGCCAGGTTGACATCGGCGGTGGGTGGATTCGCCAGACCCGTAACGGCTACATCATCCCTCAACCGGAGTCTGAGACCTGGCACTTCGAGTGGAACGGCGGCAGCAACTCTCAGAACGGCGCCTGGATGGACAACTTCTGCTTCGGCACGATCTGCGTGCCGGTCCCTGAGCCGGGGAGCCTGGCGGTGCTGGGCATTGGCGTTCTTGCGTTCGCCCGAAAACGACGCAAGTAAGCCCGTGGGCTAACGGCCCTAAAGCTCGGAACCTCCAATAGACGCATGCCCCGGAGCCAATGGCTCCGGGGCATGCGTTCGCGAGGGTCCCTAGATGATGCCCTGCGACCGCATCTCGTGGTAGTGACAGGCCTTGAACTTCTTTCCGCTGCCGCAGGGGCAAGGGTCGTTCCGGCCGACCTTCTTCCAGTCAACCCGCGAAAGGTCGCCGCTCGTCGCCGGCATGGAACCGGCGGCTACGCTGCGAGATCCGGTGATGGCTTGAGCCACGTCGCCGGCTGCGAGGTCTGCATCGTCGATGCGTTGCATCTGCGGCGCAGCTTCCTGCGGCTGTTGGGGCTGCTCTTGGTTGACCTGCACGTTCGCGTGATAGATCATTCGAACCGCCTGCTCCCTGATCTGTCTGAGCGTGCCCTCGAAGAGGTCGAACGTCTCGCGCTTGTAGGCGATCAGCGGGTCCACCTGGCCGTAGCCGCGCAGGCCGATGCCCTCGCGAATGTAGTCCACCATCTGCAGGTGGTCCATCCACTTGTCATTCACAGCGCGAAGCATGACGTGCTGCTCTAACCAGCCCATGACGTCTTCGCCAAGGCTGTTGGCCTTGTCTTCATAGGCCTGGTGCGCCAGTTCGATGCAACGCCGGTCCAAGGCGTCGCCCGGCCCCAATTCCTTCAGCTCGTCCACGGTTGCGTAGTCCACGAGTGGGAAAAGCTCGTTGAGCTCCGAATAGAGCGTGTCGAAGTCGAATGCTTGGCGCGCCTGATTCTCATCGTACGTGAAGCAGCCGTGCACCACGTCGACGACCATCTGGTCGATGTAGCCCTGAAGGTCTTCACGCACATGCTTGCCCATCAGGATGTCGCGGCGCATCGAGTAGATTTTCTCGCGCTGGGCGTTCAGCACGTCGTCGTACTCCAACACGTGCTTTCGAGCCTCGAAGAAGTGATGCTCGATCCTTTCTTGGGTTTTGCGGATCATTCCGGATAGGAACTTGGCGTCCACCTGCTCCATCGGCGGCCAAGCCTTCAGCAGCGGATTTTCGAGCATGTTCGCGTTGAAGATCTTCCAGAGCATGTCTTCCAGCGATACGAAGAACCGACTCTCGCCCGGGTCGCCCTGACGGCCCGATCGGCCGCGAAGCTGGTTGTCGATGCGCCTGGCCTCGTGGCGCTCGGTGCCCAGAATGTAGAGTCCGCCGAGCTTGCGGACCTCTTCGGCGAGGCCTCGCCGCTCTTGGTCATCCAGGGGAAGCGGGGGGGCTGCGCGCTCGGTGTTGCCGCCACGTCGGAACCCGCCACCGGCGCCCGATTCGAGTTCGACGTCGCCCTTCGATTTGCGAGCGAGGTCGATCTGCTCGTCGAAGATGCGCCCACCCAGCAGAATGTCTACGCCTCGACCTGCCATGTTGGTGGCGATCGTAATCTGGCCCTTCCGGCCCGCTTCGGCGATGACCAACGCCTCCCTCTCGTGGAACTTCGCGTTCAAAACGCTGTGCGGGATGCCCTTTCTGATCGCCTCGTCCCAATACTCCTTGTTGTCCGAGGTGAGCTCGAACTCTTTCAGCGCCCAATCCATGACCTCGGCGGATAGAGGGTCGCCGCTCTGGCCCATCTTGACCAGGATCGCGCCAAACTCCTTAACCGAAACCGCATCAAGGTCTTGCTCGATCAGCTTGGCCGCATCCGTCTTGAGGTCTTTCGGCATGTCCTTCTTGACCTCGGAATGCCAGCGCAGCTTGGAAGCGAGCACCATCTTTTGCAGCATTTCGCTGGTCAGCCGGGCCGAAACGCGTTCCGACATCTCGATCGAGCGCGTGCCCACGAGCACCGGCTGCTGCTTGACGAACAGCCGCATGATCTCCCAGGCAATGCCCCGGAACTTGGCTTCGAGCGTCTTGTAAATGATGTCCGGGTGGTCCGTTCGGATCATGTCGCGGTGCGTGGGGATGGTGACCACGTCCAGGCCATAGATCTTTCGAAACTCGTCCTCTTCCGTCTTGGCGGTACCGGTCATGCCGGCGAGCTTGTCGTAGAGGCGGAATAGGTTCTGGAAGGTGATGACCGCGACGGTTTGGCTCTCTCGTTGAACGGGAACACCCTCTTTCGCTTCGAGCGCCTGGTGCAGGCCGTCCGACAGCCGGCGGCCGAACATCAGGCGGCCGGTGTTGTCGTCCACGAGCACCACTTCCCTTCCGCGTACGACGTAGTCCACGTCCTTATCGAAGAGCGCATAGGCCTTCACGCCCGCGTTCACGTGGTGCATGAGCTTGGGGTCGTTGGCCATGTTGTCCACGTCCATCAGCTCTTCCACGTAGTCCATGCCCTCTTCGGTCATGGAGACCTGGTGGTCCTTCTTCTGCGCCGTAAAGTGAATCTCCGGCTGCAGCTTCTTGACCACTTCATCGATCATCTTGTAGTAGCTGACGTCGTCGTTCGAGGGGCCGCTGATGATGTGGGGCGTTCGGGCTTCGTCGATCAGGATCGAGTCCACCTCGTCGACGATGGCGAAGTTGAGCTGGCGCATCACGAGATGCTCCTTCTGGAACGCCATGTTGTCGCGCAGATAGTCGAATCCGTACTCGTGGTTGGTGCCGTAGACGATGTCGCAGAGATAGGCCTGGCGGCGCTCGCACGGCACGAGGTTGACGTAGCGCGGGTCGCCCGCCACGTCGGCGCCGGGCGTATAAAGGTAGCTGCCGCCGAGTTCGTCGGAATCCTCGCTTTGGCCCTGGATGATGCCAACGGTGAGGCCCAGGGCATGGTAGATCGGGCCCATCCAGACGGCGTCGCGTCGGGCGAGGTAGTCGTTGACCGTGACAAGGTGCGAGCCCTGGCCATCGATGGCGTTCAGATACATTGCGAGCGTGGCGACGAGGGTCTTGCCTTCACCAGTCTTCATCTCAGAGATGCGGCCGTTGTGCAGCACGATGCCGCCCATCATCTGGACGTCGAAGTGCCTCATGCCGAGGGTGCGCTTGCTGGCTTCGCGAACGGCGGCAAAAGCTTCAGGAAGGATGTCGTCTAGGGTCGCGCCGGATTTGAGGCGGTCCCGAAACTCGTCGGTCTTGGCCCTGAGCTGATCGTCGGTGAGCCCCTCCAAGGCGGGCTCGAACGCATTGATCTGATCGACGACCGGATACAACGCCTCTACATCCTTCTTGGATGTATCAAACATTTTTCGCAGATATTGAACCATGGCAATGCCTTGAAATCGGGGTTGGAACCTAGGTTCCGGATGGGGCGGCATCCCAGCCGCATTGGGCGCGGACGAAGCGCCGCGTGAACGTCCTTGAAGCCCTTTTTAGGGCTAAGCCGAGGGGCCGTCGCGGGTGCGGCCGGACTTCAGGAAGCCTTGTGAGGGCTCGCCTTGGCAACGCTCGAAAGGTGGCGGGGCGCTGCGCTGAACGATGGGGGCATCGGGCGTGTCCAGGGGCCTCGCCTCGCAAGCCACGAACTGAAAGACCTCGGCCAGGAAGCGTGAGAATTCGGGCGATTCCTGCCCGATTTGGAGGAGAGATTCGAGTTCTGGGCCGCCTTGCTCAACAAGCTCGGACAGACACGAAGGCGCGCGCACGGAGTGCTTCGCCGCCCAAACTCGCAGCGCTTCGGCGAGCTTGCCGTCAAAGCGCGATTGCTCGAGGCCCGCGGGCCCCTGCAAGATCAGCAGCAAAACGGCAGGAATGAGCGACAGCATGAGATGCCTTCTTCTATTATGGAACGCCGGTAAGTCCCAGATTATCCCTATGGCCCAGGGATTTTGAAAGATGAGGGGAGGGGATGAGGTGACAGGGAGGGGAGATGAGGCGAGAGGCGCAAGGTGAGAGGCGACGCGCGATTCCGGAGCCCCCTCCTCGTTTTGGTTCGTAAATGCTTCCGAGTCCCGACGTGTCGGGAAGGAGGGGGTTGGGGGTGGAGACATTCCCATCATCCCATCATCTCTTCACCACCTCATCCCTTCACTTCAGCTCCGCGGCCTTCGCCCCTTCCTGCATGGCCTGCAAGTTGTGCCCGTCTGGATCGACGAAGTTGAGGATCACTCCGCCGGGCGTGTCGTGGTAGTCGCCTCGAATCGAAACTCCAGCAGCTTCGAGCTTCGCCCGCAAGCCGGCGATGTCGTCCACTGAGAGCACCACGGTCCAGCCTTTGCCCGGCTCCGCAAACGGCAAAGTCGAACCCTCGAACGCAGGATGCAGCCCGATGCGAAACGAGCCCGCAAACACGCTGGACCAATAGGGAGTCACATATTCGGCCCTCAAGCCGAGCAGGTCGCGATAGAACGCGACAGAACGGTCCATGTCCTCCACCTGACATATGGCGGTACCCACTCCTGTAATCGTCATGGAGTGGATTGTACAGGAGTTGAATAAGGCCTGTTAGGCTTGCACCCCTACAAGACCTATCGGTCCTATAAGCCTTATATGTCCTAATTCAGCTGGACGAGCACCTCAGCCGCCCGGCTTCATGCGCTTCTCAAGCTCCTGGAGCTGCCTGTCGAGGTCCGACTCGGCCACTTCGGGCGCGGCCGGAGCGCCATCCACAGGGGGCGCGCCACCCTCTCCCACGGAAACCGTTTGTTCTGCGACCTGCTCCTGTGCCTGGGCCGCCGGCTGGTTCTTGGCAGCCACCTTGGCTTCCAGCGCCTGCAATTGCTCTTCGGCCTCGTAGTCCATGGCTTGGTCTTCCATCGCCATGATCTTGCCCTGAAGGCTGGAACCGAACATCTCTTGCCGCGCGGCAGCCTCGGCTTGGGCATCGCGAATCTTCTCGGCCGCAGCGCCGAACGTCTCGAACTGGTTCTCGAAGGTCAGGCCTTCCAGCGCTTTGGTGATCGAGCTTTGAATCTGAGCCTGCTTCCATTGGGCCTTGAGTGCCAGGGCCTCGGCGGTCTTGCGACGAACCTCTTCCTCTTGCCGCTTGACTGCCACCTTGACGGCCTCCACGGCCTGACAGGCCTGGTCATAGGAGGTTTGCAGGTTGCCAAGAACCGAATCGTTGCCGGCCTTTTCACGCACAAACTGGCGGGCGAGGTCTCGGTTGCCCTGTTGCAGGGCCATGATGGCCTTCTTTTCAAGCTCGACCGAGCGCTTCTGCGCCATGTCCAGTTCGTATTGCAGCTTGTTCTTTTGGGCGATGGCCTGGACGGCCCGTTCACGGTTGGCGATGAGGCCCTCTTGCATCTCACGCTTCGCCTGATCGAGCATGATGTCCGGGTCCTCCAACCGATCCATCGTCTTGTGGAAGAGGCCCGTGAGCCAGCGCCAGAATCTTTTCATTCGTTACACCTGGATGCGAAACGGCTACCGCAATGCCGTCGGCATTATATCATGCGGAGCCCGGAGGGGAATTACGGCCCCAGACAGGTCTGGGTTGCGACATGTTTGGGACTTGCCCTCGTGAGGCGATAATGGGATGAAGGGATGAGGAGCGAATACACCGGCTACTGGCTATTCCTGGGTCAAAAACCCTTGGCTCGTCCCCTCCTCTCTTCATCCCCTCACTCCCCATCCAAGCTACAGCCCAAGCTCCATATCTGAGCTATGGCCCGGAAAGAGCTTGGCGGAGGGATCGAGCCTCTGCTTGGCGTGGCAGACCGCCGAAACCGCCTCGCCGACACCCGTCGCAATCAGCTTCAGCTTGCCTTCATAGGTGCAGACATCCCCTACCGCGAACACCCCCGGCAAGTTGGTCTCCTTCGTGATGGGGCTCACCTTGATCTGCTGCTTCTCAAGCTCCAGGCCCCAGTCCAAGATGGGTCCGAGCGAGGACTTGAATCCGATGGTGACCACGAGGGCATCGAGGGGCAGTCTTTCAGTTTCACCGGACTGCTTGTTTTGAACTGTCACCGCCTCCAGGCGGTCTTCGCCGTGAAGCTCCGTGATCACGCTCCAGAGCTTCATCGCCACATCGGAAGCCTGGACCTTTTCGACGCTGTCCTCCAGCGCGCGGAACACGTCGCGCCGGTGGACCAGGGTAATCGACTTGGCGTGCCCGAGGAGATTGAGGCACCAGTCGAACGCGCTATCGCCTCCGCCGACGATGGCCACGACTTTGCCTTCGAGTGAGGCTTTGTCGCGCACCCCATAAGTCAGCCCACGGCCCTCGAAGTGCTCCTCACGGTCCACGCCGACCTTGGTAGGGGTGAAGGCGCCTGCGCCAGCCGCGATGATGAGCGTACGCGTGCCCAGTTCTTGGCCAGAAGCCGTCGTCAGAATGTAGCCGTCCTCATTGGCAGAGAGCCTGCGAACGGTTTCTTCGAGCAGGACTTCCGGATGAAACGACCGGCCCTGCTGCGCCATACCTGCGGCGAGGTCTTTGGCGAGGACCTTCGGAAAGCCGGGCATATCGAAGACGTACTTCTCCGGATACAGCGCCGTCAACTGGCCTCCCAGTTCGGGGAGGCTGTCCACGATGCGTACGCTGAGCCCGCGCATGCCCGCATAGAAGGCGGCGAAGAGCCCGACTGGGCCTCCGCCGATGATCGTGACATCCTTGGTTTCCATCAATCTGGAATCTCGGCCAACGCGTTCTCGAGCTCTTCGTTCGGGCCCAGCGCCTCCCGAAGCTGACGCTTCAGTCCGATCGCTTCCTCCCGGTTGCCATTCCAGTGCGCCGCGAGCGCCAGTTGAGCGAAGATCGTCGGGGACTGCGGGTGCTTCTGGGCCGCGAAGCGCATCAGGTTGTACGCTTCCTCGTTCCGCGACTGAGAGTGCATCGCGGTGCAGGCTTCGGCATACCCTGGTTCGAAGCCCGGGAAGAGGTCGAGTAGCTTCATCGCGGCCTCTTCCGCCTCTCGCGCGTGCTCACCGGCATCGTCCGATCCGGCGGATTGCAGGGCCAACCGGTTGCACGCCGCCGACATCAGGAACCACATCTTCCAGTAATCCGCCAGCCAGTTTCGCATGGGCTTAATGAGCCCGAGCGCGCCCGCAAAGTCGCCCTCATCCATCTTCTTCCGCGCCATCTCCACGGCCTCGACCCGTTTGGGCTGCTCGATCTCGATCAGCCAGGCCAGGATGTTCGCGCGGGTGTCGGGGTCCGGATTGCAGGCGAGCGCATCGCGCAAGACCTTGGGAATCTCGAAATCCCGGCCGGCCTTCTGGAGGGTTTGGGCGTATTCCAGCAGCAGCGGCACATCAGTGGCGACGACGTCCAAACAGTCCTCATAGAAGTCCATCGCCCGGTCCAGGTCGCCCTTTTCGACGAGGTGCGGTGCATAGTAGCGCTTGACCAACGTCGGGTCCGAGGCCCTCGTCAGTGCCTCCTCGAACGCTTTCTCGCCATCCTCCTTGCGTCCGGCCTGCATCAGGCTCATCGCATATTTGGCGTGGGATTGCGCGTCCTCCGGCCTTCGCTCAAGCTGCTCCTTCCAGAGGTTGGGGATATCGTGGGCGCGGTTGGTTTGGGCGAGCACCATCGCCAGATAATCAAGCGTCGGTTTGTCCTCGCCCTCCATCTCAACGGCCTTGCGGAAGTTGCGCTCGGCGTTGACGGGCATGTTCAGCGCCATCTGCGCCATGCCGAGCCGAGTGTAAAGCGCGGGCTCCTCGGGCGAAAGCTGGACAGCTTTCTCATAGGCATCGGCGGCGCGGTTCGCATCGTTGACGGACTGGTAGACCTCGCCGAGCGCGAAGTGAGCCCGAAAATCGTCGCTCGCGAGCGCGACCGCCTTCTTCAGAGACTCCTCGATCAGCTCGAACTTGCCCATCCGATGCTGTGCGCACAGGCGGCAGAGCTGGATGAGCGCCTCATAGGAGCCCAGGAAGTCGGGATCGGCTTGGGAGGCTTCGAGAAGCAAGTCGATCGCAGGCTGCGGATCGAACTCCCTGGCCACGCGCCCTTGAGTCTGCTGGATGTAGAGCAAAGCGTCGTAGCCCTCAAGGAACTTGAGAAACACGTCGCCGCTGTCGGTGCCGAAGTCGAGGTCGGTCTTCAGCTCGGCGGGAAGCTCGATTTCGGCTGCGCCGGCGATGGTGTTCAGCACGTCGCGCAGAACGTCGAAGACCCCGGAGGCTTCGAACGGCACGGTGCGGTCACTTCTAGGCTCATCGACGCCCCGATCGTGGACCCTCAGGCGAAGCTCGTAGCCCGCGTCCCTGGTGGAGATCATCCCGTCCACGATGCGCGAGACGTCCGACTGATCGAACATCTGCTTCAGCCAATCGCCCTCCAGGAGCGTGTCGGCGATGTTCACATAGGCCGCTCGCGCGCCGTCCTCACCCTCGATCTGCGTGAGAAAGCTGACGGGGTGGATTTCCTCGGTCCCGGTGGCCGTACGGATGGTGTCGCAGGCAAAATTGACAAACTGCCGGCCAAGCGCGGGACGCGCGCCTTCGGCAGCGTTGAACGGGAGTACGGCAACCTTCATGTGGGGCGAAGTGTACCTTTGACCCTAGTCCGAGAGCCGCCGCTGGACCTCTGCGGCGGACAACCCCAAGACCTTCACGATTTTGTCCCTGCCTGAATGCCCGCGCGTGATCTCCAGGTTCGATTTTGCCGTCGAAAGCGCTCTTGAAAGAGCCTCGATGACGGCTTCGTTGGCTTGCCCGTCGGCAGGCGGCGCGGTGACCCACACTTTGACAGAACCATCGGGCTGAAGGGACACTTGGGTTCTGGAGGCACGAGGGGCCACCTTCACGTTGAGCGACGCCTCGTTAGGTTCGGACTTGGCCATTCTATTCTGCCGGCTCCCCTTCCGGGGCGAGCCCGACCTCGGGGACCGCGTCTGGCTCGGGCTTCACCGCTTCGGTTGGCAGGTCCGGCTCGGGGGCCTTTGCCAATAGCGCGGCGGCGCCGTTCGTCGGCTGTGGAGGAGGCTTCGCCCGCGGGTCGCCGGCCAGAGATTCCAAGTGGTCTTCGAGAAGCGACCGGAAGCTCTCGACGCAGTTCCGCTGCTGGATGGAGAGCTTCTCGTATTCCCAGCGAAGCTCGTTCAAGCGCTTCTGCAGGCGAGCTTCCTGTTCTTCGGCCCTCTTTCGTGCGTCCTCCAAGATCGCCTGAGCTTGACGCTTGGCTTGCTCGTGAATGGACTCTGCGGTCTGCTGGGCGCTGACGATGGCCGCCGAGATGCTCTCCTCCCTTGCTCGGTAGGCGGCGAGGCCGGCCTCAAGCTCCAAAACCCGGTCGTTTAGCTGGGCTAAATCCCGTACTAGCACCGAATACTCGGCGGAAGCGCGGGCCAGAAGCGCGTCTACGGAAGCGCGATCGTATCCCCTGAAGGCGCGCGGAAACGAACCTGAATTCAGTTCTTCCGGGTTCATTCTCTCCATCGCTCGTCCTCAGGGGGTTCTTGCCCCAAGGTCATTATGCGAGAGAAGCGGCGGTGCTCCAAAGATGGAACCCCACCCCAACTTGACCGACCCGACAACTTTGTGCCACCTTCTGGATGATGGGCTGGCTGAAGAACCTGCAGAGCGTGTTGACTTCCCTCTGCGGCCTGACGCTGGTGGCGTCCATCTTCCTTCCGGACTCCATCCTCCCTTACCTCAGCGCGGCGTTTGGCTCCTATTTCGCGCTCAAAGCAGCTTATGGGTCGGTGAAGGACCGAAGTATCGACGTGAACTTCCTGATGGTGTTCGCCGCCATCGGTTCTGTGGCTGTAGGGCACGTCATCGAAGCGGCCGTCCTGCTCTTCCTCTTCAGCCTGTCCAGCACCCTTGAATCCTATGCGATGGCGCGCACAAAGTCGGCGATCGAGGGCCTGGTCAAACTTCGCCCAGACTCCGCCATTCGTTTGGGTGCGGACGGTGAGGAAGTCGTCGCGGTCAAAGACCTCCAGGTTGGGGACGTGGTTCGAGTGCCTGCGTTCGAGCAGATCCCCGTGGACGGCGAGGTTGTTTCTGGCGTTACGTCGGTAAACCAGTCTGCTATGACCGGGGAATCAGAACCGGTCAGCCGGAGCGTCGGGGATCGCGTTCTCGCGGGCACTCAGAACCTCGACGGGATCATCACCGTCACGGTTACGGCGGCTCTTGGGGACACCACCCTAGAGAAGATCGTGGACCTGGTGCAAGAGGCCCAGGAGCATAAGGCCAGCGGCGAGCGGATCAGCCACTGGTTCGGCCAGAGGTACACGTTCTTCGTCATCGGCGCCTTTGTTCTCTCATACTTGGTTCGCGTCTGGCTTGGGCAGGCCCAATCCGATGCGCTCTACGCGGCGCTCACGCTCCTGGTGGCGCTCAGCCCCTGCGCACTGGTCATCTCGACGCCGGCGAGTACGCTCAGCGCCCTAGCTTGGGCCGCACGGCACGGGCTCTTGATACGCGGCGGAGCGTTCATCGAGGAAGTGGCCCGGGTCGACGCCATCGCCATCGACAAGACCGGGACTCTGACCCTGGGAAGGCCCAAACTGGTCGAGATTTGCGTATGCGCTCCGACGGCCACGACGGTGGGTGGGGGCGGCGCCTGCAAGGAAGAGGAGGCGTGCTGGCATGGCAAGGGCGGCTTCTCGGATCAAGCCCTGTTCTCCCTTCGCGTGGCAGCTTCTGCGGAGCAATACAGCACGCACCCGGTCGCCGAAGCCATCGTTCATGCCGCGCGCGAGGCGGGTATCGAGGTCCCTGAGGCCAGCGAACAAACGGCTCACCCTGGCCTTGGCGTCACGGCGACAGTCGAGGGGCACAAGGTCAAGATCGGCCAGCGCCGGTTCTTCGAATCGCAGCCTGGCGGGCTCTCAAAGGAGTTCATTCCTCACATCGAGGAACTGCATGAGATGGGCCTGACCGTCGTTGTGCTCGAACACGACGGAAATCTCGCCGCACTCGGGCTTCGTGACGAGCCCAGGCCGGCCGCCAAGGCGGTGCTCCAGGAACTGCGGAGCCTTGGCGTCAAGCATCTGGCGATGGTGACCGGCGACACCCAGCACACTGCCGACGCGGTCGCCGCGGATTTGCCGCTGGACGCCGTTCATGCGGGGCTGATGCCCCAAGAGAAGGCCGAGATCGTTGAGAAGATGATGGCGGAGGGCCGACGGGTGATGATGGTCGGCGACGGGGTCAACGACGCTCCGGTGCTCGCGGCCAGCCATGTGGGCGTCGCGATGGGGGGCCTGGGCAGCGACGTCGCGCTCAATGCCGCCGACATCGTGCTGATGCACGACCGGCTGGAGTCACTGCCATCGCTGGTCAAGCTTGGCCGAATGACCGGCGGCATCATCAAGGCACACCTGATCTTCTCGACCGCGATGATCCTGACCCTGGCCATTGGGACCTTTGCCTTTGCAAAGCTTTCGGGCGGCCACAACAACCTGATGCTGCCCTTGGCGGTGGTCGGGCATGAGGGATCGACGGTCCTGGTCATCCTCAATGGCCTGCGGTTGTTGCGCGGGCCGAAATGACCCGTTTCATTGCAGGTCTAGGTCTCTCAGCGCCGGTCCTTATGGCGTTCTTATCGCGGCATTGCGTGGACTCCGGTCTTGAGACTCTCTCGCAGAGGACGCAGAGCAGATCCTGAGGACGCCTGGGAGCTCTCCTAACGCGAACGTCCACAGAGCCCATGAGCACCCCTCTGCGCTCTTTGCGGAAAATCTGCGGACCTGGCGTGGAGCCCCTGAACTGTCAACGCCGGCACGGAACCGGCGGCTACCCGAATTCATTCATCCCGAGTGAAGCTCCTAGACTGCCAACGCCGGCACGGAACCGGCGGCTACCCGATTTCATTCATCCCGAGTGGAGCCCCTGAACTGTCAACGCCGGCACGGAACCCGAGCAGTCGGGCTGTATCAGCGGGCCTCTTTAGGACCTAATGATCCAAATGGGGCCCCGGTTCGTCAAAGCAAATGCACACCGTCCAGCCCATCAGACGATCAGGGAAGGGCGAACCATTAGGTGAACATGATGAGACACAACCAGCCTTTGGCAAAAACAGCCATAGCCCTCGCGCTGCTGCTTTCCGCTGGGAGCGCGCTGGCATGGATTCGCGAGATGAACGCGAAGGAAGACGGCAAGGGATGGATCACAATCGAGGGCCGCAGGCCCATCGATGTGGACCGGCTATCGGTGATTCTCCATTCCGACGGCTCCATGCAGATCAAGCAACTTCGCGATGAGACGATTACGTTTGAAGGGACTTGGCGCAACGACGGACGAGACCGCGTGCGGCTGCGCATCGACGAGATGAACCGGCGGCGCGCCGAAGGCGCCGGCTACGTCGAGCTCGGCCGAGGAGACACCTTCGACGTGGTGAGCCTCTCGGGAACCTCTGGCCGAGACCGCTTCCGGCTCGAATTCGCCCGCAAGGGCGTCCGGTTCGACAGCCGCCCGAACAACAGGCCTGGTCGCTATGACGAGGACCGATACAACGACCCAAGAACCTATCGCGGGCCCATCTCGATCAGTCGGACCCATGACTCGCGCGGCCGCTACGAGTTCTATCGCGGCTTCGCCGTGCTCAAGCGAGCCCACGTCAAGGTCGACCGCGATGGTCGGTTCGAGATCTCCTTTTGGGGCGATCGCAACGACCGTGTTTCGGGAACCTGGACCAACGTCAATGGACGGCTCAGGCTGACTGTGACCCGCGGATTCGGCGACCGCGCCTGCACGGGGGACGGCTGGATGGATGTGGACGCCCGTAACGGCGACTGGGTGCAGTTCTCGTTGGACGGCGGCTCGGGCCGCGACCACTGGTCGCTTGAGTTCTTGCCCGCGAAGAGGTAAGGGGAGGCGGACAGCCTCCACCCCCAACCCCCTCCTCATTTTCGCTGCGCGAAGACGAGGAGGGGGCTTCGTCCGTTCAGGGCGAAAACCAAGGGAGGGGCGCAGAGTGATCCGCAGACGGGCGCTGGGCCATAATGCTCTGAGCTCGCCTGCCCGTGAACATCCGTCGACGCAACCTGTTCATCGCCTCGTTTCTCGCCCCAGCCGTGGCGTTTTATGGGCTATTCGTCGTCTACCCGTTGGCGCAGGCGTTCGCGCTCTCAATGTACCGTTGGCGCGGCGTTTCCTCCAAGAAGACCTTTGTAGGATTGGACAATTTTGAACGCCTCTGGAACGACGATGTCTTCTGGCGCGCGCTCAAAAACAACCTCTGGCTCCTGGGCTTCGCGGGCTGTTCTCTGATCCTCCTCGGCATTGCGCTCGCCCACGGAATGCAGACCAAGGGGCGCATCTCCAAGCTTCTCCGTTCGGTCTATCTGTTTCCCCAGGTCATTTCGATGGTCATCGTGGCGGTGCTGTGGATGTTTCTTTATAACCCCAGCTTCGGGCTGGTGGATGCCGGGCTCCACGCGATCCATGCGCCGACGCCCGAGCACGGCTGGCTCGGCGACGCGTCGCTCGCTCTCCCGGCCGTTGGTATCGCCTTCATCTGGTACGCGCTCGGGTTCTACGTGATGCTGTTCTCTGCTGGACTGAACGGCATCGCCGCTGAGGTCTACGAGGCGGCCGAGCTCGACGGTGCGAAAGGGCTTTATAGGTTCTGGACGATCACTTGGCCGTTGCTTTGGTCGATCCGCAAGGTCGCAGTCGTCTATGTGGCCATCAACGTGATGAACATCTTTGCGCTGCCCTTCCTGATGACCCGTGGCGGTCCGGACCGAGCGACCGAAACCCTTCTGACTTACCTCTACGAGCAAGGCTTCACCAACTTCCAGTTCGGCTACGCCACCGCGCTCGCCGTGGCCAACTTCATCATCGTGATGGGCATCAGCGGGCTGCTGCTCTTTCTCTTCAGAAAGAACCCTGAGGGAGCCCGGGCATGAAGAACGTGACGTCCAAGGTGGCGCTCCTTCTGTTCGCGCTGGCGGTCGTCGTGCCGCTGGTTTGGATCCTTCTCGACTCGTTCAAAGAGAGCGTCGAGGTCTTTTCCAGCGTTTGGGGGCTCCCCAAGCAACTGAAGTGGGCGAACTACCAGACGGCCTGGACCGAGGCGGGTCTGGGGCGGGCCTTCTTCAACTCGCTCAAGGTCTGCCTGGGAACGCTCGTCATCCTGGTTCCGATCGGCTCGATGGCGGCTTACGTTTTCGCCAAATATCGGTTCAAAGGCTCGGGCGTACTGTTTGGCGGTTTCCTCGGCGGCATGATGTTCCCCAATTTCCTGGTGATCGTGCCGCTGTACTTCCTGATGCACAGTCTGCATCTCTATGATAATCTTTACGGACTGGTTCTTGTATACGTCGCTTATTCGCTCTCGTTCACGGTATTCGTGATGACCGGTTTTTTCCAGGCATTGCCGAACGATCTCATGGAGGCTGCCCAGATCGACGGCTGCGGCCACGCGCGCACGTTCTGGTCGATCATGTTCCCCCTGGTCCGGCCCGGCATCGTGGTGGTAGGGATCTTCAACGCGATCGGGCTCTGGAACGAATTTGGACTGGCGCTGGTTCTGCTGCCCGGCGCTGAAAACCGCACACTGCCGCTCGGCATCTATGACCTGGCGCAGGTGCAGCACTACCAATCCGACTGGGGCGCGCTCTTTGCGGGACTAGTGATCGTCATGACCCCGGTGCTGATTGTGTACTGGATCTTTCGCGACAAGATCCACGAAACGATGCTCGCCGGCGCAATCAAGGGATAAGCACAAGGCAATCTTGCCAGGTCCTCAATCTTGACAAAAACATCGTCTCTGGAACCCCTGGTGGGCGAAGTGTGTTCGTGGTATTGTCAATCATCTCTCTCGATGAGGAGCAAATTTACTATGACCAAGTTCTTGATGACTCTTGTCGCTGCAATGAGCCTGATGGCGTTCGCCGCAGCCCAGCAGGCCGACTGCTGCGCCGAAAAGGCGCCCTCTCCCAAGGCAAAGGAAGCCAAGGCCGCTCAGGCCAAGTCGACCCCCAAGGCCAAGGCCGCAGGCGATGAGTGCACGGACTGCAAGGACGCCGCCAAGGCCCAGATGGCTGACGACGAGTGCTGCAAGTCCACCGCCGCCAAGCCGATGAAGGTCGGCGATCCCGGCTGCTGCAACAACGCCAACGAACTTGCCAAGTTCAAGCTGTTCGTGGTGGGCAAGGGCTACGCTTACTTCGGCTGCGAGGACTCCGCAGGTAAGGCACGCGAAGCCTTGGTCAAGAAGGGCGAGTTTGTGGGCAACGTCCAGAAGGTCGCCAGCAAAGTCAAAATCGGCAAGGGCGTCAAGGTCTGACCTAGTCACTTCCAATCGTCATGAAAACGCCGAGCCGCTGAGCGGCTCGGCGTTCTTTTTTGTATAGATTTCCTGCAAGACTTGGCGATCATCAGGCGGATAACATGAGGGCATGGTCGCCCTGACACTGGCGCTCGTCGCCCCCCTCCTCCAGCCGATCGATACTTGCTCCCTTTCCGATCTCGACCTTTCCAAAATGACCGTGGGCTGGGGCAAGGTCCGCGTCGGACGCTCGATCGAAGACAAGCCGCTCACCGTTGGCGGCAAGGTCTACACGGCCGGCATCGGCACCCATGCCGCGTCCCGGCTCCGTCTGAGGCTGGACGGCAAGGCGACCTCGTTTCGGTGCCTCATCGGGGTGGATGACGAAACCCAAGGGCGTGGTTCGATCCGCGTTCGGGTCTACCTGGATGGCAAGGTGGCCTTCGACTCGGGCACGTTGAAGGGCGGTGCGCCGCCCGCGCAGGTTGACCTGAAGCTCGGCGGCGTCAAGGATTTCATCTTGGTGGCCTCCGGCGCCAACGACGGCATCGACTACGACCACGTGGACTTCATCGAACCCACCTTCACTTTCAGTGGAGCCAGACCCGCTGCCCTTGGGGAGCCAGATGAAAAGGAGGTCATCCTCACGCCGCCGCCCCCAAAGTCCCCGCGCCTCAACACCGCGCCCGTCATCGGCTGCACGCCAGGAAAGCCCTTCCTCTACCGAATTCCAGCGACCGGCGTACGACCCATGCGGTTCTCGGCCCAGGGACTTCCCAAAGGCCTCATCTTGGACGCTTCCACTGGATTCCTCTCAGGAAGGACTCCCGCGCAAAAGGGGACCTACCGGCTGCGCTTGTCGGCTCGGAACGCGAAGGGACTTGACCAGAAGTCGCTCAGCCTGAAGGTCGGAGACACGCTCGCGCTGACGCCCCCGATGGGCTGGAACTCCTGGTACATCCATTACGGACGGGTGACCGATAAGGCGATGCGCGCCGCCGCCGATGCGATGGTCAAGAGCGGCATGGCGGACTTCGGCTATCAATACGTGAACATCGACGACTGCTGGCCAAGGACGCAGCGCGAAGCGCCCCTGCGCGATGAGAGCGGCACGGTGCTCTGCAACGACAAGTTCCCCGACATGCCCGCCTTGACAAGCTACATTCACTCGAAGGGCCTGCTTGCGGGCATCTACACCTCGCCGGGACCTTGGACCTGCGCGGGCTTCACGGGGGCCTGGCAGCACGAACGCCAAGACACCGAGACCTTTGCTCGATGGGGCTTCGACTTCCTGAAATACGACTGGTGCAGCTATGAGAACGTGGCCACCGGCACGGGCATCGAACGCCTGAAGAAGCCCTACGCCCAGATGGGCGAGATCCTGAAGGGCCTCGATCGCGACGTGGTCTACAACCTGTGCCAATACGGCATGGGAGACGTTTGGAAGTGGGGCGCGGAGACCCGTGGCAACTGCTGGCGCACGACCGGAGACCTCGGCAACATGAGCTCCTGGCGAGATGTGGCGTTCGCCAATGCGAGGCTCTGGCCCTACGCGAAACCGGGCCACTGGAACGACCCCGACTATCTGCTGATCGGATGGATCGGGGACAGCTCGCCGCTGGGACGCCGCAAGTGCACGATCCCCCCTGCCGAGCAGTACAGCTACATGGGCATGTGGTGCCTGATGGCGGCGCCGCTGATCTTCTCGGGGGACATGGAGCGGCTGGACCCGTTCACATTGAGCGTGCTCTGCAACGCCGAGATGATCTCCGTCGATCAGGACCCGTTGGGCAGGCAGGCCAAGGTCTTGCGCGCGACCGACGAAGAGTGGGTGCTGCAGAAGCCGCTGGCCGACGGCTCGACGGCGATCGGGCTGTTCAACTTTGGGGAAGTGGAGCGGACCGTCTCCGCGACGTGGAAGGAGTTGGGCTACTTGAGCGGGAAGAAGCTCCGGGTCCGGGACCTGTGGCGGCAGAAGGACATTCGGACGATCTCCACTGGGCTATATGCGACGTTGAAGCCGGGGGCGTGTTTGGTCGTGAGGGTTTGGGAATAGAAGTCGCGGATCTTCCGGGCTTGCCCTTCCCTCCAAGACCTGGCCCTTCTTGAGCGTGACCACGTAATCTGGACCGTCGAGCTTGACGTCTTTGCGGTTCCAGGTGGGTGATTGGCCGCCAAAGGGGTCCCGGAGAGTAAGGGTTCCAGAGGAGGCAGACTGGAGAGTCTGCCCCACAGGGGCATATTCGACCTTCACCCACACCGTGATGCCGTGCTGGCGCTTGGCCGAGACCTTGAACCCTCCCTCGGCGCGCAGGTCGTGGAACTCACAGTCCTGCCATTCCTTGGCGACCGCTGGGAATACGTTGACCGTGCCGCCGTCGCTCTGCAGCAGCATGAGCTGAACGGCCTGCATCGCCAGGAAGTTGCCTTCAAGCGTGAACGGCCGGTAAGTGAAGTTGCTCAGGCCCGATTTGGTCTGGTCGCCATTGGCATGGAAGCCGTTGCGAAGGATGAACGCGCGCTCGTAGTCCTTCAGGTACTTCAGCGCTTCCTCCGCGCGGTGGGCTTGGGCGAGCATGCACGCCATCCAGGAGAAGCTGTAGCCGCACCACCAGGCTGTGCCCTGCTTGAGGATGTCGTCGATCGTGCCGTTGACGATTGCCTTTCCTTTCGGATCGTCCGCGCTGAAAATCCCCAGCGGATGGATGGCCATCGCGTGGGAGAAATGCCGATGCGATTCGTTGAACGGCTCGCCGCGAGCAAAGGTCAGGCTGCCGTCGCTATCGTGGTAGAACCCACCCAGCCCGGCGGCGGCTCGATGCCATCCGTCGGCTTCGGTGCTGAGCTTGAGTTCCTCCGCCATCGACGCGAGCGCCTCGAAGAGCCACATCATCAGAGCCTGATCGTAGTTCGAATTGGGCTTGAGCCAAGCCGCCAGCGAGTTGTCGTGAATTTCCGGTGAGCTTGAAAGCGGCAGCTTTAGCTCGCCGTTCTTGTCGGGCTTCAATAGGCCCATTAACGCAGTACCGATCTCCTTGCACCATGGGTACGCCCGCTCTTTCAGGAACTTGTGGTCCATCGTGGTGCGCCAGTGCAGATAGAAGCTCTGCGCGACCCACGCGCCGTTGGTCGGCGAGAGCGAGTACATCCCCCAGCCGCCCATCGGTTTGCCGTCGAGGGTCATGACGCCCGGCACGACCGCGCCTTCGACGCCATAAAAGCTCTTCGCGAACCGCTTGAATTCCGGCAGGAGCTTCCAGAGAAAGTCCAGCCACGCCTCGCCCGACTCCCTCAGCCCCGCGGAGTGGTAGGCAAGGTAGGTCATCTGGGTGTTCAGGTCGTTGTGGTAGTCGCCCTTCCAGGGCGGCAGCCCGCCCTCGTCAGCGGTCCATACCCCTTGAAGCGGCATGGGCGGCGCGCCTTTCCGGGAGCCCGCGCCGTACAGGTACTTCACGAAGTCGTAGTGCTTCTGGAGCTTGGGGTCAGGGATTTGGACCGACGAGGTGGCCCAGAACCTGCGCCACCATGTCTCACTGGCCTCCAATCGTTTGAAATAGCCCTCTTTGAGGCCCGCTTCAACCCTCTTCCGGGCGAGCGCAACGGGGTCTTTGGACTCGGCGCTGGTAGCGATCGTCGCCACAAGCATGCCCGCGTTGCCTTCGGCGACGGCGCCGAGCATGACGCAATATTTGAAGCCTTGGGCGGCCTCTTGGACATACCACTGAAGCGCTCCTTCCGCTCCCCACTTGGCCTGCGCGTAGCCCAAACTCGCCACACCCGCCGGTGGAATCAAGCGGGCCGATCCTGGGCAGGGAACGGCAAGGATCGCCACCGGCTCGCCGGCGCACACGAATGCCGTCAAGCTCCCGACAGCTCCCCCCTCCACGCTTCCTAGCCCCTTCGAGAGGTCCAATCCGAATTGGCTCGCCTGAAAATCCTCTTGCAGTTCGAGTTCCACCCTTCCCGCCGGCAGCTTGGTGGGGTAGGGGATGTTGTCGTAGGGCGCATCGAACAGGCGCACCAGCTCCGCGTGGTTCTTGGCCGCCACCAGCTTCTGCATATTGGCGTAGGTCCAGCCTGGATCCTTGAGGGTGTCTGGCGTGCGCTGGTCCCAAAGATCGCCTCGATCCAAAGATACGTTGATCTTGTTGCCGCCTCCCCAGAGAAGCAGCCCCATCATGCCGTTACCCAGAGGGATACCCTCGTCCCAACGCTCGATCGGCGCCTTCAGAACGAGGTCGGAGCGGGGGTCTGGGTAGCGATTGGCTTGGGGCTGGAAGGGCGTAGAGGCCATAGCGAGGTAGAGGCCCAGCATGGCCCTTTGTACCTGAGGCAGGGGCTGCAGGACCGCTTGCGCCGAGTGAACGTCTGAGGCAAAAGGGTCCTTTTGGACCTATCTCGCTCGGACGAACCGGGTATAGTCCTCCCCGTCGTCTCAAACGAGTCGAAAAACCTGGAGGAAGCATGTCTATGTCTAAAGCAGTTCTTGCCGTCTTCGATTGCATGCCCCTCTTCGTCGCGGCCTGATCCGCGCCCGGCATTCCCGGGTTCCATCGCCGCCGAAGAGCGGCCATGCGCCATCCCTCATCCACTGCGCGCCTTCACGCGTGCCTGACGGACCGACGCATTTGGAAACCCATTGAAGACAAAGAAGAACCACAGCACCAACTCGCCTGACGAGCTGCGCCGGCTGCGAAAGCGCGCGGCCAAGCTCCGTCACCGCGAGCGAAAGGAGGGCGGCGAATCCGCCCCACTCGACATCTGGATGACCCGCCTGAAAGGAGCGGGGCATCAAGACCTGATCGACGGCTTCACCTGCCGTCAATGCGGCGCTTTCGCCGCTTGGGACGGCGCGGGAAGCCGCCACCGAAACCACTGCCCGAACTGCATGCACAGCGTTCACCTCGACGACGTTCCTGGAGATCGCGACGCCACTTGCGGCGCGATCATGGAACCGATCTCCGTCTGGGTGCGCAAGGGTGGCGAATGGGCCATCGTGCACCGCTGCCGGGAGTGCGGCGCGCTCAGCAGCAACCGGATTGCAGCGGACGACAACCCGACGCTCCTGATGAGCATCGCTGTACGGCCACTTGCGATGCCGCCGTTCCCGTTGGAACGGCTGGCAGAGAGCCGCTAGCAGCCCATCGACATCCCTGGCACTGTCCGACACAAGCCAAGGCGGAGCCAGGGGTGGAGATGGAGCTGGAGATTGGTGCCGGTGATCCGGCCGCGAGGGTAACGGGTGGTACCAGGTTCTGGCCTTCTGTCGATTGGCTCCGCCAAAGTGTCACAAATGCAATGCTCGCAGACAACTATATACACATGCCCACTGGGTCACGTATTTCATCCGCCCGGTGCGGCCCGGATGACAAAGGAGAATCAGATGAGAACCTTGATTGCACTTACCGCGATGTTTGCAGCGGCCACCTTGGCCGATGCAGCAGACTTCGTTTCCAATGGGAGCTTCGAAAGCGGCAACGTTCTCTTCTCGTCGGACTACGTGTTCCATGACGCCAATCTGGACGACCTTCACAGTGCAGGAACCTACACCGTGGACGACGATCCGGTCGACAACCACACCGCTTGGGCGTCTTTTGGAGACCACACGTCGGGATTCGGCCATATGTTCATCGCCAATGGCTCGCTGTCTTCCGGAGATGAGGTCTGGCATCAGAGTGTCTCAGGGCTGCAACTAGGCGAGACCTACACCTACACCGTTTGGGGAGCGTCCGCTTATTCATTCCATCCAGCGTCGCTCAAGCTGATGGTCAACGGAGACATGGTGGTGGCCGAGGCATTGTCAGCAACCACGGGCCTATGGAACGAGGTCTCAGGCACCTGGGTCGCTACCACGACATCGGCCGAACTCTACGTCTACGATCTGGTCAGCTTTGGCGATGGCAATGACTTTGTGCTGGACGATATCAGCTTCACCGGGCCCGTGCCGGAGCCAGCGACGTTTGCGGCACTTGCACTTGGCTTCCTTTGTCTCCGCAGGAAGATAAGGGCTTAAGCCAGACCCGCGCACTCCCAAAACGCGCGAAGGTCGCTTGAGCGCGGCGGGCCCTACAGCGTCCCGCGGAGGGCTTGCTCGCGCTCAATGCTCTCAAAAAGGGCTTTGAAGTTGCCCTTGCCAAAGCTCTTCGCGCCCTTGCGGTGGATGATCTCGTAAAACAGCGTCGGGCGGTCCGTGATCGGCTTCGTGAAGATCTGCAGCAGGTACCCCTCGTCGTCGCGGTCCACCAAAACCCCAAGTTCCGCGAGCACGTCGATGTCCTCGTCGATCCTCCCAACCCGATCCGGCAGCATGTCGTAATAGGTCTTGGGTACAGGCAGGAACTGGATTCCGCGCGCCATGAGCCTCGAAACCGTGTAGATGATGTCATCGGTGCGAAGCGCCACATGCTGGCAGCCGGGGCCCCCGAAGAACTCGAGATACTCGTCGATCTGGCTCTTCTTTTTGCCCTGGGCCGGCTCGTTGATCGGGAACTTCACGCGCATGTTGCCGTTGGCCATCACTTTCGACATCAGCGCCGTGTACTCGGTCGAAATGTCCTTGTCGTCGAAGCTGATCAGGTTCTTAAAGCCGAGCACGTCCTCGTACCATTTCACCCACGTATTCATCTTCCCCAGCTCGACGTTGCCCACGCAGTGGTCCACTTCGATCAGGCCGATGGGGTCGCCGGGCCGGTCCACCTGCTTCATTTTAGGCAAGAAGTGGCCGCTGAACTTGTCGCGATTGATAAGCGTGTGCACCGTGTCGCCATAGGTCTTGATGCTGGCGATGCGCACCTTGCCGTTGTCGTCCTCCAGCCAATAGGGCTCGCGCCAAGACTCCGCGCCGCGATCGGTGGCCGCTTTCCACGACCAATCGACGTCGTCAACCTCAAAAGCGATATCCTGCACAAAATCGCCGTGGATCGCCAGCTTTTCGGCGATCGGGTGGCCGGGGCGGACCGGCGCCGTAAAGAGCAGGCGCACGTCGTTCTGTTCCAGCAGGTAGTCCACCTCGTGCTTCAGGCCGGTTTCCAGGCCGTGATAGCCGGTGATGTGGAACCCGAAGGTGTGCTGATAGAAGTAAGCCGACTGGCGGGCGTTGCCCACATAGTGTCGGATATGGTCGATGCGGCGGATGGGAAACGGATCGTGAGACATCATCGTTCTCCTGGGATTCTTGACTGGAGAGTATATCAGGGCGCAGGGACAGGGGGACAACGGATAAAGGGACTCGGAGTTATGTCTCCACCCCCCAACCCCCTCCGTATTTGCGAACCAAAACGAGGAGGTGGCTTCAAACCCCTTGCCCATCCACATACCAAAACAAGGAGGGGCTCAAGAACCGGGGCCCCATTCCACATTTCGCCCCAAAAATAACCAGTAACCGCATCCCTGACAGGGTGCCAGTGAAAAACCGAGATTCTAAGTGGAAAAGCCCATTTGGAAGGTGCTCATATGCGGATACTCTGGCTTGGCTGCGCAGCAGCGCTTGCATCATTATCATTGGCAGAAAACGGACTGGATCAGCCGTTCCAGGCGATCAAAGGCGTGCGGGAGTTTTCGGGACGCCTCATCGCCCACCCGAAACAGGACGTTGCGGCGGTCCGCACCAACCGCGGAGTCCAGTACCTCCAGGCCAACCGCCAGGCGGCGATCCAGATGATCGCACCCTACACGGTGGCGCACAGCGCCGAGACCGACGATTTTCTGGTGCGGGTGCCTCGCGGCATGAACGAGTCCAGCGCCGCCGACGCTTTGCTCCGCACGGGCAACTTCGAATACGTCGAGCCGGACTGGATCGTCTACCCCGCCTCGACGCCGAACGATCCGCTCTTCAACAACCAGTGGCACCTGAACAAGGTTCATGCACCGCTGGCATGGGACTATTTCCAGGGCAATGGGTCGGTGACCGTTGCGGTCTGCGATACCGGTGTGCGCTCGAGCCACGAAGACCTTGCGCCACTCATGGTTCCGGGCTTTAACTCTGCCAGCAACCTTCCGCAGTGGCTTGGGGGCGACGTCTCCGACATTAATGGGCACGGAACCAAGTCTGCTGGTATCGCCGTGGCGGCGGGCAACAACGGCATGGGCGTTTCCGGCCTTAGCTGGAACTTGAAGCTGATGCCGGTCCGCGTGACGAACAACTCGAACGGCTCAACCACGACCTATGCCATCTGTCAGGGCGTGAAGTGGGCTGCCGACAATGGCGCGCGCATCATCTCAGTCAGCTATTCGGGCGTGGCCAGCGCGGCGGTGGGCGCCGCAGGCAACTATGCTCGGCAGCGCAACGCGCTGCTCTTTTGGTCCGCCGGCAACGAGAACGCCGACCTCTATGGCTTCGACCATTTGACGGTCACGGTGGTTGGCTCTCTGGATTCCAACGACCAAAAGGAAGCCTCGAGCAACTTCGGCCGCGGCGTGGACCTATTCGCGCCGGGCGTCGGGCTCTGGACGACCACAAAGACGGGCGACTCAACCTATGGTTCTTTCAGCGGCACGAGCGCCGCAGCGCCCTGCGCTGCGGGCGTCGCCGCTCTCGTCATGGCGTCGAACCCGTGGCTCTCCGCGGGCCAGGTCGAGCAGATTCTGCTGGAGTCTTGCGAGCACATGAGCCTCGGGCCGGATGACACTTACTGGGGTTGGGGTCGCGTCGATGCAGCCGCAGCTCTGGGTGCGAGTTACGACCAGTACGGCTTCGCGCCGGTTGCATCCAGCCTCTCGGCGGTCCGCACTACCAGCTCGCTGGGCGACCTTCAGGCTTCCGATGACGTATGGTTCGGCTTCCGGGCCATCATGGGCGCCAACACCGACCGCATCCAGCCCTCGCTCACGGTCACCGGCACGTCGACGATCGCCTCGATGGGCAGGCTGACCTTCCAGTGGGAGGGCTGGTCCACCGGCCAGATGATGGCGCAAGTCAAGCTTTGGGACTACTGGGCGAACGCCTGGACCACCGTAGATATGCGCCAGCTCGGCGGCTTCGATCAGGAGTTTTCGGTGAGCCCGGCCGATCCGAACCGGTTCATGCAGCCTGGCACGGGCCAGATGAAGGCGCGGTTGACGTTCGGCTCGATGCTGCCGAACCAGAACTGCTGGGTGTATGTGGACAGCGTTTCCTGGAAGACGGGAATCACCAACTAAAGCGTGAGAGCTGGACAGGATCTCTCAGGCAAGACGCCTGGGCTACAAACAGAATCACCAACGAGGGGTCAATGGTGAGGGGGAAAGGTGGGCCCTTCCGCCGCAAGGCGGGAGGGCCCACTGGCTTATCTTGCCAGGCTGCTCCGAATTGCCCTGCCGACGACAGGGCCGGGCTCCAGGCCCCGGAACCGCCACCCCCTGCACCCTCCTCCTCTCTCGCCAGAGCGAGACAAGAGGAGGGAATCTAGCGGCCTCCGCCGCGAGGCGGGAGGGCCCACTGGTTGGTCATTTGACCAGCCGGCTAACGTCCAGAAATACTGCAGACAGCACCAACAATGAGACAAACAAAAGGCCGACGTTGAGTAGGACGGTCTGAACCCTGAAGCTGAGTCTTCGTCCTCGGCGCAGCATCTCAACGAAAGCAACCAGCATCTGGCCGCCGTCCATGGGCATCGCCGGCAGAAGATTGATGATCCCAAGGCTGATGCTGAGCACGCCCGCCATGCTGATCATGTCGGGGATGCCGCTCTTGGCACCTTCCTGCGCGGCCTGGAAGATGGCGATCGGCCCGCCCACTTCATCCTTCAGTCGAGAAGGCTGCAAGACTGATCCGGCGAGCCGACCCACGATAACGAAGGGCAACTCGACAGACTTCACAAAGGCAGTGGCGATCCCCACCTTTTCGGGGACGGCATTCGGGCCCATGCCGAGCTTTCCCTGTTTGCGGCTGTCGCCTGTGGGCTCGAAGTCTTCGTTGAGAACGGGTCCGTCCTCCAGGGTTGGCGTGGCCGTCGTTACGGCCTGAACTCCCTTGCGGACGTAAGTGATCTCAGTCGGCATCTTGGCGCGGTCGCGCACGATGGTCATCACCTCGTAGAAAGTCTTGACGGGCTTGCCCTCCACCGCGACGATCCGGTCTCCTGGCCTGAGGCCCGCTTGGTACCCAGCCTTGTCCTTCGCCATGAAGCCGATGACCGGCTCGTGCGAGCGCTTCATCACCCCGACCGACATGAAGAGCGCGGTCAGGAGCGCCACGCCTGCGACCACGCTGAACAATGGCCCCGCGAAGAGGACCATGAACCTCTGGAAAGGGGGCTTGCTGTAGAAGCCGTTGGCGATGTTGACTTCGCTGCCGTCCTCCTCGGGCATCATGCCCTTCACCCTCACGAAGCCCCCGAGCGGCCACGCCCTGAGGGTGTATTCGGTGTCGCCCTTCCTCAGCCAGACCCATTTGGGCTTGCCCAGGCCGATGGCGAACTCTTCGACGTCCATCTTGAACCATCGTGCAAAAAGGAAGTGGCCAAGCTCGTGCGCCGCCACCAAGACGGTGATCAGGGTGAGGAAGAACAGGGTGCCAAAGATGGTGACTTGCATGGCCTTTCACTTAGTACGAATTTGGAGACGATTTGCGTCGCAGGGACCCGGTTGAATGGTCTACTTTCGGAAGCTTGCCCGCAAGACAATTCGACACGCGGCGAGAGCTACCGCTGCAATGCCTCCCAAAAGGCTTGTCTGGCCCATGCATCGGCCCGCAGGATCGACTCCAGCGACACTGGCAGGGCAGAGTGCCGTTCCATCACAAGCTGCACGGACTCGGCGATCTGCAAAAACCCAATTTCCTCGCGCAAGAAGGCGTTGGCGGCCTCTTCGTTGGCGGCGTTCATCACACATGGCATCGTGCCACCGGCCCTGGCCGCCTGAATCGCGAGCCCGATAGACGGGAAAGTCTCGTGATCAACGGGTTCAAAAGTGAGGTTTGGCGAGTCCAGCGGCGACCATGGCGGCAGGGAGTTTTCCGGCCGCTCGGGCCAAAGGAGCGCGTACTGGATGGGCAGCCTCATGTTGGGCCAGCCGAGTTGCCCGAGCACGCTGCCGTCGGTGAACTTTACCAGGGAATGGACAATGCTCTGGGGGTGGATCACGACCTTTACGCGGTCGATCGAAGTGCCAAAGAGCCAGTGCGCCTCGATAGTTTCGAGGCCCTTGTTCATCAGGGTCGCTGAGTCGATCGTAATCTTTCCGCCCATGCTCCAGGTGGGGTGGTTCAGGGCCTCTTTCGCCGTGATTCGAGTCAATTCGGACGTTTTCTTTCCGCGAAACGGTCCGCCGCTTGCGGTGAGGATCAGCTCCTGGATCTGGTCTGACCGATAGCCTTGAAGGCACTGGAAGATCGCGCTGTGCTCGCTATCGATGGGGGTCATCGCCACGCCTTTCTCGCGGACCAGAGGCATCACGATTTCGCCTGCCGCGACGAGCACTTCCTTGCTGGCGAGAGCAATCTGCTTGCCCGCATGGATCGCGGCGATGGTGGGCTCGAGGCCGATCACTCCGGCAACGCTGACCACCACGATGTCGGCTTCAGGGAGGGTGGCCAGATCGACAAGCGCGGACATGCCCCGGGGAATGTCGCCTGTGCAAGGGCGTGCGGTTCGTGGCTCGCGGTCGGTGGTCCCTCCGTCCCTTCGTCCCACGGTCCCTTCGAACAGCGCCAGGCGCCTCACCCCGAAGCGCTCGGCCTGCTCGCGGAGTTTGGCTTCGTTCGAACGTGCGGCCAGTCCCACGACCTTGAGCCGCTCAGGGTGCTGGGAGATGACGTCCAGGGTCTGGGTGCCGATGCTGCCGGTGGAACCGAGCACGACGACGCGCTTCACGGGTTGGAGTATGGCTGAGCCAGGCTGTGGCCCGCCGGGGCAGCGGCGTCGTTGGGTTCTGGGTCCTTGCTGCGGACCCGGCCACAAGGCCCGAAGCTGGGCCCAGGTTCACCTAAGCCGCAGCCTTCACCATTCCCGTCTCGATGATGGAGTCAATCGCTCCCAACACTTCAGCGCCCCATATCTCGACCTGAAGAGGTGCGGGATCGGGCAGGCACCCCCAGGCCACCTTTTCCCAAAGCTGCCTCGCCGCCACTTCCGTGATCGCCTTTGAAGGTAGACGGTCTCGGACGATGACGTCACTGGCAATCCTCATCTGGAAGCCTGCTCTGGAAAGCCTGTGGGCGGCATCCAGAGCCCCGACCTCATCGGCCAGAGCGCCGTCCCAACCCCCGATCACATCAAACGCCTGCCGGGGGAGGGCCACACAAGATGACTCAAAACGCTTAGCTGGGAACGACATCCCGCAGTTCCACTCGGCGATCAGCGCTGCCGCTTGCTCGAATCCGAACTCGCCGGTGATGCAGGTGGGCACGTGCGGTTGGAAGCTCTGAAGCCCCTCGGGCTGGTCCAGCAGCGGGCAGACCGCCCCAACCGCCGCTCCTCGGGAATGCGCCCAAAGGGCATCGAGCCATCCCGGTGCAAACTGGGTGTCCGGCTCGCAGAAGACCAGGAGGCTTCCCTTCCCCGCTGCCGCGCCCGCATTCCAGCACGCCGAACGGCCCTCTTTGTGCCTCCGCACAACCCGAATTCTGCTATCCGCCGTCTCAAGCTGGAGGAGCAGATCGGCGCTCTGGTCCGTCGAGCCATCGTCCACCACGATCAGCTCGTCGATCGCACTGAGCGTTGGCAGGATGCTCTTGAGGCAGTCGGTCAGGAGCGCGAAGCCGTTCATCGAATAGACGATCACGCTGGTCCTGACATTGCCTTCCGCGGACCCGGTCTGCGCCATTCCTGGGCCGGTTTGGAGCGCCCCAGTGGCGATCGGCTGCAAGCCATAGATGTGGTGTCGAAAGGCGCCCGTGCGCTCCTTTTCCACCCCAAACTCGACGTTGTGGCGAAACATGACCGGACGCCCGTTGAAGTGAAGCTCGTTTCCGACTCGGGCCGCTTCGAGTGGGAGCGGATGGCAACCGTGGGTGTGGATCTCGCCCGGCAGATTGCGGACCTCGAAGTTTCCCGTCTCCAGGAGGTACGAAAGCAGCCACTGCTGCTTGGCGTAGTGGCCGAGCAGGACATCCACTTTGGCAAAGGCCTGGACATAGGCCTCGCAGAGACTCCTATAGGCCGACCGGCGTGCGATCAGCACGCCCGTGTTGTAGCACGGCATGGCGTCCCAATCTCCGGGGAACACGCCCTTTATCGCCTCGAGATCCGATTGGGGGTTCAGCAGGCGGATCTCGCGCGCCAGGCTGCCCCAGGGACCCTCGTTCAGCCCCACCGCCACACCGTTCTCAGGCAGCGTGCTGAGCCATTTGAGCTCGTCGGCGGTGAACCACCTCTGCAGCACGATGTCGCCGTCGGTGAAAATCACGATGTCGTCGTCGGCGCCGTCGGGATCGTCGAAGGCCAGGAACTCACCATGCTGAAGGCAGTTGTTGGGGTTTTTGGCCTTGAGCTGCTTGACGGGTACCGGGCGCCATTCCATCTTGTCGAGCGACCGGATGCGGGTGAACCAGTCCTCCTCCCCCTGTACGGGAACAAAAACGACGTTGCGCTTGGCCTTCGAGTGCTTTTCAATACTCTCGAAATAGGCCCAGATTCGGGGGAGATACTTGTAGTCGGAACCGGTGGCTAAGATAATGTTCATGGGAGTTGGTAGTGCTCGGCGTTGAGGTCTTCAGGGTTTCAGGTTGTCAGGTGTGCAGGTGCGATGGGTGTCGGGTGCTCAGTTGCTAAAGTGTTCTGGTTCTCGGTTTTCGGGTACTAAGGGTGTCGGCCATAATAGAAGCCATCTCAAAGGTCGTTTCCAGAGGCCCAACGGGCCGAAATGTTGAAGCGAAGGGCGAAGCCCTGGAACCTGGTGGCCGTTTGCGATCGAGCCCTGTAAGGGCGGAATAGCGACTCTTGAGATTCGCTGTAGTCTTCGAACTCATCTGGCTCAAGGTCTTTCAACATCCAACATCCAACACCCATCATTCGTCATCCGTCATTCGTCGCCTACGCCGCTATTCGCTCGTTCCTCCTGCTTCCGTGGAGCTTCTCCACCAGAGTCAATGCAGCGCCGATGGCTTGGTGCATATCCCAATAGACATAGCGCCCACAACGACCGCCGAAGAGAGTGGAAGTTTCGAGTTGGCGATAGCGTTCGTAGAGGGCTCTGTTGGCTTCGTCGCCAACCGGGTAATAGGGCTCCTTTCCTACGGAGTAGGCGTCTGGATACTCTCGCGTGATGATCGACTTGTTGGAGTACACGCCGTGAAAGTGCTTGTGCTCCAAGATCCGTGTAAACGGCACGTCGGCATCGGTGTAGTTCACCACGGAGCAGCCCTGATAATCTCCGTCCACAAGCTCGTCTTCAAAGCGCAGCGATCGGTACTCCAGCGGACCAAATCGATAATCGAAATAGGCGTCAATCATGCCGGTGAAGATCAACTGCCCCATGGGCTCAAGCTCCTTTCGGTTCTCGAAGAAGTCGCAGCCCAACTCCACATCGATCCCCTCCAGCATGCGCTCGAAGAGCGGCGTGTAGCCTTCTACAGGTATTCCCACAAAACGATCGTCGAAATAGCTGTCGTCAAAGTTGAGCCTAACCGGAATTCTGCGAACGATACTGGCCGGCAGATCGGCAGGCTCCCTTCCCCACTGCTTCTTCGTATAGCCGCGAATGAACGTCTCATAGAGATCCCGCCCTATGGCGGAGAGGCACCACTCTTCCATGTTCCTCGGGTCTTGCACCGGTTCCCGGCGCGCGGCAAGTTCTGTTTCTGCTTCCTGTGGCGTCGTCACCCCCCAAAGCTGATGCAGTGTGAGCAGGTTTATCGGAAAGGACAGTATTTGGTCTTTATGGCGGACTTTGACCCTGTGGCAGTAAGGCCGGAAGTCGGCGAACATGTTCACGAAGTCCCAGAGACGTTGGTCGTTCGTGTGGAAGATGTGCGCGCCGTAGCGATGTACCGGAATGCCCTCGACGGTTTCGGTGTAGCAGTTCCCGCCCAGGTGGGGTCTGCGGTCGACCACAAGGACCCTTTGACCGCGACGGGCAAGTTGGTGTGCGCACGTTGCGCCGAAGAAGCCCGCACCGACGATCACGTAGTCGTATGACGCCAATCCACCCTCATGGCGCAAGGGACGCGCCTATTGGAATGATCGGCATATTTGCTGGGAAGGCTAGCGGGATGACGTTCTATTTACTGCCAGGATCGGTGCCTGGCAGACCGGTTGCCAGGTCGGCCGCGGGGCAGCGGCCGACTGGCGGGCAGCCGATGGGATGGTGGCTGCTTACCGGTGGTGATGATTACTGTAGGCGTCGGACGCGCCCATGACGATGCCGAGTACGCCAAAGGCGACGACGGCGATCGGAGCGAAGAGCGCGAGCGGAAAAACGGCAACGAGACCCGTGATCGCCGCAAAGAAGATGCCCGTCAGGCCCAAGAGGACCAGGCCAATGCCGGCGTAAGTCTTGCCCTTTGCCGTCTCGATGGTGGGGATTTCGGCGTCCAATAGTTCCGCTTTAAGCACTTTGCTCATGATCAATCCTCGATTAAGAACACTTTCCGGTTCTGTATAGATAGGTTACGGCATGAAGGCGACATTCTTTATTTACAAAATCGTATGGAATCCCTCTGAAAGATATCTATTTTTGTAAGGATTGAAGTGGGAACGCATCCGTGAGGATGAGCGAGGTGTGAGTGAAGCCCGTGGGGCAGACTCTCAATCTGCCGACGCCGCGGGTGATCAGGAGGAAGGGATGGTGGGATGGGAAGATGGTCAGATATGGCGACTCAGGAGTCTGGAATCACTCCGAGCAGCGTGGAGAGGCCGCTACTTCCTGGGCCTAAGCTGCAGGCCCATTTCCACCCACTGGGCCTCGTCGACTTCGGATGGGGCGCCCATCATGGGGTCGAGCCCGGGGCCGATCTTCGGGAACGCCATTACCTCGCGGATGTTCTCCTCATCGAGCAGGTGCATCACGATGCGGTCGATGCCAGGGGCAATCCCTCCATGCGGGGGCGCTCCGAACTGGAACGCTTCGAGCATGTGCCCGAACCGATCCTTCTGGGTCGGCTCATCGATGTTCAGCAGCGAGAACACACGCGACTGGATGTCGGGTCGATGGATTCGGATCGAGCCGCTGGCCATCTCCGTGCCGTTGCACACCACATCGTAGCAGTCGGCCAACACGCTCCCCGGGTCGCTCTCCAACCGATCCAAGTGCTCGAACTTCGGGCTCGTGAACGGGTGGTGGCTCGGCGACCATCGGCCGGTCTCCTCGTCTCGCTCAAAAAGCGGGAAGTCGAGGACCCAGCAGAACACCAGCTTGCGCTTGTCGCGCAGGCCGCACCGGGACCCAATCTCGTTGCGAAGCCGAAAGAGCACGTTGTTCCCCGCTTCAAAGGTGTCGGCGGCAAAGCAAAGCAGGTCTCCATCCTCGGCATGACCGACCTTGAGAATCGCGTCGAGCTCCTCCGGCTTGAAGAACTTGGCGATCGAGCCTCGAACCTTTAGCCCGCACGGCGCCGAGAGCGCGCCCTCGCCATCCGCGACCCAAAGCGTGGCGAGGCCCTTGGCGCCCCATTCCTTGGCCATCGTTTCGAGATCGCCCACATCCTTGCGCGAGAGCGAGGCCCCGCCGGGATAGCGAACGCCCCGAATCTTGCCGCCTGAAGCAGCGACAGACTTAAACACGCCAAACTCACTGCCCTTGACCGCGTCGGTGATATCAAACAGCTCCAAACCGAACCGAAGGTCGGGCTTGTCGCAGCCGAACCGCTCCATCGACTCGGCGTAGGTCAGCCTCGCGAACGGCTCAACAGGGTCCTTTTCAAGCCCGAACTTGGCGATCACATCGTTGCAGACTTCGCGCAGCAGCCCTTCGGCCACCTGGAGCACATCCTCTTGCGTCACGAACGACATCTCGAGATCGAGCTGCGTGAATTCGGGCTGGCGGTCAGCGCGCTGCGATTCGTCGCGGAAGCACTTGCAGATCTGGTAGTAGCGCTCAAGCCCTGCAACCATCAGGAGCTGCTTGTACTGCTGCGGACTCTGCGGCAGGGCGTAAAACTTGCCGGGGTCGAGGCGATAGGGCACCAGATAGTCGCGTGCGCCCTCGGGCGTCGAGCGGGTGATGATGGGGGTCTCGGTCTCGACGAAGCCCCGCTCGTCGAGGTATTTGCGGATGCCCGTGACCACCCCAGCCCGGACCGCGAGCTTGCGGTACATCGAGGGACGGCGCAGGTCGAGGTACCGGTGCTTGATCCGCAATTCCTCGTTGACGCTCACCATCTGTTCCTCGTCGCTGACCGGGAACGGGATCGGTTTCGCGGGGCCAAGAACCTGATAGGATTCGACGACCAGCTCCACCTCGCCGGTGGCCATCTTGGGGTTCACGGTTTCGGGGCTGCGATGGCGCAGGGCGCCCTGGATGGAGAGGCAGGTTTCGGAGCGGATTTCGGCGAGGTTCGAGAACTTCGCGGGGTCGAAGAACGCCTGGACAATACCGGTCCGGTCGCGAACGTCGACGAAGAAGAGCCCTCCAAGGTCGCGGACCCGATGGGCCCAGCCGTTGATGACGACGGCCTGGCCTTCGTGCTGGGGGCGCAGTGCGCCACAGTCATGGGTTCGCTGTTGGAAGCTCATTTGAGTTCAAAAGGATACCTTTTGAGGGGGGTTGGGGATTGGGGGATGGGGTCCGGGGTGAGGGTTGGGTGCCCGTTGGTCAGTAGCCGCAGACTTTAGCCTGCGATCGTGTTAGTTAGGTTCTGTAGCCGCAGGCTTTAGCCTGCGTCCGGTCACATTGGTCTCTCGAACCATAGGTGGGCGTGATCCGGCTAAAGCGAGCATCGCGCATCGCTCGGGCATGGTCGAAGGACCGGAAGGCCAAACCTGCCGAAAAAACCACGGCGCCGGCCGAAGGCCTGGAATCTGGGCGCCACCATCCCATCACTATGCCTGAAGGGCCGACGCGGCTCTTGCGCCCCTTCAGGGCTTGTCGGGCGTGCGGGTAATCCCCAATTCCAGGGCGACGCCCTTCGCTTTCACCTTCCGGCCCGTTGTTCCTCTTTGACTCGCCGCCGCCTTTGGGCTCAACGACGCTTCACTCAATACCCACCCTTTGGCCCTTTCTTTGCCTCCGAACGCATCGGCCGGCGCGTTTCAGCCACAAGCGCAAAGCCGCGGCGCATCTCGGGAAGCGTCCCCCACCTCTCCGCCAGCTCGCCGACCTTTTCCAGCGCCTCGACCAGTTCCTTGCCCTTGACGGTCAGGCGGTACTCGACGTGCGGAGGAATGTAGGAATGGACCTCGCGGACCACAAGCCCCGCGTGCGAAAGCTCCTTCAGCCGGCAGGCCAGCGTGTTCGAGTTGATGCTCTTCGCCGAGGCGATTTCGCTGAAGCGCCTCTTGCCCTGTGCGAGGACGCGGATCACATGGATGGTCCACCGACGGTCCAGCAGGTCGAAAAGGTCCTCCGCGAAGCTCTCGTCGGCGCCGTATCTGGCGCGCACTTCTCGGACGACATCGATCTGGCGAGCGCAAATCGGCAGGCCGCCGTAGAGCAGGGTCGGATTGCAATTCAAGCCGGTCATGATTCCTCCGTGAACACGCAAAGTGAGTTCCAAGAGGATCATAGCACTATAGTTTTTCATTTGACAAGAGAAACGGCGAAATTGCAGTAGCCGATTGGTTCGGGTCGGGACGCGTTTGGCAGACTGAGAGTCTGCCCCACGGATCCCTTCACCCTTCCATCCCTCCACCCTTCCACACTGCTTTAGGGCCTGTCTCTCCATGCGGACTGGCGCAGGCGGACCACCCAGTCGTCGTCGAAATAGCCCGCGCCGATCACACCCGATAACCCCGAGGCGTACACTTTCGTGTCGAACACACACCAGTCCGGATACTGAACGCCCGACACGAAATACGGCAGACGGTTTGTTGCGGCCATGCCCTGCAGCCCCGTCCCCGCCACGACGCCGACCATCGCAAACTTGGAGTCGGGCCGAGGGTAGACGAACAGACACCCCAACCCCACGCCCTTCTGCTCCTTCTCGCCCACCGTCAGCTTGCCGGACCTCACCTGAACCGGCGCCTCCTTCAAGAGTCGACTGAAGGTCCGGTTTGTCTCGCTGTTGCCATAGAGCACCACGTTGCGATCGCGCGTCTGCGAGGGATCATCGAGCGTCGCCAGAAACGCGGCGTCGCTCATCACGCGGAACGCACCGTTGCCACGATAGCCGAACTGCTCCGCGTCAAACCGCGCTTTGGCCAGTGACCAGGCGTTCTCCTCGGGGGTTCCGGAGGTGCCGTACACGAGCCACGCGCCGTTGCGGAACGCCGATTTGAACTGATGGCGCCGCTTTGGGGCGTCGGTCGTACCCGCGGGGCCCGCGCAAATCCAGGCGTCGTCCACCATTTCGTAAGCCAGGCCATCCTTGGGGTCGGTGGGCAGCGGTGCGGAAACGCTTTGCCCATCGAGTTCGGCGATGAACACCCTCCCGCTGCGGTCGATCGCCTCGGGGCCCACGATCAAACGCCTCACATTCACGGTCTTCCCCACGATTCTTCCCGGCTGGCGAGCCAGTTCCACGGAACTCAGACCGTAAGGGATGTTTTGGGAGTCGATCCGAGCCCAGAGGTATTGCCCCGATCGCGCCGGATCGAACGTGCAGAAGCTGACGGACAGGGCGTCGGCGGGCTTCTTGAGGGCGCTATCCTGGAAGAGCTTCATCATCGGGGGCCAATCCACACAATCGGCCCCGGGCGCGGCGTCGCCATCCCACCAGTGCCCCGCTCCCGGCTGCTCGTGGTAACCGAATTTCGCGCCTATCTGGGTGAGTTGCTCCTTCATGGTCCTGGCCTCCCGCACCGGCACGTTGTCGTCGGCATCTCCGTGGAGGATGTAGACCTCCTGGTTCAAGTAGTTCTTCTTCTGGGCGAGCGTATCGCTGCCGTTCATCGCTCGGTAGAAGATCTCTTCGACCGGGTTCGTCGGGGCGCTTCGAGGCGATCCGGCATAGCTGAAGAAGCTCACCCAACCGGCGCTGGGGCCTATTGCGGCGAAGAGGTTGGGGTAGGTGACGCCCAGGTGCCAGGTACCGTGGCCACCCATCGAGTGGCCCGTTAGGTAGGTCTTGGCCGGGTCTGTGGCAAGTGTGGTCTGGGCGTGTTTGAGCACCTCGATCGCGTCCTCCTCGCCCCAATCCTCCCAATCAAAGCCGAAGGGGCGTCGGTTGGTCGGAGCGGCCAAATGCGCCCAGTCTTTGCCCGAATAGGCGTCGGCCTGCCCGATACCCTCGACCCCCGCGCCATGCGGCGAAAGAATGAGAGACTTTCCGATACCAGGGGTCTGCGCCGGGTTCAAGCCGTAATACTGCACGCTGCCGTCGATCGCGCTAAGGAAGGTGACCTTGCGGGTCTGCTTGACGCTCCGAACCCGAAGCGGCACCCGCTGGAACTCGAGCATCCCAGAGGGGCCCACCAATGCAAAAGTGGCTTCGGCGGTGCCCTCCGCCGTGGGCGCGTCTACTTTTAGCTTGACCGGGACCTTGTAAACCCCAAGCGGTGGGATCGGGGGCACTTCGGTGGTGACCTTTGCGCCGCCGGCGACCCGGGTCTGCACAGAAAGACCGGACATCTCGGACGCGGTCGCGTTCATCACAATGATGCCTGCCAGCATTTCGCCTCCTTGCCCAACGACGAGGTCCGGCACGGTCAGGTCCGCCATATTGAAGCTTGCGGGAACCGAAGGCCTGACAAGCCGCACGTTCAGATTGCCGCGCCCCGCGCCAAAGAGCAGGGTGTTGGCGCCGGTTTCCAGTTGGATCGGGAGCTTGAGATAGCCGTTGCCGTAGGGGTCGCCGGCCCTGGGCACCCCGTTGATCAAGGCGACGCCATGTCCCGAGGCTTCGAGAATGACGATCTCGGGCTGAGCGCGAACCACGTTGAAAAGCGCATAGCCGCCCTGAAACGGTCCCTGGTTGATGGCGCCGTTTGCGTCAGCCTTGAACGAGGTCCAGGATTGCTTGCTGCCGCTCGCGAGTTCTACTTCGTCGCCGGCCTTGGGCGTGCTCCACTTGCCCTCGGCAAGCTGAAGCTGGATGGCGTCTGTCGGGAACGGGATACGTCCAGACCGCACCACGCCGCGAATGGCGAGACCTTCGGTCAGGATCTCTGGCGGAGCCGCCGTTTGGGACGTGTGAAGCGCAACGAGTAGAGCCGTGACCAGCATGGCGACGTTTTACCGGATGCGGACGAGTGAGCACCGACTCGGCTCTATGGCTTTTTTGCTTTGCATCACTCTTCGAAGGCACGAAGGCAGACTGAGAGTCTGCCCCACGAGACGCCTTCAAACGGATCACAATCCTTCATCCTGGTGCACCCTCCCCCACCCTCATGCACCGCCACCGCGCGGGTACCCTTCCCTCTCCAAATGGACCCCGCCCTCTTTCAGGAGAACGAGCGACTCACCCCGCAAGCCGACGAGCGCCAGTTTGTAGATATCGGCAGATTCAGGTGTGGACGGGGGCCGGTGACGGTGGCGTACCAAACCTGGGGAACCTTGAACGAAGCCAGGGACAATGCGGTGCTGGTCTGCCATGCCCTGACCGGCGACAGCAATGCCGCGGGTTGGTGGGACCGCATCGTTGGGCCGGGCAAAGCCATCGACACCGATCGCTTCTTCGTCATCTGCACCAACACCCTTGGCGGGTGCCGCGGTACGACCGGGCCAAGCTCGATCTACGAGGACGGAAAGCCCTGGGGGTCGCGATTCCCGCAGATTTCGATTCGCGACACGGTCGAGGCAATGCGCAAGGCCCTGCACGCTCTTGGCATCGAGAAGCTCTACGGCGCGGCCGGCGGCAGCATGGGTGGGATGCAGATCTTGGATTGGACCGTTCGGCATCCTAACGAGATTCGGAGGGCTTGGCTCACTGCGTGCTGCGCGGCGCATAGCGCAAATCAGATCGGTTTCAACGAGGCGCAGCGCCAAGCAATCATTCGGGACCCGAAGTATCTTGGCGGCGATTACCCGCTTGACGATCCTCCCGTGCAGGGTCTTGCGGTCTCCCGAATGATCGCCCACCTCATGTTTCTGAGTGAGGCAGCCCTTGATGCCAAGTTTGGGAGGAGATTTCAGATCCAGTTGGACGCGACCGACGGGTCAGGTGGGTCAGACCTGTCCGACAAGTCCGACTGTTCGGCCCAATCCGAAAACGCGGAAGAGACTCAGCGCCAGCAATTTCAGGTCGAGTCCTACCTCAACTATCAGGGCGACAAATTCACAAAACGGTTCGACGCCAACAGCTTCGTGCTCCTCACGCGCGCCATGAACACCTTCAGCTATGAGTCGCTGGAAGGCTCCACAACGGAGTATCTCTTCACTAGCTTTACTAGTGATAGGCTCTATCCTCCTTCGCAGAGCGAGGAGCTGCATCGGCTGGCCCTGGCTGCCAGGTGCAAGAGCGACTGGGTCAACATCGACCTCCCATACGGCCACGATGCGTTCCTCTTGGATGAAGCCGGTCAAGGCGAGGCGGCACGGAGATTCTTGCTTGAAGGGTGACCTTCCCTGATAGAATGAACCCTTAAGGGAGATCGTTGAGAAGTGTTGGATTTGCGCTCGGCGATTACAGTCGCCGGCCCCGAGTCACCCGGACGGGACGCTTGGGCTACGCTGACTTCAACGTTCGCTCAAGGGGATGGCTGAGAAGTGGCTGAAGAAAGCCAGGTGGTTGAGCAGAACCAAGCAAAGGGTGGCCGACGGGCGGCCAAGATCGCATGGGGTGTCTTCGCGCTGGTTGTGCTGGCCGCTGCAGGATGGGTCCTCTACGATCCCGCCATCGAAGAGGGCCTGATTCCCCCGGAACCCGAGCAAGAAACTGGCTACTACATCGTAAAGGACATCGAAGCCGAGCTAGCCACACCCGTGCCGAACCCGCCCATTCTGCCCCCCATCCAACCGGGCCAGAAGGCCGCGGACTACGAAAAGCTGACCGCGCCTCTATGGGCGCCCTACCGGAAGCGCGAGCAAGAAAGGAAGGATCGGCTCTATGCCAAGCTAAAGGAGGTCCTTAGACTTCCCTTCAGGTTGCCGGAAGCCGAGAAAGAACGCATCGCGCGCCGAGATGCAGCCGCTTTTCTCGGCGACATCAGCCAGCTCCGCCCCGATCAGGTCGCCGATTCCGGACTCACGATGCAGAACATCCCCATGCTACTGGGCTCGCGGATTAATCCCTCTAGGCCCGATCCCGACATCGGTCTCGATGCCTGTGTCACTGCGCTTCAGTTGGAGGCCAAGTTTCTGGAAGACGGAGGGTTCGCGCCCGCCGCCGGATCGAATCAAGCGGCCTACAGCGCTATTCAACAATTCCCCATGTGGATCCCAAAGGCCTCGCTAAGTGCCCTAGCTGATGCCTTAAGGCGCATGCGCGCCATTCCTAGTCGTGCAGCCATGGCAGCACAGACCTTTCGCGACGAGAGGAACCGTCAGCTTCGGTTCATCCGCGCCTTCACCGCCCCTGTCAACTGGCGAAGGCAAATGGTGTCCAACTTCGAAATGCCGCTCAAGGATGCGATTGGCATTTGGCTATCTCATCGGAACCATCTGGCCAAGCAACTCTCGGCCTACCACGACGGGTGGAAGCGTCTTCTTGATACGCAGTTCGCCAATACGAGCAACCCTCCAAAGTGGCCCGAGGGTCCCGTGTTTTACTATTTGAGCTTGCGCGACGGCACAAAGGTTGATGCCCATATTGCGTACTGGCAGACTCTGAAATACTCGGACCTGAACTTGGCCTTCGTGTGCGGGGCGCTCTCGCTTGAGGTGTATAAGCGGCGCTTTGGGCACTACCCTTCACACGCGGAAGCCATGAAACAGTCTCTCTATCTGCCCGGAGATCCTTTTGGGACGGGTGTGCTTCACTATGCGCTAAAGGGCGACGGGTACCTGCTTTACTCCGTAGGTCCTGATGGTAAAGATGACCAGGGCGTACCCGCGGGCATGATCCGCTCAACGCTTTCCTCCGGACTGTATCAATCCTATGCGCTGAACGATCGAGGTGACGTGTTGTATATGGGTTCGAACTTCGACCTTGTCGCTCCTCAGCCGGCAGCCTCCGAGCGGCCCGTCATCCGGTCCAAGAGCACGGCGGACTGAGGCAAGCGCCCCGGCCCAATCTCCCCTACGGGCAATTTCGGGTCTAGGGCCTACACTGGCAGACTGATCATCTGCCCCACAGGGATCATCCCTTTGCTCTAGATCCCTTTGTCCCTCCGCCCCTACCTGTATTCCACCAACCACTGAGCCTCGGCCTCAAAGAGCCGCATCGTCATCTCTTTGATCTCAGCAGGGCAGCAGACCGCAGACGTCAGCGGATCGTGCAGGAGGGCATGAACCGCCGTCTCCTTGGAGCGATTGAGGCACGCCTCGACGCCCAGATCGAAGATTCTCATGTTCGATTCGCACACGGCGGCCATTTGCCTAGGCAACCTGCCATATCGCGTGGGCTGGACGCCGTTTCGATTGATGAGGCACGCGACCTCGACGCATCCGTCCGACATTAGGTTCGGAATCAGCCCCTCGTTCGGCGCGACGTTGCCATAGATCACGATCGGGCGGTTCTTCTCGATCGCCTCGATGATCCAAGCGCCGTACTCCTCGCTTCGATCCAGCTTGATCGGCTCTTCTCCAGCGATAAGCTTGGCTCGCATGTCGTCTTGCCCCTTGCGCCAGCCTGGCCACTCGTCGGCATAGAAGCTCTCTTGGCCCCCATAGCCCTTGATCGTGTAGGCGTCGAGAAGCTTCTTGCTGGTTCGATAATAGGGCACATACTCGCTTAGGTGGCCACTCGACTCTGTGATGAACGCGCCGAAATGAAGCATCATGTCGGTCCGCACGGGCTCGGCTTTGGCGAATTCCGACTCCCGATTGCGGGCCTGTTCCATTAGGGTCCCATACAAATCAGTGCCATCCGGCCCCCGAAGCGTGGTGAACCATGCCAGGTGGTTGATTCCCGCACATGTCCACTTCATTTGGCCGTATTCGACCTCCGCATATTTCGCTAGGAGTTTGGACGTTCCCTGCACGGAATGGCAAAGCCCGACCACCTTCATCGTGGATGCGCGCTGTGCTGCAAGGCACATCATGCCCATGGGGTTTGTGTAGTTCAAGACCAGGGCGTTTGGGCAGAGCCTCTCGGCGTCGCGCAAGATGTCGATCCACACCGGGATCGTGCGAAGCGACTTGAACAGCCCACCAGGGCCGATCGTGTCGCCGATGCACTGGCTCACACCGTATTCCAGCGGAATGTCGTTGTCGAAGCGAACGCACTCGATGCCGCTCACTTCGATCGAGTTCACGATGTAGTCCGTGCCCGGAAGAAGCTCCTTGCGATCGATGCTGGCCCGAATCGTCCATTTGTCCGCTTCGCCGGCTTCCTCCAGGATCCTCTGCATGAGCTTGGCGGCTAGCTGAAGCCGGGCGTCGTCGATATCGATGAGCCGTAGTTCACCGCCCAGAGAGTTAGGGATGAGAACGACGTCCTTCAAGATGGAGTTGGTAAAGAAGCTGCCCGCGCCGATCATGGTGACGTTGATCTTCCTGGGCATGGCGCCTTCGAGACCGGTACGGTGTGGTTGGGTTGCGGACGCTGCCATAGGCTCAAGCATATCTGAAGAATCGAATCCCTGTCTGGTAGCGTATAGTAGACATACTCCTACTTCTTCGGGGCTTATCGGCAGCGCCGGGTTTTCCACACACGTTATCCCCGTGGGCAATGTGGATAGTCCGGCAAATTGGAACCTGAAACAAGCCCTAGAGGGCCTGTGAACAGCTTTCCCATCCGTTGTGAAAGGTCCCGCATTTCCGGGAAGATAGGGTGTCAAGAGTACTGATATGGCCGTTGCGCGAGAGATCCTGATTCCCCTTCACAGCATGGACGCCGAGATGAGCGCCCTCGGCTCGATGATGTACGGAGAGCGGCCCGCAGAGCAGGTCTTTGCGGCCTTGGGTGAAGACGACTGGTACGTACCCGCGCACCGCGAGCTGTTCCGCGCCATGCTCCAGCTCCAACGAGAGAACAAGGCGATCGACCTGGTCACCCTCAAGCAAGAACTCTCGCGCCGTGGGCGGCTGGAGGAGGTCGGCGGAGAGGACTATCTTATCCGCGTGATGCAGGCCGTGCCCAGCCCGGCGAACGCCAGCTACTACGCGCGCATCGTGGTCGATAACGCGACGATGCGACGGCTCGAAGATTCGGCACACCAAATCGTCAAGATGGTGCGCGACCCGGAGCTCGAAGTCGACGACAAGGTCAGCGCGGCCGAACAGGCGGTCTTCCAAGTGGGCGCAAAGCGCCTTGGCAAGGACTTCCTGCCGATGCGTCAATTGGCCACTGAGGTCATGACGGACATCGACACGATTCTGGATACCGGCGAAGAAACGCTTGGCGTGCCCA
Organism: Armatimonadota bacterium; assembly: GCA_016223145.1. Classification (NCBI taxonomy): domain Bacteria; kingdom Bacillati; phylum Armatimonadota; species Armatimonadota bacterium. The sequence continues at coordinate 114,418 of JACRPN010000008.1, read as the reverse complement.
GCGGCTTCGTCGACTTGGACGATCTGACGACGGGCTTCTATGGGGGCGACCTGGTCATCATTGCGGCCAGGCCCTCTATGGGAAAGACAGGTCTGGTCCTGCGCACCGCGCTCAAGGTGGCTTCTTCGACCGGCCCCGTCGCGTTCTTTTCACTCGAAATGGGTGGCAAACAGCTTGCACGAAGGCTGGTCTCCATGCTGAGCAAGGTGAGCGCCCACACCATGAAGAAGCCCAACCTGGACCACGGGACGCTCAAGAAACTGGCAGACGCATGCGAAACGCTTTATGGCCTGCCGCTCTATGTGGACGAAACCTCTGAGTGCTCACCGCTCCAGATGATGGGCAAGTGCCGGAGGCTGAAGCGTGAGCACGGTCTTTCGATGGTTGTTGTGGACTACCTCCAACTCATGCATGGCGTGAAACGGACGGAAAACCGTGTGCAGGAGATCAGCGAAATCTCGCGCTCGCTCAAGACTCTGGCCAAGGAGCTCGACGTCCCGGTGATCGCGCTCTCGCAGCTCAGCCGCGCGGTCGAAAACCGCGACAAGCGCATCCCGCAGCTCAGTGATTTGCGCGAATCTGGGTCCATCGAAGCCGACGCTGACATCGTGCTCCTGCTCTATCGGGAAATGCACTACAACGAGCGCGACCCGAAGTGGCTCGAAGAGCACCCGGACAGGGACATGAGCCCCGATCGAGTCGAGGTCGCCAATCTGATTGTGGCCAAGCACCGGAACGGTCCGACGGGCATCGTAGACCTGGCGTTCCAGCCCACCTACGCGCTGTTTTCTGATCTGAAGAGGTAAGAGCCGGCCACCTGGCTCCTTCTCCACCGACATGCTGGATACGGCCCATACGCCCATTGAGCCCTATTCGTCGTATACTCAATCGTTGCTTCCGGGCGATTAGCTCAGCGGTAGAGCGCCTCGTTTACACCGAGGATGTCGGCGGTTCGAGCCCGTCATCGCCCACCACCTTTTTTCCTCTATTTTGAACCTAAATTGAGAGAAATAGGCTTGACGAAGCTCCAAGCGAATCAAAGCTGTCTCTCAATTGGTCTCTCAATTATGGTAGTCTCTCAATTATGGGAACGCGGGCTGACAATCGGGAGGGCTCCTGCAGGGAAATCCTGACGGGACGGCACAAGGGCAAGTGGCGCGTTCAATTCACCCTGATAGACGATCTGGAGAGGCGCAAACGCGTCTCCCGGCTCTTCCCGAACAAAACCGAAGGCAAGACATTTCTACAGGGCCTCCGAAAGGGAGCCACCATCGAAGCACGCAAGCGCGATCGGGAGCTGACCTTGGGGGGCTGGTTTGATTGGCTTGCCGAGAACGATTGGCCCGCGTCTCTGGCTGAGCGGACCATCGCAGGTCGAGTTTCGCGGTTCAACCTGCACGTCCGATCAACGTGGGGCCAAGTATCACTTTCCAAGATTGATCCCATGTGCGTGTTCCAGTTCTTCCGCCAGCTTCGGGACAACGGGGTCGGTGCAGCCACGGTGCTTGAGATCAAGCGCGATTTGGTTCGGGTGTTCAACCAAGCGGTATCACCCTACGGCCGCGTCAGTCTCGCCAACCCTTTCAAGCTGACGGTCAAGGCTCCGCCCATTCGGGAAGCAGTGGCTCTGACTCCCGAACAAGCGAAGAACGCTCTCGCAAGCGAAGAACTGGACCCCGAGCGGCGAGCCATGCTGGGAGTCTTCCTCTTGACCGGTCTCAGGCTTGGCGAGCAAATGGCCTTGACGTGTGACCAACTGCTCTTTGATCAGGACCTGATTTTTATCGACAAGGCGATTCAACGGGGAAAGAACGGCGCCCAAACCGTCGGGCTGCCCAAGGGGCGAAAGAAACGTCTGGCCGTGATGTGCCCGACGCTGAAGCGGCTCCTCAAGGACGTAACAACGGGGATGAAGCCGGATCAAGTGGTCTGGTCCGCGGCCTGGGAAAACAAGCCGCGAATGCAGGGGCTGGTCTACGCGACATGGCGAACGATTCTGAAAGACACCGGACTGCCCGCCGAGATGACTCCTCACGACTGCCGGCTGACCCATATCAACTGGATCGAGAAGCTCATGCCCGAGGTCTCCGCCACGACCCTGAAAGAGCACGTTGGCCATGCAGGCGAGGGGGTTACCCAGATCAACTACACCCGCCCACTCACATCGTCTCAGCAGATCCTGAGAGACGGAATTGAGCGGGTGGCCGGCTTGCCTATGCCAGGCGAACAAAGCCGTGATTCTGCTCAACTCGGGACACATACGCCTCCAATTGTGCGTACGTGACACGCCGGCACTTGCCGATCTTGATCGAATCCAAGTCACCGAATTCTATGAGTCGATAGACTTGCGCTCTGGAGAGGGAAAGCAAGTCGCCGGCCTCTTCGACTGTGTAGGCGAGCTTGCTGGATTGCCACTGCGGCTTATGCATTCAAAAAGGCGAAGGTCAATCTCGCCGCGCATCGGATGAGGGTCCAGACTGCTTCGGAGCACCCGAGACTGCCCTCATGAACACCTTCACAGACCAGCGAAGCAGGTGAGGGATCTGCCTCGCACAGCTCTTCAGCACGTTCTCGAATGCCTTGACCGGTAACGAGTTCTGCCCGAGGATGCGACGAAAACCAAGCCACATTATCGCGCAGACAACTGCGATCTGGAAGAGCCCTCCGAAGAACGCTCCCAAGGACTGACCGAAAAGGAACGACCCGATGCCTTCAAGGCCGCCAATCACGATTCCTAGTACAGCGCCAAGGTTCGAGATCAGCAATTTGAGCAGCAAGAGCCCGATGATCCAAGACGCAAGCATCACCGGGATATTGAGGTTTACGTACCTCGCGGATTGGAGAAGCTTCCGGCTGCCGCAAGTGACGCAGCAAACTGACCCGGCCGGGTTGAGATGCTTGTTGGAGCATAGCCTCCCTCCAAAGCTGCATCGGCAGGATCCACAGATCTTAGCTTGGGCGGGCCAAAGGCGATGGCAATTCAGGCAATACTTCATGGTTTCGTTAGGCGGCAGCTCGAAGCGCCGTGTCGAAGCAGACACGGCTGCCGCTCGTTGTGTTGCAGATGCAGCCGAGAATCCCCTGCTCCTCAATTCGTTGCCACGTCGTAACGAAGTGGTTGAAGCTCCTGCTCGGTAGGTCTGCCAGATGGGAAAGTCGCCGCTCGCCAACGGTTACGGTCAAGACTGAAAAGTGGACCTCTCCAAACACCTCTGAGAAGGCACCGCATTCTGCGTATGTTCGATACCGGTCCAGTTTCTGCTCGAAGCGCGGCAGGGACACATTCCCGAGGTCGACTTCAAGAAAGATATGGCGTTGCCCCTGCTCGACTTGGAGGCGAAAGTACGCGTCGGGTTTCATGACAACCGTCGCCCAAAGAGGGGACTGACCAGCGGCTACTTGGAATTCATGCAGGCACTCGGACTCACACAGCCATTCGTTCAGCGTCCGATCAGCCTCTCGATGCAGTTGGACTCGAAAGTCCAGCACCTTAAGGGCATGCTCGACAAGAAGCGGCCCTTCGGTCGCACTGCAATGCCGTGAGATCTCATCTGCAGGCAAGTCCAAGGACCTTCGAAGGTAGGCAGCGGCGGCTTTGCCCGGCGCGTAGACGGACTGGTGACCCGCAAGCCCGTTGATCCCTTCGACTCGTCGAAGCCACCCCGCTCGGACGAGATCGGAGAGGCGCTGATTGCAGCGAGCTACCGAGCCAAAGAACCCAAGCCCCAATAGGTCATCTCTTCTGGCTATTCGATGAAGGAAGATCGTCCTCACGACCTCGAAGTCTCGGCTCTGAAGCCTGAGTTCGCGCTTTGGTCCATTCTCGAGTTTCATTTGCGTCCTGGGCGCCTTGTGTGCCGCACTGCGGGATTCTCTGCCGGTGCATTGCTTGGATTTGTCATGACTTGGCGATTCGCGATTCTCGACTGCGCCTCGTCCGCGGAGAGCGATCCCATTCCTTCGTGCACGAGTGAGAGCAGATTAGCAAGTGTCTCGGCAGAGTGATTGGGCGCCTTGCTCTCGTCGATACGGATCAAGACCGGATCGTTTGGGCGCTTTCGCATGAACGCTTGACCAATCGGCAGAGACTGAAGCAGCTGGACTGGGTCTTCCTCATCGCCAAGCTTGAGATACGAGATGAGCTTTCGGGCATCTTCGCCACCCGTGGCAAAGAAGATCTGGGTGAGGGAGTTGTTGAGGATCGTGTCTCGGAGCTCTCTCCTGACCTGGCTTAGATTCTGGTGCGAAAGGGTCAGTCCAAGACCAAAGCGCCTCCCTTCTGCGATGATGCTGGCGAAAGCTTCTGTGGCCATCGTTTCAAACTCATCGACATAGAAGTTCACTGGGTTGCGATTGTGCTCAACTGTATCGACCCGGGCCATAGCTGCTGCTTCGATCGCCCCGATGATGAGGCTGCCGATCAGCTTCGCTGCAGAATGAAAGCGGTCTACTCCCAGCGAGACAAGCAGGATTCTGCCTGGAGCGTCGAGCGAAGCCTTGAAGTCAAGGCAGTTTGGAGATCCAAATAGAAGTCGCAGCCTTGGGATGCCCAGGAATGGCGTCACCTTGTTGAGCACGGGAAGGAACCAGGCCTGCTGACGCTCGGCCGAAAGGGCATCGTAGCGGCTGAAGAAGGAAGTCACCGATGGATCGCTGGATTGGCTGACGATGCTCTGGCGGTATGCACCGTCCGTAAGGAACGGTTCAAGCTCCAAAAGGCTGAGGTTGGCCTCCGCAAGGGGGATGAGCCCGTTTCGAAGTGTCTCGTCCAGCTGGACGCCCCACGAGTCCGAATGGACTTTGATGGCGTCCTTCACAAGATACGCCCTTGAATGAGGATCGCCGCTTCCTACCAACGGATTAAAGCCAATGATGCGGTTAGAGTCCCGCAAGTCCAGCAGCTGAATTCGCCGGCTGAGGGTTTCATGCCGATTCGGATCGAGCCGGTCGAGCAGCTTGTCCACCAGGTCGCCGCGGAGGTCGATGACGGCAACCGTCCTCCCATCGGCGATGTCTCGCGCCAGGAGCTGCATGATGAAGTTCGTCTTTCCGCTGCCCGTGGCGCCGAGGATGTAAAGGTGGCGGGCTCGCTCCTCTTGTGAGATTTCGAGGGGAAAGCGTGGACCCGGATCCCCGTTAGGCAGAACCCATCCGATCGGCCCGGCCTTTCCATCTGAAGGGGTTTGAGACCTGGTCTGCTTTCGAACCGCCTGTCTGGACGAAGCGAAAAGAAGTACCCCTTCGATGATGGATACGATGCTCTTCATGGTCCCACCCTTGTAATGCCCGGCAACACCTCCCCGCGTGACAGAAGAAAGAATTCAGAGGGAATAAAGTCGGATTTGGAGTCACCTTCACGGTGAACCTACTCTCCCCAAGCAGCCCTGCTTGAACGCCTGCTCGAACAGCTGCTCGAAGAACACCTCCCCTCTTTCTGCTCTCGGACCTTTGTTTCGCTGACGACACCCGATTTGCGCCTCTGCCTAAGTGGCTCTACCGCTGAGTCGAAGGGTCGGACTTGTGCCGGCTCTTCGCACCTCGGAGGTGAAGGAGATGTCTCTATTCGATTGGCCGTTGGGGCCAGAGCTTGTTGAGCGAAAGGTCACGATTGCTCCAAGACCCTTGCGCGGACCGAAGCCGCCTCGACGTGAGATGCCGTTCCAAATCGAGCCGGGCTTCTATGAGGACGGCGAGGTCTGGCTTTACGGCAACGCGCGGATTCTTCAAGGCCATCTGGCGTTTGTTGCCGGTGCCTTGGGATCGAACCATCACACGCTTGCCGAATTGAACTCGATCGAGGCGGAAGCGGAGCGATACGTACTGGACAGCAAGGTTCTCGTCTGCGGCATCCACAGCCCGGCCCATCAGCGAGCTGCGGTCGTGCCACTCAGGTGGGGCTCGCCCCGCATTCTCGTCTTGTCAGGCGGCTTCAAACACCACCTTAGCGAGAAGTTGGATCAGGAACCCTTCCGGGCCGCAAGGCTCTGGCGGTACAAGTGGGATCCACAGACAGATCTTGCGATCTCACGGCGGGCTCCGGAAAAACTCCCTACGTTCGCGACTCACAATCCCACGATTGACCGAATGATCTCCCTGATCGTCGGACGACGGTGGCCAGGTCTATTGTTTGAGGCTTCGTCCAGCTTGCAAACGGTCTGACGACCATCCCAAGAGCCCTCTGAGAGGGCTCGTTTCTTTGCCTCACACTCTGGTTGCCAAGCTTGGCGTAGGTGCGCGAGCCCAGTCGAAGCTACTACATCACAGAGCAATCAGTGACATAGCCTTCGGGTCAAGATCGCAAGTGCGTAGCGGAATGCTGTTAGTTCTGGTTAGTCGCCGATGTCCTGCTGGGCGGAGTCGAGGTCTTCAGCTCGTTTGGCGTCCCTCAGCATTGCCTGGCTTTCCTTCTCAAATCCTGCCGCCCAGTCGCGAATGGCCGGATTAGGGTCGTTCTTCAGCTGGCACGCTACTTTGATGCGGTCGCTAAAAAGCTCCACTCCATGTCCCCAGTAGACGCCGGTGCTGAAGGTCTGAGCCCTGAATTCGCCTTGTAGCTTGTCGAAGTCAGGGGCAGATGGCGGAAAGACTTCCCAAAATGCTCTCGTGACAAGCGGGACTCTGGCTTGACCACTGCCGTCGAGATAAGGTTTAGGGAGGTTTCCAGCGATCGTCATCGCGACCCTAAATTCCTGCTTTGATAGCCAAGTCTTGAAGGCACCATCCTCAATTAGCTCCAGGATCATCGTGACGGAACCGTGAAATAGAAACGGCGGCGAATACGGATCAGCTAACTTTGGAACCAGGGCGTCGAGCACTTCTTCAGGATGGTCTGCTGCTGCAACCTTAAGGACAGCTGTTGCGGCAGAGAACTCCGATTGTTCCATCGCTGCACAAAGCAGAATGATCTCCTTTGGGTAGACCGGAAGGAGCCATTCGGCGACCTCCTGCCACTCATATTCGTCCTGCGTCGAGCGTCGGTCCGGCGGTTCAGTCCTGAAGGCAAGAAGGGCGAATTCGTCAAAAGCCTCGTGTGAAGCAGGGGCGTTCTTCAAGTAGTTGACGACGCTCAGCGCTGGACCGACAGCCTCTGCGTCACCGTTCTGAAGACGAAGGCGAATGGCTTCAACGAACTCTGCCGCAGCACCCTCAAGTGGAAGCTTGATTTCGCGCCACAGTAGCCCAAACAGGCCCGACGAAACGTCAGTCGTGTTTAGCATCCGGGCTGACTCATGGAGGTACACCTCGTCGCCAATCGCCTGGTAAACGGACAGCGACCAGTGGGGATTGGTCGCCTCGGTTTCACGCACAGAGCCCAGGACATGGTCAGTCTCGTCTTGGTGCCTTCCGAGATAGCCGCCGATCATTCCCAGCGCAAACGGGCTGGGGCCCGACTCCTTGAGTCGCCCAAGCACCTGGTCGAGGACACTCTTCTCGACCACGGCACCTAGCTTGACTCCAAGACGCCACCCACCGTGCTTGGCAGGGTCATTTAGGAGCGCGATCACCTGCCCCAAGAATTCAGCATCTTCTCGGCACCTTTTCAGCACCCGAGTTTGGACCTTTTCAATTGCCGGCTCTTGGTCCTTTCGGTAGTAACCGTGCTCTGCGAGCATTAAGGCGTCAACGATCGGATCCGATTGGTCGATCCTTTCGAGCAGCTCCTTGCTCATCGCGTGCATCCGGCTCTTGCGCTGGTCCTTGTCACTGGAAGTGATGCTTAAGTAGTGCCTGGCATCGACGACGATTTCGCGCAATGAATCTTGCGGGAACAGAGGGTGAGAAATCACCTTCAAATACGGTTCGATGGTATTCAGCCGCTCTAGCCAACTGAAGCGAGACTTCTCCATCGCTTTTCCGACTTCGGCCCGCACCGCGACGCTACCTTTGTTCAGCAGACTGCAGAGCAGGTCCGGGATTCGCTGGGCTGCTAAGGCAATCTGGCGATGATGGATGAACTGGAGACTCGGTGGGGCCGCTCTACCTCCAACAATCGGGGACGGCAGATTTGAGCTGCTATGTGGAAATGGACTCGCAAGGGCAGAAAGCACTAGCCGATGCTCATCGTCTTGACCAGACTCAATCCGAGCCCCTAATAGATCGAGTCGCTTCTCATACGGGTACTCAGTGAAGTCAAAGTAGGGCCAAAACCAGTCCACCCAATAGGATGATGCGACATTCGCGTATGGGCTGGGAACCTCCTTGAGCGCAAACCAGTGAACGATCTCCTCCGCTTGCTCGAAGTACTCCTCGAACTGCGCCAGGTCCCGGACCTTCCAGATAATGTCGCGCCTTCCAACGCCTCTGGTTTCATATGGAAGCGACTCAAGCTGGGATAGGTTGTCTTGGATGATCCTGTGCAACTGCGGGAGGTAGGTGTCTGGATCAGCCGTCAGGAGCTGTAGGAAGTGTCGGCCACTCCTTGCGTCCACGAGGTTTGCCAAGCCAAAGTCGGACTGAGGCAAGCTAAAAAAAAGGAGCATCGCCTCCTTCTCCGGTCCAGGCGCAAGACGATTGACGGCTTGTAGCATCGCTTCGAAGAACTTGCCTGGTGCTGCGAGAATCCGTTTGACCTCGTCCGGCTCCTCGGTCCAAAAGCGAATAAGCGCAACTTGAGCGATTGCGGGCCCAGAGACGTACAGGACGTTTTCACTAAAGTGAACAAAACCCGACGTTGACCACGAGGAGCGACATTTCGCGCGGAACGCGGAAGCGTCGATCCCTGTGATCCCACAGAACTCATCGACATCCTCGGACAAGAGCATGGGCACGAGAGCCAACCTCTTGATCGCCTGCTTAGCAGAAGAGTCCTTGTCCAGCTCGTTCGAGACCTCACGGTCCAAGTCCTCCGATGTCAGGTCAGGATTTGGGCGCTTCCTAATGGCATCGCAGAGCCAATTCGTCAGTCTTAGGTTCCCTCTCGCATACTTGATAGCCACCGAACGGGAGGCAGGCAGCAATGCCGGAAAGGCAGTTGAGAAGACCCTTTCGCTCTCGTCGTCTGTAAGCGGTCTTAGTGGGCCGCTTCGTTCTCGCGCCGTGCGGACGTGCTTGAACGAGTGGCCAATCAAGATGACTTTGAGGCCATTGGGAACGGTGTTCTTGTCTATCTGGAGGGAAGGATCGGCGGCGTACTCGTCGATCACGCACACGCCACGGAACTTGTATTGACTGGCCAGGTTGAAGAACGTAGATGCGTTGAGCGGGTTCCGAAAGTAGCAGGCGCATCCCTTGAGCTCAGGAATCGACTCAACGACTTCGAGAATCGCTCGGGACTTCCCAATCCCCGGCTCACCAGCAAAGAACAGCAGGGACTCAGTCGGATCAGGGCTCGCGATAAATCCCTCTACGTCGCTCTTCAGGGCAGCGAAGTAGGAAGGTGCAACATAGTTGGGAAGCAAGGAATGCGGTTTCTCCTTTAGAGCGATATCGGACGATATGAACATCCCACTGGGCCCAACGATTTCCGCAGCGATGACGGGTGTCTGGGACAAGCACGTTGCGAGCCGGTTTGAGTCGAGGAGGACCGGCTTTGGTGCATCGGACTTGATCTCTTTCACGATCTCGTGGAGTGCGTCTTCAAACTCCTTAATCTCGATATCAGTTCGGCCACGCGCCACAACCCATACCAGACGGTAGCCTTCTGCAATCAGGTCTCGAATCCGGGGCTGGCCTTTCTTGGGTGCCTTCGTCAGCTCCTCCTTGGCATTCGCGACCTTCGTGTCGCCAGCTTTGAACTGGAAGACGGTCCTCGCAGCCAGATAACCTGTTGAGTCCGCAATTGAAGCCGCGTTGATCAGACCGTCCACGCCACCATCGGCTCGGAAGCTCTCCCCGCTAATACTCCACTCTGTTCCCGTAATGCCAATTCGCGGAAGGTACACCCCTGCCCACTTTCTGATGAGCGTGGTGAAGCGCTGACCGTCGCTGTTCACGTAGCGGTCAAGAGCACTCGGTTCTACATAGGAGATCTCTAACATGGACTACAGGGACCTGGTTGAACCAACTCACCTCGAAACGCCTTGGCGAGGATGGCTTGGGTGGTGCGCTCGACCTGGGCGGTGGCGTCGGTGAGGCGGGATTCGATGGAGTCGGCAAGGGCGAAGAGGGCATCGACGCGGCGGACGATCTCGGTTTGTTCGTCGACAGGCGGGACCGGCAACACCATCTCCCGACACTGAGTTAGCGAAATGTTTGATTGACCGGCTGACCCTCGGGTCTGCATCAGAATCTCTTCATACGGCATCCCGCTACAGAGAATTACGTAGAGCCATTCCGTGGTTATTCGCGTCGACGGGCGAAACATCGTCAGGGCCTGGTTGAACGTCCACTCAGGATATTGGTCGGACACTATGACAACCTTGCCAAGGGGTGGCCCCACGATGTTCATGAGTACGTCACCGGGGATGGCAGTCGAGCGCGACATCGACTTGGTTGCATACACCGATTCGGAGACAAATTGCGGCTTGTAGTCGAAGTCGAGCCGCTGATCGACCAAGTTGTAGACCTTGAGGAACGGGATTCCCGGCATTCCTTGAAAGCCTTCCTTTGGGGTCGACCCGCTTTGCACACGTCCGCATACGTCCTGAGCCGGGATGTCTTCCCAACCAATAAGGTTCTCTGTCCCTCGCCAGTCGGCGGTGAGCTGGCCAGAGCAGGCGGCGGCGAGGACGGACTGGCGGAAGCGCTTGAGGAGGATCGGGATCGAGGCGAGCCGCTCCCGTGCCGAATTGACCTGCTCAACCAACTCTTCGATCCGCGCCACGATCTCGCGCTGCTCGGCGATGGGAGGAAGGGGAATTTCGATCTCGCCAAGCACTTCGAAACCGATGCGCGGCATTTGCAGGCCCATCGAATGGCGGTGAGCGTATTCAACGACGGTCGCGGAGTTAAGAAAGCGCATCAGGTAGCCCTGATCCAGGTCCTCGTTCGGCGGGAACACCAGAATGTCGGTAGACGAGATTCCGTTGAAGTTCGGGATTGTGACCTTGTTCAAATAAGGTCGGAGTCTGCCATAGAGGACATCTCCAGCCCTGAATGCGGCCTTGGTTGAGTGCACGTCCTCGCCAAGTCCGGCTCCCACGATCTTGGTAGTGTTCGCTTCGATATGCTCAAGGCTTAGATAGGGAGACTTTGGGTAGTCGGTAGGATCGACCTTCGCGGATGATGGCTTGGTCAGGTTCTTCAAGGGGATCATTTGCCAGTGAGCCGGAAGGCCATCGCTTTCGGCGAAGTCTTCGACATCCTGCGGGTTCACAGTGGGAGTGGTTGCGCTCACTCTCCCTCCTGACCGCTGATCCTCTTCACTTCGCGCTCGAAGTCGCTCTCGAACGCCTCGTCCTGCTTTACGCGGAACTGCTCGTACTGCTCCTCTGCGAGCTTTTTGGCGACCTCGGCGGAAACCGTTCCAGGGTTGGTGAGCACGTCACGCTCGTTGAACCTCAAGAAGGCATCGAGCCGCTCCACCCAGTCCGTCATCTTCATCGGGACCTGCCGCGCGGCCATGTCCTCGGCATAGAGCAGGTACTGCTCGACGATGCGGTCAAGCTCCTTGATCTCCTTTTCGATCAGGTAGTTCTTGGCGGTCGAAACGTCGGTTCTCAGGATCTTGCCGTGCGGCGCCTTCTTCCAGGTGGTGAGCCCCATGCTCGGCTTGCCGGCGTCTGCGCGCTCCGCGATGATCTCGGCGGCGGTCTTTCCGCTCACGGCCCAGTGCAGCTTGTTCTGCACGGTGGCAAAAAAGGTCTTGGTGATCTCCGCCTTCGGGTCGTAGTCGATACTCGCTTGCTCGTAGAGGTCGGTGATCTTGAGATAGAAGCGGCGCTCGCTCGCCCGGATCTCCCGGATGCGCTCGATGAGCTCGTCGAAGTAGTCCTTGCCGAACCGCTTGTTGAGCTTGAGGCGCTCATCGTCCAGGACGAACCCCTTGATGACGAACTCCTTGAGGGTGTTGGTGGCCCAGATTCGGAACTGGGTGGCCTGCTTGGAATTGACCCGGTAGCCAACGGCGATGATGGCGTCGAGAGCGTAGAACTGGACCTGGTACGTCTTCCCATCGGCGGCAGTTTGTGCAAATTCTGCACACACTGAATTGCGGTCCAGTTCTCCTTCCTCGAAGACATTGCCAAGGTGCTTGGATATGACCGATCGATCCACAGCAAAGAGGTCGGCGATCTGCTTTTGCGTCAGCCAGAAGGTGTCTCCCTCGTAGGTGACCTCGATCCTGGCCTCGCCGTCTGGCGATGAGTAGAGGATGATCTCACTCATTGCGGCCCCTCGTTCACGCTAGCATTCATGACGCTCCCCCTTGAGCCGTTTTCGAGGGGGCAAGTAGCCCCACATACATCCCGATTAGAGTCGAAATGAGGAGCAAAGACAAGGAAATCTGTGCGACGGCAGCATAGCGCTCAGCTTCTGCTAGTCCCGATCCTCTCTTCGCGACAAACGCGTGATTCATGGTTACCTGGGTCGTGAAACTGTTGTACAGCCATCGGCGACTGCCATTGATCGCTTGGTAGATTAGTCCGAACAGCGCCACAAGTTCAGCCCAGTTCACAAGCCCCAATAGGACAATCCTTGGATTTGAGGCAGGGGGCCCGTCGCCTCGTAATGCCCGAATCTGCGAACGGACAAGTCCGATGCTAAGGACTGCGCAAAGCAGGCAAAGGACCCTCCATATCGCGATTATCCAGACTTCAGGCCCTCGACCTTGAAAGGCTGCCCAATATGCCAACGTCACTGTTCCAAGTGCGTAGGAGTCGATGTACCAACCATGAAGCGTTCTGTTGCGCCGAAACGCATTATTAAACGACAGGAGTGACATCCAATAAAGCAGGCGGCCAAGGGTCCCTTCCAAGAATCCTCGAACGACAGGGCGAGTAGGTCCAGTCCACTTCGGGGAAGACTCCCCCGCATGTAGTTTTGGCGTGAACGGTCCAAGGTCACTATCAAATATGAGAGAAACGAGCTTGCCACCGTTTCTAATAGTGAACTTGTCAGGTGGAAATAACGCTTGCCGCCAAGCAGGCCTCTTCCGAAGCAGGAAAGACCAGCCGGTCGTGGCGATCAGCACCATAAACAGCCTCCAGATTTGCTCTTCAGTTGTCCGGGCCTGAAAGAGGTAATAGAGGACCGCAAGGGGCATTGGTATCGCAAAGAGAATTCCCGCGACTAATTGCCAGGTCATAGCATTCTTTCTGTTTGCGCTCATGCCTCCACCTTCTCTGGCTTCTCCAGAAGTTTGAGCACCTGGTTCAGCTCGTCAATGGCCGCCGTAAGCTGGGTGACCGCCTCGGAGACGATCTCCTCCGGTTCCCCAAGGTCGTCCGCGTCGTCCAGGGATTCGTCCTTGATCCACTTGAAGCCGTCGAGCTTGTATTCGCGCTTCTTGATCTCGTCGATGCCAAAGCATCGGAAGCGCTCTGACTCCACGCGTGGCGACTGGCCGTTCGAATCTTCGCCAAAGCACTTCTCGAAATCCTCGAAGTGCTTCTCTGTGAGAGGCCGGTCCTTCTTCGTGATCCCGGGAACGTTCGCACGGGCATCGTAGAGCCAAACCTGCTTGGTAGGTTTGCCTTTGGCAAAGAAGATGACGTAAGTCTTGGTTCCTGGTGTGTACGGCGTAAACGTCCCTCGCGGGAGCCTGAGCACGGTATGGAGGTCGCAGTCTTGCATGAGGATCTTGAAGACTTCACCGGCTTGGTCGGCAAAGAGCACGTTGTCCGGCACAACCACGGCGGCGCGGCCACCGGGCTTGAGGATCGTCAGGACGTGCTGGATGAAGTTGAGCTGCTTGTTGCTCGTGGTGACGGTGAAATCCTCGCGCTCGGGGGCTTGGTTTGCCCCTCGGTTTCCGAACGGAGGGTTTGTGAGCACCACGTCGAACTTCGGCCCGCTGTAGGTTTCGTAGATCGAGTCACCAATGGCGATGTGTGGCTGAACGTTGTGTAAGTAGAGGTTCATCAGCGCGAGGCGCCGTGGCCGCGCAACCAACTCTTGACCGTAGTAGGTTCTCTCGCGAACCCGCTTCTGGGTCTCACGATCGAGGGCTACCTTGCCCTTCTTAAGTTCGTCCTTTAGCCACTCGTATGCTGAGACCAGGAAGCCTCCGGTGCCGCACGCCGGATCGCCGATGATGAAGTCCGACTTCGTTCGGGGATCGGGCTTGGTGCAGCGGATCATGCATTGGATCAATAGGCGCGGCGTGAAGTACTGGCCTGCGCCTTTTTTGCCTTCACTGGCAGCCTTCTCCAAGAGCCCCTCAAAAGCTTCCGCTTTCACATCCACATCGAGGCTCGTCCACTCGGTTTCGTCGATGAGCGCAATAAGCTTGCGAAGGTTCACAGGATTGGCAAAGCGAGACTGGGCTCCGCTGAAAATGTCCCCAAGGATCCCGTGCTCCTTGCCGAGGTCCCTCAGCATGCGCGGATACTCGTCCGTAAGGTCGGTTCCACTTAGTTTCTTTAGGAATGACCAGTCGCACTTGTTTGGGATCTCGACGCCCCTTTCGTCCGCCATCTTCAGAAACAGCAGATACGTGATCTGCTCGATATAGTCGCCGTAGTCGATCCCGTCGTGGCGCAAAGTGTGGCAGAAGCCCCAAAGCTTAGAAACAACGTCAGTCATTCTTTGTCCTCATGCGGTGGCGGCGACCGCACGGTTAAGGTCGGCAATGAGGTCGCTGAGCATTCCCCCAAAGACCCGGTTCGCTTTGGCCCAGCCGCCGCGCTCGTCCAACGGGTGCAGCTCGAAGTCATCCTTCTCGATGGCCAGGTCTGCGACCAGGCGCTGCCGGATCAGCTCCAGCCAAGATTGCTGCTCGGGCGTGAGCGCCATTCCCATTGTGACCTGCTCGACCGCCCGAGCGACGCGCTCTTCGGCGGTCAGCAATGGATGGGCCCCATCGGCGGCATTCTGAACCATCGAAATGATGTCCGCCAACGCCTTGTGTTTGGCGATCGTAAAGGCCTCTCGAACCCTTTCCTCGGGGAATTGGGCTTGGCGCAGTGCCGCTCGAAGCCCTCGCAGGGCTTCCGTACTCCATCCCTCCGGTTTATCGAGAAGGATGCGAAGCGCTTCGAGCTGAGCACGATTCTCAACGATGAACTTGGTGAATTCGGTCAGGTAGTCGGTCGGTCGAAGGTCCTTGTCGCCATGACGGATCAGCCGCTCCGAACTCACTTCATCGCGGACGCCTGTCGCGATGACGAACTCGCGATTCGCTCGGGGATAATCGATGAGCAGCCTCTGGAAGTCGGGGTTCTTGAGAACGTTCATCGTGCCGTTGAAGTTATGCTTAAGGAGCACGTCCAACTGCTCGGCCAAACCGGAAAGATCAAGGCCGCTCGTGAGTTCTTGGAACTTGAGCCGGCCTTCTCCCGTGACCTCTTTGTCAATTCGCCTGAGCCGCTTGGCAAGGACCCGGACGTGGTAGTCGCGGCGTTCGTTGTTCCAGATGTTGTCGATGACCATCGCAATTGGGATTGGCTCGCTGACGGGGGCTTCGACAAGCATCGCTGAAGCCTCTCGAAAGCTCTTCAGCAGAGTGCCATCGAAGCAGTCGAAGACGACAAAGTGGGATTTGTTTGGCTGGAGGTCATCGCAGAGCCGGGTTCCTCGGCCAAGCATCTGCTCAAAAAGGATGCGGCTCTTGACCGGCCTGAGAAATACGATGAATTCGATTTCGGGGATGTCGACGCCGGTGGTAAGCAGATCGACGGTGACGACGATCTTGGGCTCTGGCCGATTCCGGAACTCCTTGATCCGCTGAAGGGGACGATCAACACGCCCGGTGATCTTCGCGACAAAGGAATCGCCCCGCCCGAACAGTTCGCGTGCCGTTCGCACCAACTGGTCGGCATGCGATGTATGCGGAAGGTCGTTCGCGGCGAAGATGAGCGTCTTGGGAAAGCGCCCGTATTCGGCTTCGTGCGCTTCGGCGTGTTGCTTAAGCTCCTCCAGGATCTTTCGGTTGGAATCAGGAGCGGTGATCTTGGTCTCGATCTGGGACGAATCGTACTTCACTTCGTCTTCCAAGTAGTCGATGCTCTGTGTGGTGCCTTCCCTCGTGTCCACGACTTCAATGCGTTCACCCTCTTTGAGAGTTACGCCCTCGATTCGAACATTCGATTTGACGTTGACCACGTCGAAGTCCACCAGAAAGCCGTCACGAACTGCTTCTTCATAGCTATAGCGAAAGACCGGATCGCCAAAGTAGGCGACCGTGTGAGCGGCCGGCGTCGCAGTCAAGCCAACCTTGATCGCGTCGAAGTGATCGAGCGTGTTGCGCCAAATGGCTTCTTCCTTGGCCGAGTAGCCACGGTGACACTCGTCGGCAATGATTAGGTCGAAGGCGTGTATTGGGATGTTGGTGAGTTGGTCGGCGTCGCCTTCGCCCGAATCACCCTCAAGGTTCTCAAACATGCCTTGTCGGCCAAAGAGATTGATCGCCATACGCTGGATCGTGCTTACGTATACGAAGGCGTCACCAACTTGGGGATCGGTTAGGTAACGATTGGGAAGGAGCTTGGGGTCGAACTTGTCGTCAGCATCGAAATCGCCTTGCTGGAAGCGTTGGCTGTAGACTTCGTAGGCCTTGTCGAACTTCATTCCAGGTTCCGCCTCAAAGGAAGCGAAGGCGCGGACGGTCTGGGCAGCGAGTGCTCGACGGTCCACCAGGAATAAGATTCGCTTTGCAGCTCCCGACTTCATTAGCCGGTACGCCTCCTGGATTGTGGTGCGCGTCTTGCCTGTGCCGGTCGCCATCACGACCATCATCTGGCGTTTGCGATCGCGGATCGCTTGCTCGATGGCAAGAATGGCCCGCTCCTGATATTCACGAACTGAGCCAGGATTGAACGAGAATTGTCGAAGCTTTTCCCAAGTAGCTTCCTCGTCTCGCCCCATCAGTTCAGATATTGCGCTGGGCGTGTGGAAACTGCTGATCTTGCGAGAACGGTTCAGGGGCTTGCGTCCATCGTGAAACCAAAGGACCTCGCCGTTTGTCGAGTATAGGAATGGGACCCGGAGCCCTTCACCGTACTTGGCCCTTGACTCTGCAACACCTCGGGCGTACCGCTCAGCCTGGGTCAACACGTTCTGCGGTCCAACAGTGACCTTTTTGGCTTCAACCACTCCCAGGACCTGGCCATTTACGCAAAGGGCGTAATCTGCAGGACCATTTTCGGTCGGATATTCGGCCACGGCCTGCTTCGAGCGCTGGGACATGGCGATCATCGGATCAAACTCAACCACCGACCACCCTTGGGCGGTCAGCTTTGGATCGATCCGCTTGCGCCGAGTGTTCGCTTCCGACTCGGTACCGTGACCATTTGTCCCAAAGTCATGCATCAGGTTCAACTCTACCAAAATCTGGGTCATCCCGCAATTCAGGTCCCCGATTGACTGGCAAAGAGTGTCCCCGAGCTAGTCCAACGGCGGTCTACCGACATGGCCTTTCACTGAATGCTCGAGAGGGACAGTTTTTGATTGAAAGACCCTTGCGGAACAAGGGTCTTTGGAAAGGGGCTGTGGCAGCCTTCAACTTAGGACGAGTTCAGCCAAAGCATCGATATCGGGAATCATGTCCGACATGAACTCTTCGGGAGTTTGGCCGCTTTCGAAGGCATCGTAGAACGGCATGTCCGGCAGGTCGTAGATCGACATGAGATAGCTGTTCATGCAGATCTCGTTGACCTCTTGCATCCAGCGCTGGAAGGTCATGGCGCCACCGCCTCCGGTCCTGGAGCTGATTCCAAGTTAGGAGACTCGTCAGACTCCAGCTTCCCTTGGATGTAGTTTGCAGCTCGCTGGGCTTGGCCCGAAGCCGCGATGACAGCTCGTGGATCGCCCGACAAGGCGTGTAGCCAGCCATGGATGTAGCTTGCGGCGTTCTCAAGATTCGAGTTGTCGATACCGACCTCGGCACAAACAAATGCCGAAGTCAACTCAGCGACCAGCTCCTCACGGCTGTAGTCGCAGGAGCCGAACACGATCTGTCCGGTTACGCCTGGACGGTTGAGCCTCGTCTCATGGCCGGTCGAGTGGCCGAGCTCATGGAAGAGGGTCGAGTAGTAGGCTTCCGGGGATTCGAAGTCCTGAATCTTCGGTACCCGAACCAGGTCTTGAGGCGGGAAGTACGCTGCGAGCGCTCCGCCTTCAACGATCTTCGGCGGGCTCGGCATCTGCTGGATAACCCGTTCTGCCGACTCGATGCGGGCTTTGAGCTCTGCATGCCAGTCGTCTAGAACCGGCAAGTCCAGGCCAACACACTGCTCGGCGTTGAAAACCGGGTAGTACCGAAGCAGAGGAACCGAGACCTTCTGGCGCTGATATTTGTCGTCCTCCTTCTCCACTTCCAGCCGCTTCCAGAACACGGCGATCGAGGCATGTTCGCCTTGACGAACGTGGCCGCCAAGCTCGTTGGCCTGCCGAAGCGTCAGCCAGCGATGGTCGGTGTAGGGTGTCAGCGACAGAAGCAGCAGGTTGATGCCGTGGTACGTCCGCTTGCTGACGGCGTTGCAGGGCAGCTGATCATGACCTCTCCAAGGTTTGCGCCAAGGCACGACGCCGGCTTGAAGCGCCTGGATGATCCGATCGGTGATGATGTGGTAGGTGGTACGTCGCTCGGCCTTCAACTGGCGAGCATGGTTTCGCCTCGTCTGAGCTGATGCTTGAAAGTGCGATAACAAGGAAGGCCTCCTTGAAGACCACCAATTGGCGGTCCGTCATCGCCACGGTTTCAAAGCTGGGCAAAGACCGCAAAGGGAGTTCGGTCCGAGCAACCATCCGAACGCTTTGCCAGGCGGAGATCTGGCGCTGATCAGTTGAAAAATGTCCTGACGGCGGCGAAGAATCCGGCCAGAAACAGCAGGAGAAGTCCGATCATCGTGAGGAACCACCTTAGCCTGGCTTCGGGAGAACGGTAGGCGCCTCTGCCCCAGTCCAGCTTGGCCGCACAACCTGAGCAGACGATCCTCATGCCGTAGTGTCGCCGATGGCTGCTCTGACGCCTCCGAGCGTAGAGTGTCCAAAAGGATTCGCCGACGTAGACCTGCCGGCGCTGCCTCAGTTCTTGGCCTGTGATCGGTTTCCCGCAACGGTAGCAGCTTGCCATCCCTTCGGCATACGTATAGGCACCAATGCCGTCAAATGTAGTTGCTTCCACCGTCGTGCTAATCGGGCCAGGGATGATAACACACCCACGCATTGAGTGCAAATGCAGTTCGGCGTATTCTTCCCTACTTGACCAAGTGGCTCCCAGGGTCAACGCTACGCAAGGACATGGGTAATGCCTCGCGTAGCGCTAACGCTGCGAACGAAAACAAGCCAAGACATCACAACCGCATCCGGGCGATCATGATTCACGTGGCCCGTTATTGGTCAATGGGTGCCTCCATCCTTGCCCGCGATGTCGGCGTTTCGAAGTCAACGATCAGCCATCTGCTGCGCGGCAAGTCTAACCCTCTATACAGCACGGCCAGCCAGGTCGTCAAGTGCCTGGAGCGCGAGCTCAGCTTCCCGCTGAACCCCGATGAGGTCTTTTCCAAAGACGGCTCGTATCCGACGCCGTATGTCTGCATGCTCGTCCGCTGCAAGGGCTGCTATGCCGACGCCTTTCTCGGTTCTTCACGCCTATTCAAGCCAGGCATCAAAAGGATTGAGCGCGGCCACTGCACCGGCGACAACTTCGAACTTGAAGACTTAAGCGAACTAGAAAGGCAAGATGGGAAAGAGAATTGATGATCTTGGGGCAGGTGGTCCCAGCGGCCGGGACGACAGCGGCAACAGCAAGCGTAACAGCAACAGCGGAGTATACAGCGAGCTGACGTTTCGGCTAAGAATGCTGAGTTTCCAAGCGTTCCGAACGCTGGTTTTTCTTTGGCTTAGCGCCAAGGGTTATCGCCAGGTTCAGGTGCTGAAAAGATCTGCTTCGAGAGGTCGAAGACCAACTGGAGGTCCGGATTTTCTGGCGATTTCGCCTTACTCTCCAAGGACTCGAGTTGCGATCCAGATTCGGCATTGGCAGACTCCGGTTCAGAAACGAGTGGTCGATGAGATGCGTGGCTGGATGCTTCGACTTGGAGTTCGGCAAGGCCTGATCGTGACCAGGAGTTCGTTCTTCCCGGGTGCTCGAAGAGCTGCACGAGAACTTGAGGGTAAGCCGATTGTGCTTTGGCCGGCTCCGCGCCTGGCCGGATCGGTGGCCGCGCTGGGACTTGGAATTGAGCGGGTTGGAAACCGCTTTGAGATCGCGGAGTGGTTCTTCCGGGGCATGAACCAGATCCAACTCGGCTATAGCTTCAAGGACCGGAGCTCTAGAGCCCATTTTGCCAAGCAGATTATGCCTACTCAGCTCGGCTCGGTTGTTGGTCCTGGCTTTGGGGAGAACTGGCCAGACTGCTTGTGGCAGATCGTCTTGATTCTCCTTGTTGCGCTCTTGGTTGCCGCCCTGGTCGGAGGTGCCAGATGAACGGTCGCCACCTGCGCCAAGCTCCTGAACCGACTCCAGACGAAGTGGCGCTGAGCGAAAGAGACCAACTCGTGCTTGAGCTGGTCCAGATTGGTGTGGCACTGCGCAAGGCCGAGAGCCTTGTACGTCGGTTCCCGGAAACGGAGATCAGACAGCAGATTTCGTGGCTCCCGTTTCGATCGGCACGACGCCCTGCCTCGATGATCATCGCCGCGATCGAAAACGCCTATGACAAGCCCGCTTATGCCAATGGGGAGTGAATTCAAGCCGCGAACATTCGGAACGACGCCCTTTCCAGACTGGCTGCTCGACCGGCTCATGCCGCGGCTTCGGGATGTCGAATGGCGGCTCATCTGCGTGCTCGTGCGACAGACCTTGGGTTGGCAGACCGGCGACGGCAAGCCCAAGCAGTCGGACTGGCTCTCTCATTCTCAACTTCGACGTCGAACGGGCCGCTCAAGCTCTGCAATCAGCCCGGCGATTGACTTCCTGTGCCGAAATCGTCTGGTGGAAATTGACGACGGGTTGGGCGAGCCGCTGCGAACCGCCTTCGAGCGCCGCCGACACCGTGGTCCCTTGTTTTTCCGGTTGCACTTGGAGCGGTTGAAGCATAAACAAAAGCGCTTAAGACTAAAAAAACGAATCCACAAACCGGGAACAACAATAAACACTTTGACAAAAGAAGCTGTTGTCTGTTCCAGAAAAAAGAATGCTGAATCCGGAAACCGGAAATCGGAAACCACCCAACAGGACTGGGAGCACATAGGGGAAGTCCTGAAAAAAAGAGGTGGCCGCTTCAATGCGATGGATCGATAACGACTTGCCTGCCATGAGACGTGGCGTACCAAACGGTGTTGAAGAACAGATCTTCCTGGCCCTCAAAGTCTGCAAACAACAGGACTATCGGACCACTGCGACGCTGCTGGATTGCATCGACCACCTCTGGCACCTCTCGCTCGACTTGCTCAAGCACTTCGATTGGAATTCTCCCCATGCCTCGAATCTATCAATCGGGGACGTTCGCGGCAAGCCCTTGCGGCCATGAAAGTCGAGGAATCTGGGGAGCTTGTTCAAAAGCGGTTTTCCATCAGGATCGTTCCCGTAGACCCTCCTGACGATCTGGCTAGTGACAAATCCAAAAAACCTGCGAAGCTGACTAGCGAGCGGGCGAAGCAGCTTGCCCAGCTCATATATCAAAGCTACAAGCAATGGAACGGGCTATAGCCTACATTCGGGTATCTACCGACCGTCAAGCCAAAGACGGCACTTCGCTCGTGACCCAAAGAAAGCGGGTGCTCGAATACTCTGCGGTCAAGAGCTATGAACTCCTCCGCCAGTTCGTCGAGGAAGGCGAATCTGCCAAAACCGATGATCGGCCCGTGCTCCAGGAGATGCTTCAGTTCTGCAAGAAGAATCGAGGGAGGATCGACGTTCTCATCTTCCCCAAAATCGACCGTTTTGCCCGCTACGCCGCCGACTATCACTTCTTGAAGGGCTTTCTCAGGGACCTTGGCATTCGGGTCGAGTCCATTGACGAGCGCTTCGACGACTCGCCCGCAGGCCGATTCTTGGAGAGCTTGCTTGCGGCCACAGCCCAGTTTGACAATGACGTTCGATCAGAGCGGGCTTTCAATGGGATGAAAGAAGCCGTTTCGCAAGGAAGATGGGCTTGGGGAGCGCCTCGCGGCTACCGTAATGTACGCATCGGCAACAAAGCGACTATCGAGCCTGATCCCGGAACCGCGCCTCTCGTCGCCAAGGTCTTCGAGAAGCTTGCTTCGGGCAACGCCAGGCCGCTGGATGCCCGGTTGTGGCTAACCAAACAAGGCGTCAAAGTTAGCCGGTCCCAGTTCTACCGGATGATATGCAACAAGGCTTACATTGGCACCATTGAGGCGTTCGGGACCACTCGGCAAGCGGCCCCGCCCTTCTTGCCGTTGGTCACAGAGGCCACGTTTCTGAAGGCACGAGAGGCGTTTCGGCCAAGGCGCGGCCCGAGGACCTATCAACTGGATCACCCGGACTTTCCGTTGCGAGGAACTGTCCGGTGCCCATGCGGCAACTTTCTGACAGCCTGTTGGGCCAAGGGCCGGTCCCAACGCTACCCGTACTATCGCTGCAAGGATTGCCCAAGAGTGAACTTAGCACGGGCTCTGGTGGAAACCAAGTTCTCCGAACTTCTTGGCAAGATCCAGCGCCGGTATGAGTTGACGCCGCAAGTCAAGGCGTCACTGGTGGAGGCATGGGAGGAGGATCAGGAAACCCGGGTCAAACGACGCGGCCAGCTTGAAAGTGAGATCGCATCGTTGACATTGCTGCAGAAGGCAATCGCCGTCAAAAATGCCCAGGGAGTCCTGCCCGACACCTTGGCACGGGAGCAGATTGAGGAGTTAGAACAGAAGCTTATCGAGAAGCGGACGCAATTCGAGGAACTTCGTACCGACGACGTAAACATTCAGGCAGTGCTCGACCATGGTGAGCGCTTCCTGTCTAGCCTCCAACACCTCTGGAAAGGTTCAGACCTGACAGTCAGGAAGAACATTCAGCGGTTCTTTTTCCCGAGCGGTGCAACCGTTGAAATTGAAGGCAACATTCGAACCGCAAAGCCGACCCCTCCAACGGGTTGGGAAGGGATTTTGCGGCCTCAATTGTCGCGTGTGGCGCGCCCCGCGCACAAAAGACCGAACCGCATTACTCCGAATTCACAGTACGAGAAGACCTTTGTCCAATCAACCCATCGAGAAATGATTCAGCGTCTCATTGAACTGTACAGAGCATTTTCAGAATGAAAAGTGGGCCTGCCAAGAAGTGGGGGAGGGTGCGAGGTCATATGGTCCGAGAGATCAGATTGAACTTGGCGACACAAGCAAGCAGGTTACGTAAATTGTCCGGGTATGGGCATTTCGAACGATGCCGACGGCGCCGATGGCAAATGAGTCTGCGAACACGATATTCCTGGTTCTCCTGCTCCTGAGCCAAGTTCGAACGCAATACTCGCTCGGGTTTAGCTTATGGTCGCCGAAGCGGAGGACGAGCGCGGCGACGGCTTGCGCTCCTCTTTCGGTTCCCGTTCGTTCGCAGAGGTCGCCCTCCTCAATATCCTTCGTGCCAAAGAAGGGAACCTTGATCATCCGCAGGCTGTGGCGGCGGGCTCGAAACAGAAGTTCGCTATGGAGCCCCACCGGATCGACGCCCCGTACTTGCCTTGCCTGATTGAGGCGCGTGAGGATGTCCTGTTCGAGCATGAGAATGTCAAAGTCATGGTCGTTTTCGCGCTCTTGGTCCGCCTGGGATGGAAATCCCCCGCCGTTCGTTGCTCGAGCTCTGGAGTCGGCCACGTACCTGACCGCTCCGATCAGAAGCAGGAGGAGAAGAAGGCTGAGTGCTGCGAGCAGGGCAAGCCTTACCTGCCAAGAGACATACAGGAGAAGGAGCCCGATGGCTCCTGCGAGCGGATACCGCAGGTCTAGCCATCTTGTAGTCATCCCTTGGCGAACTCCTCAGTGGCCCCCTGAACGATTAGGACCGAGTCTGGGAGCTTGCTGAAGGCTCCCGGAATCTCTTCCCTGAGCCGCGCCTTCACTCCCCAGTAATGGATTCGCTCCACTCGGGGATCAGAGGCGATCTTGCGCGCTGCGCGGTCGCTCAGCTCAGCCATCGCTTTCGAGCCGTCATCGTTGCCGTTGTCGCTCGCGATGAACAACTCAATCCGCTTGTCTTGGGCCTCCGGCGAATCGAGCAAGCGTGCCACCTCGTCGTAGAACCGCGCGAGGCGAGTTCCTCTTCGCTCTGCCGGTATCTTGAGTTGAGTTTCCAGCGTTGTCCAAAGCGCTTCCTTTCTCTGGCCGAGCGTGCGCAGGATCTCATGCGGCTCGTAGTCGAATCGAATGACCCGCACGGCGTCTGTTCCCGGCCGGAGCTCTCGGACCAACTTGTAAGTGATCCTTCGGTACTTGCCCAGGTCTGCCTGAGCACTCCCGCTTGTGTCCACACCGACGATGCGGAAGACCGGGTCCTTGCCACATCCAGTCAGGCTCGCGAGCATTGCGCTTGCCAGGGCCAGGGTGCCAACGCTCGGTCTCACTCCAAATCGGGTTGTCATTTTCATCTTTGTTTTCACTCCTCCTTGCTGAAGCTTCATCTGGTCCGCTACCGGGATCGTAGTGCTTTGCGGACCCTCGCCCAGAACCCAAGCGGCGCCTTTGGAGAGCGAGATTGCTGGGTGGGCTTCACGCCCTTGCCGGAAACCCCAATCACGCCGGCAAGCACCGAATCGAGCTCGATCTGGCAGCCGATCAGGTTGTCGAGTGCGTCCTGGACCCGGTATTTCTGGTCCGTGCTCAGCTCCTCTGGATACGGGATGCGCCGAGACTCCTGGCGGACAATGAGCTGGTCGAACTCTTCGCTTTTGGCTGCGAGCTCCGCCTCGCGTTTGGCGAGCTTCCGCATTCTTTCCCGGGCAAAGCTGACTGCTTGGAGAGCCTCCCTGACGATCGGCATTTCTCGTCGTGCTTCGGATCGCTCTCGAAAGTCCCTTTCGATCTCAGCAGCCACGGCGTTCTCGACCGCGTCCTGGCGACCTCGGACCAAGCCGTCGTAGGCGGCGTAGACGAGGTAGCCCAAGGTGATAACCGCCGCCATGCACCACATCGTCATCGCTGGCAGCTGCTTCTGGTCAAGGCCGTTCTGGAGCGCCTGGAACTGAGCCAGCTTGAGAATGCCCTCCTTGTCAACGGCCATCGCGACGACCAAAAGGGATCCGAAAACGCCCAGAGCCGCGGAAACCCAAGACACCTGCTGGCGTCGTGGCCGACCCAGGTAGAAGCTCTCGGCGAAGTGGAAGAAGGCCCAGCCGACCGCCTTTCGCATCGCCACCGCGAAGCCCTGCCCGAGGGTCATCCAAGTGAGGGTCATCCAGAGGTCGCCGAATAGGTCCTCGATGAAGCCGCCAAAGATGCCCAGGGAGATGCCCATCACACAGCCGCACAGGGCCGTGATCGTCCACGAGAGCCAAGCGGGGAGGTGAAACGCGTGAGCAGCGGCACCCCAAGGAAGCTGAAGCGCGTGGGCTGCTTGTGGACTTGAAAGCCGCTCAACGCGCACGACCGCGTCTTCGCTGGGTTCTTCGGGGTTGTAAGAGCTGCCTGCCGCCGAAACCCGCGCGGTTGCAAGCTTGTGCGCTTCCTCCAGCTCGGACTGTACTGCCTCAAGCTTTGCCAAAAGCGGAATCAGAGCGGACTCTCGCTCCTCAGCCAGAGCCTTGACGATCGAGTCAATCTCACGGTCAAGCTCGACCGAGCGGTGGCGTAGGGCGGCCAACTCATCTTCGACCTCGCTTCGCACGCTTTGAAGGCGTAGAAACGCAGGGCGAAGCCGGTCCTGATAGAGTGATCCCAGATAAGCGGTCTTTACGGGCTCCGCGCTTTTGATCTCGGCAAGCAGGCTGCAAAGCTCTGTTTCCCTCAGGTCCTTGCTTCCTGAAATCGCCGGAATGTAGGCGATTCCGAAAGAGATTCGATTGCCATGCTCATCGCGGCGGCGGGCAATCCGGTCATGCTCGAACGAGCAGCCGTTCGCGTTGACCGTCGCGCCAGGATGACCGTTGGATTCGGTCACGATCGTGAGCTCCATTGGAAGCTTGCCGTTTGATTTCGAATTGCTTGTGCTGATCATCATCGAACCTCCATTGAAAAGAGACCTGGGGACTTGCGAAGGTGGGCTGAGAGTGCGGGGAACGAGCGACGCTTCCACTGCCTAACCGTGCAGGGCCTAACTTTGAACCGCGCTGATTCCTCAAGCTTCTCGCTGATTTCCTGACAACTAAGCCCCTGACTTGCAAGCAGGTAGCCATAGACAACCTCCTTGCGGTGGCCACCCTCTAAAAGCGTGCTGAACAGATTTCGCATGAGGAGCTTGTCATGGACGCGCTCGATGGCACATGGCATCGCTTGAAGTGAGCCAAGGTCAAAACGAATTGCCCTGGACCTGCTTCGCGCGTAGCTGCGCCTGGCGTTCCTCATCCAGACGAAGTCCAGAAGCCTGACCAGGCGCTTGGGGTCTTTTGCCTGCTGAATGCTCATCTGAGCCGAGTCGAGAAGTTTCTGCACATGTCGCAGGACCGCTTCAACCATCCGGCCAGGGGTGTCGGAGACACTTGTTTGCGGCCATCTGCGCTCCAGAGCAGCGGCCCGCAGGTAGAGAGCCCGGATCAACTCATCCCCCGGGTTCCAATTGCCTCTGGATGTTGGCTCTTGAAGCCGAGCAGACGCTGCGCCATCTGTCCCTTGGCGTGGGAAATCTGGAGTGGACCACTTGTTCTTGCTTGGCTTCATTTCCGTTTGCTTCCTGTGAATCTGCTGGCCTGCCCGGTCCTAAGCGGCGTATGCAGCCGCAGGCAGCTCCTCAACTTCGAAGAAAGTTGCAGCCGCCATGAGAAGGTCGGGAGAGGTTTGATCCCGGCCCGGAGACAGGATTACGGTCGTGACAGCCGCGGCACCTAAGTCCCGGACAAGGTTCGTGAAGTCCCCATCGCCGGTTCCTAGCACGACCATATCGAGTCCCTTGGTGACGGTCACCCGTCCGATCGCATAGGCCATGTCAACGTCGACACGGGACTTTTGCTGGCCACGTCCCGTCGTGCCACGCGGCTCCGCGATGACCTGGAAGCCCGCCCTCCTCAGTGCCATCCAGAGCGGGCTCATTGCGGACCCGCTCGATTGATTCGCATCGTAGGAAAGGTATGCACTCGCATGGACGATCTCGCCAATTGAGCTGGCCATGGACCTGATTGCAGCAAGGTCCACAAACTTGCCGGACTTGCGGGCGCCAATGAACAGGTTCTCTTCGAGGAAGATGCCAATGCGAGGGCGTCGGTCCACAATCGTGGTGGTCCTGGACCGTGCGCTGGATGGGCTTGTTATTTCGTACATGTTCTCTGCCGTCTCCTTAGTGCTTTCTGATGGGAAGGGGCTTTTTGCCCTCACTGCAGCAGGAAGACACCGAACGTCAGGACCACGATGCAGATGCACCAGATATTTGTGTGAAATGGAGATGCGGAGGGCCGGTGAGCCCTCAGATCAGGTTCAGCCGGCAAGCTCTAGCGGCTGTCGCCGACCAGAGCCCAAGCGGCCCAAAATGCCGGTGACGATCGGTCAAGCTTTTGGCCTCGCGTTCGAATGAGCTTAAGGCAGGCCTCTCGTGCGCTATCGGCTGCCGGCGTCCCCTTGGCGTAAGACTTGTAGAATGCGTCAACCCAAAGCTTGGCCGCAGCGTCGTCCAAGTCCCAGCGGGTCGCGATCGTGCTCGGACAGCCTGCCACTAGGAAGGCCCAGCTAAGGCCCAAGATGCCTTCGCCAGAAGACTTCGTGCCAAGAGTACTGCAGGCTGAGAGGACCGCTAGTCGTGCTTTGGTGCGAGTTCGATAGATGTCCCGTGCGTAAAGATAGCCAAGCTCGTCTTTAGTCTCTGGCGCCAGAACAAGGTAGCCCATGAGTGGCGCCAAGCTGTTTCCACACGCGTGAGTTGCGAAATGGAGAATCCCCGCAGATTCGAGGCGCTTCGTCACAACTGAGGTAGTGGCGTTGGATTCTAGTATTGGCTGACACCCGAGAATCTGGGCCACTGACTTTGCTTCCTGAGCAGCTGCAGGAAGCGCGTCAAGACTGCCGCCTGAACGAATGGAACGCGGCAGCCTTGGAAGGGCTGAGGTAGGCGACCGGCCGAACCTGGAAATCCCGACCACGAGCGGGGCCCCAGGGCGCTCCCTTCTTCGAGCTTCAGCAACGACCCTGCAGGCTTGCCATGACGATGCAGAGGGCGCGACTGCAATAGCATTGGCTTCGATGACATATCTGCCATCGGGACCGACCAGGGCTCCAAACGGCAGTTCATGCAAGTACCGGTCTGGGCAAATGACCAGACCAGTGATGCCCTTAAGCGAGCCTTGGAGCGGCTGAACAAGCCGTGCGTAGAGCCGCTTCCCGAGAAGTCGCAACGCTTGTGCGTTCGGGGTTGCGCGCTTCAGCTGCAGTGAGAATTCGGCCGTAGCGGTCTTGGCTGTACTCGAAGGTCCCAAATCGAATCGTGTGACTATGGGAATGCCATTCAACATCCGCGCCACGAACGCATAGATTCGCTCATCGCCGCAGATGTATTCGACGGAAGCATCATTCGGGCCGAGCGCTCTGCAAATCTCACTGAGCGTCGCAGGGCTCGAGTATAGGGCTCGAAAGCTGGGATATTTGGTCCTAAGATAGAGATCAAAAGCGTTCATTGCCGCGAATGCCCTTCCCCTCGCTTCGGTCAATGAGGCATCGGACGGCTTCTTCTGAAGCTCCTTCTCTAGTCTCTCGCACTCGCTGCGGAGTTCTCGGACGCGCTTTGCATCTTGAGCGCCGACTGCCACTTCGAGACTTGACTCTTGCAAGAGCGATGCTCTGAGCAGCCCACCCTTGGTGCGCTGGCACGCGGCAAAGGCGGCCTCCGGGCTCACATCCCTCTTGGATGATTCGATGTACTTTGCGAGCAATGAGGAGCCGACGTCGCTGAGCGTAGAGGACAGAGGATCAGACTGCGCGGTTTGAAGCTCGTTTAGTTTGTCAAGAGCGCTGTCGTATGACTGCAAACTCCCTTTGCGATCACCAGCCCGAGCATAAAGGTCGCCAAGATGCATCGAGGCTTTGAGAAAGTCAAGGGGCATTCCGAGTTCATCGAAGACACGAACTGCGCTGCCAACTTGCGCCAATGCGCCATTCAGATCAGCGTTGGCGGCAAGCAACCCGGCAAGCAAATCGACTCGCGCAATGTCTGGCGCTGCCTCCGTTGCTGACAGGGCAGTGCGCGCAGCGGCCAGATGCTCCTGAGCTTTAGCCAAGCTGCCTTGGTCGAAGTACAGCTGCGCGATGTTCAGGTGGCAAACTCCAGCTTCTTTCTGCGCCTTGAGTTCACCAAAGGTCTTCAGTGCCTGCAAGTGCACTTGAATCGCTTGGGGGCGCCGACCTTCCAGGCCAAGGGCAAGTCCGATAGAGGTCTGGGTTGAGGCAAGCTCTTGGATCATCCCCGACGACCGGAGATATTTGAGCGATTCCTCAAGACACGGTATCGCCTCGGCTGTCATCCCCAACTCCTGATAGCAGGTGCCCAGATTGCTCAGACAGCTTGCTGCTGTGATCTCGTCCGGCGCTGCCAGAGCTGTTTGCCGCGCGGATTCGAAATACACGATCGCTTCAAGCGGCCTCTGCATCGAGTACTTGGCGGCGCCTAGGTTCATGGTCGCCCGTGCGACACCGAAGAGATCGTTCTGCTTCTCGCTAATTGCGCGAGCTCGTTCAAAGCTAGCGCATGCATCTTGGAATCGACCCAAGTTCAGATAGGCGGCGCCTTCGCCCGAAATGGCCGAGGCAAGATTGAGGAAGTCTCCAGACGCCTCAAACACCTTGTGTGCCAGCTTGAACTGGGCTAGCGCCAATTCATACTTGCTCGTCCTAATATAAAGGTTTCCAAGGTTTAGCTCTGCTTGCGCAACCCCCGAATCATCCTTGAGGGCTTCACACTGGGCTCTTGCGGCTTCAAGTTCAGATATTGCTCGGCTAGTGTTGCCCAGGTTCATCAGCACGTCGCTAAGGTCCACGTGCGCCATCGCAGCGTGAGTCAAGTCGTTGCAGGCAGTCAAAGTTGCGAGGGCTTCCTCGAACGCCTGAAGGGCCTTTGGAAGCTCGCCTGAGTCGCGAAAGACAGTTCCGAGGTTTAGCTGGCACATTCCCGCGAGCTGCTCTGCCGGTATCCCAAAGAGCTCGTTTGCTGATGAGCCTGCATCACGGAGCGATTCTTGGAGACCTGCGGCGGCTCTGCCGCGAAAAAGGGAGATTGCAGTTCTGTAATGAAGTTCGGCAGGCCCGAGGTCCCTTGCGCTGGCGGCAATACCGCCGACCTTGAAGTGAGCATAGGCGAGGGAGTAGTGGCGGTCGGTTGGAAACACGTGTCGGGAAGGCTCTGGATAGACGACGTGCTCTGCCAAAGTCAGCAGACCATTCGTGGCGGGCAGCCAATTGACCGCCGTTCCGGGGTCACTGGTGTCGAAAGCTTTGCAGACGCGCTCGAAGAAGGCGAGGGTGCGCCAATCTGGGTGCGCCTCAATCAGCCGATCCGTTTTGGCTTGGTCCCCGGCACGGGCCAGCTCTCTTAGCCACGAGAATTGGGCTGAACTGACGCCCTCGGGTAGTTGGACATCTTGTTGCCCCGACGTGCCCTGCTGGGCCAATGCCAGGAAAAGAGCCAATCCGGCTCTCACGCACAAAACCATAATGTGGGCTCCCCCAAGCGGCACCAAGCCGCTTCCCAACATTATAGGCTCCCTCCTGAAACGAGCCTATTCCTCGGGTTTGGAGAGCCGCCGTTCGTATTGGCCGCGAATAGCCTTTCGCCATCGCAGCCATGTAGAGCTTCTCTCAATCGGTTGAGTCTGGCTGTTTCCGCCGCTCTTGCCATTCAAGGACTGCTTGTCCAGGACACGGCAAACCCGCTCGGCGTCTCCATATTGGCCCAGGCGGCTGTATGCGATCGCGGCGACGACAGGCAGCTTCGCCTCATTGGCCTTGGCCCATCGGTATTGGCTCAATTCGTTTTCACTCAATACACGAAAGCGCCAGGCGGTTGTCTTCTCGGAGTCGACCCTGGTTCCACCGATAAGCTCATCGGACTTGGCTCTGACCTCCAGAACATAGTCGTGGCCGCGCTTCAGTGAAGACCCGCCGCGAAGCGCTGCCGCTAACTGGGATCGAGGCTTGTCGCCTCCCGTAAAGGCCAACGCTCCAGAGATCTCCGTTCTGCTACCGTTCGCCTCGACCTGAAGGATTCGCACCGTCCTGCTCTCCGCGTCGTCCCAGGCAAGTCTGAAAGTGGGGTTAGTCTCTACGAGCGCCGAATTGCCTTCGACCGGATCGTCGAGCCAGTTGGCAACCACTTTCGGTTCCGTGGAGCCCGCTTTTATATTGGGTCGCTCACGCAGTGCGCCTCCCGAAATGCCGCGGTCGACGGTTGGCCCTTCGGTAAGTGCTCTTGCAAAGAGCTGTGCGTCGTCGGGAAGGTCGATCCCGTTGTAAATGTGCCTCCCGCCACTAATGGTCCAATTGCTTGCCACTAGCGTGGATCTGACAGAGGACCCTTCCTTACCGGGCGCTACAATACTGCCCGGGTCGGTTTGCTGTTCCGGACCGTCCTGAACCAGGCGCGAACCCTTCGCCCCATTGACACCCCTCGGGTTGACGTTTGGATCAGATTGGTTTTCTCCGCCGTTTGCCTTGTCGTGCGAGGCTATGGGCTCAGGACCAGTCGATCCGCCAAACCATCCTGATCGAGCAAGCAAGAATGCACATGCGACAACGGCCATGGCGGCCGGGATCGCAAAGGCAAGCCTTGGAAAGGTGAACCACCTCGCTATGGAATCGGGAAAAGATGATCTTGCCTGCCTGCTGGCAAGGTCGGCCTCCGTCATCTCTCGGACGGCTTCACGGCAGACGCTACAGAGCGCGAGGTGTTCGATGTGACGATCATAGTGCCGCGCGCGAGCTCCCCGCTCAGCAACTTCAATGAGCTCCCTTGCTGTCAAGCACGGACCGGTGGGATTCAACTCGTTCAACGCTTCGCCCCACTTCTGCTCGATGGCGGTTCTTTCGGCATCTTTCAACTCCTACCCCCCATCAAAGGCAAGGCGAACAGCAGGGCTGTCAAATGCGTGGCAACCTTAAGTAGTGCTGCACGCAGGCGCAAGGCACCGCCTTTTCTCTCACGAACCGCTTCCGCCTCATGGTCTGATAGCTCGCCTCTCAAGACAAGCGTATCGAGCACAGCCAGAACCTGGTCCTGGCCGCCAAGCAGGTCCGGCGAATTGAGCCAAAGATGCTGAAGCAGCTTCTCACGAGCCCGCTTGAAGTGGCTGCGAACCGTCACCGCATTCATATGGATGTCCTTGGAAATCTCATCGAACGATGCGCCCTGAAAGAAGAGCATGGCGATGCTTCGCTCGATCGGGGAGCAGCACGTCTTCATTTCGTCAAACATCTTCACGGCAAGGTCTCGCATCCCAATTCCTTGATCAGGACACGGCTCCCCGCTCTGGCGTTGCACCCCATAGTCTTCTGCCCAGTTTTCAAGCGAAATCCGGCTCGACCACCGAGGAAGGTCGCGCTCGTAGTAGTTCTTGACCGCATTCGCGGAGGCTCTCATGGCGTAGGCTTCCATGGATGCCGGTCCGAAGTTGTCTCGATTCTTGGCAAGAGCGTAGAAGACTCTCTGGACAACCTCATCGCAATGGTCATCACATCGAACGCGCCGCCGCACCCAACGAATCAGCGTGGGCCTGACTCGACGACAGGCGTCATCGAATTGCTGCTCAGACCAACTGAACTCGCTCAAAATTGGTCCTCCTAGGTCAGCCTGTTGGGTCTTTCGATCTGACTCCACGAGCCTATTCTAACAGTTCAGCACAGATTCGACCAAAGTCGTGAGCGCATTCTTCTGCATCGCCTTGACTGTAGCGCTTTGAAAGGCGGCGCAGGAGGAGCCAGTCGGCTGCGATCAGGGCGATGCCGGCAAAGACAATGACGAAGGGAATGCTCATATCCCAACTCCAAAGGTGCACGCATTTGCCGCGGACGCTACTCAGGGGCACGGTCCCGAAGTCCCGGCTGTCGGTGGATTCGTCGCGGTTGTCGCCAAGGACGTAGATCTGGCCCTTGGGGACGGTCTGCTTCATGCCGATCGGCGAGAGGCTTGAGGGCACTTCGCCTCCGGGCATCGCATAGACCCGCTTGACGAGCTCCCCTGACGGACCCTCCGGGTCATCGATCACGACGACGTCGCCTTTGCTTATGGGCCCGACGAGCCAATAGTCGGAGGTCATGAGGAACCGCTTTCCATCGGGATGTTGGGGCTCCATGGACGGCCCGACGACCCGAACGGTTCGAAAGGTCGCGGCGAAGAACGCAGCGAGCGCAACGAGGACTAGGAGACTAAAGAGGGCCGATCTTCTGGAACTGGGCTTCATTGCCTGGGTCTCCTGATTCACCTCCGAATCACAAGAAGGAAGGGTGAGGTCCCCCTCTGGGGTAAAGGGGGAACCTCGGAACGCTGCCACTACTTGACGATTAGGGTTCCCTTGATCATCTTCATGGGGCAGGCGAATGTGTAAGTGCCCGCTTTCTTGGGGGTGAACGACACGACGGTCTTCTTGCCGTCGGTCAGGTCCTTCTTGAGATTGAGCCCTTCGAAGTTCACGGACGAGGCGCAGCCTCTCTTCTTGGTGTCAAAGGTCAGCTCGACCGGCTGGCCGGCCTTGACCGTAAGGGACGAGGGGCTGAAGCCGCCGTCGACGACGATGGTGGCCTTCTGCACGCCTTTCTTGTCGGTCTGGACCTGAACGGGCGCGCCCTGAGGCGCGGAGCTGCCGCCGCATCCGCCGCACATTTGTGCGGACGTAATGGACAGCGTCGCCGCTCCGACGGCTAGGGCGATGAGGACTCGAGTATTGATCATTGATTTTCTCCTGTGTTATGGTCGCTTGGATGATCAGGCGCATCTTCTTGAGGTGGGTTGCTCGGAATGGCGTAGTCCGAATCTGGATCGGTTACGGGCCAGTTCCACTCACGTCGCAAGAATGTCCTGTTGAGCCAGCGGACGAAATCGTCCACGTACGTGTGCATGATCGGGATGTCGAAGAGTGAGAGGACCGTTCCCGAGATCAGTCCTCCCACAACCGCCATGGCGAGCGGTTGGTAAGCGTCGAGGCCGGTCTTTGGCGCAAACGCCACCGGCAGCATGACAACGAGTGAGATGCCTGCGGTCATGAGGATCGGCCGCAATCGATCTGGGCATGCTCTTCGAATGGCCTCCTCTCGCGGAACCCCTGCGTCACGGTATTTCATGATCAGGTCGATCATGAGGACAGCCGTGGTGATGTCCATGCCCGTGAGCACGATAATTCCGAGAATGGAAACGGTCGAGAAGGACTGGTGAGCAAGGAATAGCGCTACGAAGACGCCGGCAAGCTCCAAAGGCAACGATGCAATCATCTGGAAAGGCTGCAGGA
Source organism: Armatimonadota bacterium (assembly GCA_016223145.1). Classification (NCBI taxonomy): domain Bacteria; kingdom Bacillati; phylum Armatimonadota; species Armatimonadota bacterium. The sequence continues at coordinate 79,868 of JACRPN010000008.1, read as the reverse complement.
AACCTCGGAACTGGATGACCAGAACCAAGTACATCATGATGAGCGACAGGCCAAGCCCGGACATAAGCCGCCTAAAGCTGTCCATCATCTGCGTCATGTCACCGCGCATTTCCATGCCGTATCCAGGCGGGAAGTTGACGGGCCCGATGCCGAGCTTCTTGTTTCCGCCGTAGGCATTGGAGACAAGGTTCATGACCACGTCCATGCTCGGCAGGTTGCCAATGCGGTAGTAGCCCGTGACGCCAACAACCCGGCGCAGGCCGTCATGTTCGATGGCTGTTGGCGCTGATGTCTCTTCGACGCCGGCGACAGATTTGAGCAGGATCTGCTTTCCGCCCGGCGTCGTGAGATACATGTTTTCCAGGTCTTCGGGTGTTTTACGCTCTTCCTTGTCATAGCGCACCAGGATCGTGTTCTGCCTGAGATTCGGAATCCTGTAGAACTCGCTGGTCAAGCCGCCTCGCGTAGCGTAGTAGGCCTGTTGCGCAATCTGGTCTGGTGAGAGGCCAACTTCTTGCGCTCGCTGCAGATCTACATTGACCCGATAGTCAGGCACTCCCATCGACCAGGTTTTTCCTGGCTGGAAGAGCTCAGGCATTTTCTCCCCTACGCCCAAAACCTGTGACCCCAGGCGGTCTAGCTCATTTAGGTCGGGGCCGTAGACGTAAACGTGGATTGGTGCCGCGGAGGTCGCCATGACGTCCGAGCCCATTTCCTTTATCTGAAACCGCCTGATTCCCGGCACGGTCTGAAGGGCTTCTTTCTGTATGCTGTCGATGACTTCAAAGATGCTGCGCTTGCGCAAGTCCTTGTCGCTAAACGTCAGCATCATGGCCGCGCCACTCACCGAAGGCATTTGATAGCCGGTGAAGAATGGAGACCACGTTTCAAACATCGTCTCGGCACCCATCTCGATGCTTGCCTTTTCTATCTCCGGGTGCTTTCGAATGATTGACTCGACTTGCTTTACGGCGTTCTGCGTACCGAGATATGAGGTTCCAGGCTGCATCTCCAGCAATGCAGAGGCTTGGCCAGTATCGGCCAAAGGCATCATTTCGCTGCCGAGAAAGTAGTAGAAGCTAAACCCAAGGATGAGCGTTGCGAGTACCCGAGTGAAGTTCGCGAACCTGTGCTTTAAGAGCCAAGTGATCGCCCTCGCATAGCCATGTTCCATTCGAACAAGAAATCGCTGACAAGGGTCGAGGATCAGATACAAGAGATTCAGGCCCGGCTTTCGACGCTCTTCGTCTCGCACTTGTTCTGGCCGCAGTAGCTTCGACGCGAGCAGCGCCGTTAGCGTGAACGAAACGAACATGGAGGCGAGCAGCCCAAAGATGAGGGGCCAGACAAGTTCGACAAACATCAGTCCAACGATGCCGCCAGAAAAGATCAGGGGCAGCAATGCGAGCACGATCATCAGCGTTGAAGCGATGACCGCCACACGGACCTCAGCGATACCGTCAACCGTTGCCGCTTTGGCGTCTTTACCCATCCGGAGATGTCTCTCTACAGCGTGTATGTCGATGATTGAGTCGTCGACGAGCCGGCCAATGCTCAACAGCAGACCTATGAGCGTGCCGCTGTTAAAAGTCATTCCAAATGGCACCATGAGCAGCACAGCCATGGCAAGGCTCGTCGGGAGCGTGACCATCGCAATTAGCGTCCCGCGCCATTCACCAAGGAAGAAGAGAAGCGCGAGTCCGGTTAATAGGACTGCGATCGCCAACTCATGCCATACGTTCTCAAAGAGAATGTCGACAAAGTGCGCGTTGTCATAAGCCACATTGAAGTGAAGTCCCGGGTTCTCCGATTCCAGTTGCTTCACAACCTTCATTACTGCGGGCACAATGAGAGCTGAGCTCGCCCCTGGATTCTGGATCACGCTGACGGATATGGACGGATGCACTTCGCCGGCTACGTTGTCAAGGTAGTGGTATCCGCTACGTTGCTCCCAATGCGAATCCTCGACCCGGGCAACGTCTCGAATGTAGATTACGCGTGGCGTACCGCTCTCAAGAGCACCGGCGCTTCGAGAAGGTGCCGATGCAGCTCCGCCGCCCATACCCATTCCGCCTCCTCCGCTTGCTGGCGGCGGACCCGTGCTTGTAGAGCCTCCTGTAACCGTTGCGATTGGATAATCGAGGACATCTTGCGGTCCCTTCGCGCGCGTCTGGACCCTGACGATCCCCTCGCGTTCCGCGTCGGTTAGTGTGCCGCCAGAGGTGCTCACATTCGAGCGGTCGATTGCGTTTCGCACGTCGAGAATTGAAAGTCCGTAGGCTGCAAGTTTGTCCCGGTCCACAATGACTTGAAGCTGTCTGCGAAAACCGCCAAACGGCACCACGGAATATACGTCTTGCACTGTCTTGAGGCGATTGATGGCGGTGTTGTCCGCAAACTGCCGGACCTTCTCCATCGTCCACCCTTGCGACGCGTCGCCGTGTAAGGACAGCGTGAGGATGGGAAGGTTGAGCGGGTCAATCGGAACGACCCACGACGGCTTCAGGTTGGCGCCGGTCGCCGGCAGGTTGGACTGCACCACGTTCATCAGCGATTGGATATCCGTGATAGCCCGCTGCATGTTCGTTTGGTACGGGAACTCAAGCGTTACGATAGAGAAACCGTCTTGCGACGTGCTCCGAATGTAGCGAACTCCCTTTACGTTGACGAGCTGTTCTTCAATGGGCTTGGATATATAGAGCTCCATTTCTTGCGCCGACAGGCCCGGCATCATCGTGACAACCCCAATCATGGGGCTCTCCACATAGGGAGCAAAGCGACGCGGCATCCGCCCAATGGATATCCAGGCGAGAGCAAGCATCGCGACGAAGAACGCAATGACGGCATAGGGGTGCTCGATCGACCACTGGGGAATGCGATTGAGCGCGCCTTGTACTTTTTCCTTCACTTGACCACCGCCTTGCCTTTCAGCATGTTCATCGGGCAAGTGAAGCTTAAGGATTTGCCGCCAGGCTGGGGCGGGATTTCAATCGTCACAGGCTGATTGAGTGGCAGGTCCCTTTTGATGCCGAGATCGGGGAAGATGACTTGCGTGCCGCAACTCTCGGCTGCTTTTCTGATGAAGATCACCTTGAATGGCTTGTCCGCTGGAACCGCTATGGAGGCGGGGCTATAGCCTGCTTCCGTGATCTCGATGACCTGCGGCTGGTCACCAATCGCGACGGACGGCTCGCTGACGTTCGTCACATGATTGCCCGCGGCCAGTCCCTGTGGAGGAGCGAGAACAACCTGGTCGCCGGCTTTCAGCCCGGATGCAACTTCCACGAGGTCTCCCGAACGGGCGCCGATCTGCACATCCTTGCGCGAGACCATGAGTTCGCTCCCCGACATAGGCTCAGCAACCCACACGTAGTGCTGTCGTCCGGTTTCCTGAGTCTCCGACAGGACGGCAGAGGATGGAATCACGAGAGCCGTCTGCCCCGATCCGATAGAAATCTCCATCGTCAGGTACTGACCGGGCGAGAACCTCCCGTCTTCGTTCGCGAACAGCGCCTCGACTATCCCGGTTCTAGAACTGGGGTCAAGTGAAGGCGAGATGCTCGTTACTTTCGCCGCTATCGGCTTCTCGCCCTTTCCACGTCGGGTGACCTTTACATTAGCTCCCAATTGAATTCGGGCAAGGTCCTCTTCTGGTACGTTGGCCTGAAGTCGGATCGGCTTGATCTGAGATACCCTCATCACCGTTTGACCCGGGTTGACGATCGTTCCTGGGCTGATGACGCGCTGAGTCACAACGCCATCGACTTCGGATCGAAGTTCGCTGTAACCCCTCTGGGTTGTCGCTCCCCTAAGGCCAGCAGCCGCTTCCGCAACCCCCGCTTCGGATTGGCCAATCTTCCCTTTAGAAGCCTTCGCTCCCGCTTCCGCGGTCTTCACACTAGCTTGCTTGGCCCTCAAGTTGGCTTCAGCCTGCTGAACCTTACGTTTTGCCGCCGCGATCTCAGCATCGGTTTTCCTTAGCATTGCTTGAGCTGAGTTGGCTTGGGCGCGAGCGCGATTGACGTTTTCGCGAGCCTTGGAGACCATAGCATCTGCCTTCTTCGCTTCCGCTTGGGCACGCTGCAGTTCATCCTTCGAGATCGCTCCCCTCTCAAAGAGGCTTTGCATTCGTCCTAGTTCTTGCTGTTGGTAGGTTCGGTCGGCTTCAGCAGCAACAAGATCGGCCTGCATCGCCTGAATGTCAGCCCTCGCAGACTCGATCTCGGACTCGGCGCTACCCCGTCCTTGTTGCGCCGCGACCAACATGGCCTCGGCCTCGCTTTGTTCGCCTTCTGCCATGCTGACTTCAGCGCGAGCCTGCGTCACCATATTCATGGCTTGCTGATATTCCATCGAGGCAACGCCCACGCCTTGCCGGGCCGTGCTGACACCGGCAAGCTTCTCGCTGACCATCGGATCGAGTTGAGACGTGTCGAGGCGCGCCAGTACTTGTCCTTTCACAACACGATCGCCAACGTAAAGCGGCATCCAAACGATGGCGCCGGTGACGCGGGGAACGACATCCTGCTCGATGAACCCGACGGCTTGCCCTGAGTAAGTGACGGTCGCCTGAAACGGCTTGCTCTCTACTTTCCCAAGCCGTACAGGAAGGGATCCTTCAGGAGCCGGGGTGTTCATCTCCATCACTTGAGCTTCCATTGGCGTCATCGCACCTTCTCGGCGCTTGCTGTTGACAAACCAGACTGCGACGGCGAGTGCCGCACCGAGCAGAAGCAATGACAGAAGCACCTGGCGATTGAAGATGCTGGCGATATTCACTTGCTGGCCGGTTCGACGAATCTGCCTTACCACAATGATTGCGATAACAATCAGCCCACCCCAGAGGACGATGGTGCCCAGCGGAAACCCGCCTCCTCCGCCCTCGGTGCTTTCACCCGTTTGGAGAGACAGCACGGCCTTACCGGTTCCCGCTGAACCTGAAATCGTGATCGTCGCTTGGTAGGCTCCGGCCATGGCGAAAGACGCAGGAGCTATGTAGGTACCGGGCTCAGAAGCTGGTGAAGCGGTTTCCTCGCGTTCACCCATGTTCATTCCGGGCATCTGAGCCATCGCCTTAACTGTGGCACCGGATACGGGTTTGCCGTTGGCCGTGACCTTGATGATCAACTTCGCCTTGCCAACAGGCACGATCGCCGGGTCCGTGCGGAGGTCGATCTGATACGGGCCGGCCATTCCTTGAACGGCGTATGTAATGGCGACGAGCGCCAGCAACAAAAGGGTAAGTAGTCTTTTCACTTGTTTCCTCCCGCGGCGCGGGTGAGCCTGGCTGCCGCGAGGTCCAGGTCAAATCGGGCTTGTGCCAGATCGGCTTTTGCCTGCGTCAAGGTCTGCAACGAATCGAGCTGTTCCACAAGGATGCTCTTGCCTGAAGCGACGCGTAACGCGATGACGTCATAGGATGCTTGCGCGCCAACCAGCGACCTCTCGGCCGAATCTGCATTTGCGCGAGCGGTTTCGAGGTCGAGCGAAGCTTGTCGAATCTCTTTCTCGACCGTGAGTTCAGCCTGACGAACTTGCGCATCGGCTTTCTCTTGCATGGATCGAGCCTGAGCGACCTCGGCGGAAATCCTCCCGCTATCGAAAACCGGAAAGCTAAGCGTCAAGCCGATGGTGCCGCCACCCATGTCCCGACGATTCGTGGTGTCTCCCATGGCAACTCCGTAGAGCTGGGGGAGTCGTTGGGAGGCTGCGGCTCGCACGTCAGATTGGGCAGCCGAAGCTCTCGCGCGTGCGGCCAACAACATGCCCCGTCTCTGCTTGCCCGCTGCTATGGCGTCGTTCAGACTCGATGGCACCAAAGGTGATGCCTCACCGTCCACCACGACATCCGTTCCGAGGTCCAAGCCGATCGTCTCCTTTAGGTCGAGGATCGCCTTTGCCTCTTCGTTCTTGGCGCTAGTGAGGCCACGCTGGGCAGATGAAAGTTCGGCTTCGGAACGTTGCACGGCGGCCTCGATGCCTTTGCCGGATTCGAACAGCGCCCGCGTGTTCTTCACGAGCTCCGTAGCGGCCGCCTTTCTGGTCTCGGCCACTGCAATCATCTGCCGAGCCAGAAGCACACGATAATAGGCTTCGGTGACCCGAAGATCGAGATCTGCCCGAGCCTCAAGGAACTCCCCTCCTGCCGCCCTGGCCTGCCAACCGGCAGCGGAAGCCATCGCAGATAACCGCGAGGCGATCAAAGGAAACATTAGCGAGAGGTTCCCGTCGAAGAAGGTCCCTGGAGCCGTCGCCATAAAGGCCGGTGGCTCGACCATGGGCGAAGAACTGAGAATGCTGCTCTGTTTCCCGTCGGCTGCGAAGCCGTTTGCGGAGAGCTGTGGCCGGGTGCGCGCCCGAGAAGCCCGGGCTCCAGCCGAGGCAGCGTTTGCGTCCGCCTGCGAGGCCCTTAGCACCGGGCTCTTTTCGTGGGCCAATCGGAGCGATTCGCTCAAGGACAGATGCTGTTGACCAAAGGCAGCAGTCGTCAAGACGAGCGCCGCGAAGATAAGGGGTCGTCTCACTGCTGCACCTCCTTTCGCTGGGAAGGTGTGAGTACGGTGAGCGCCTCGGACCAGTAGTGCGCTCGAGTCGAATCGTACTCGCGTGAAAGCTGTGAATACCCTCTCAAGCTCTTGCTGATCTCCTGAACCTGCCCCTGCTTCGGCTGAAACGACGACATGGCGGTTACCAGACCAGCTTTAGAGCGCTGCCATTCGGCGTCGATCGCGACAATCTTGGTTCGCTGAGCCTCCGAGAGCCGAAGGGCCCTGTTGGACAAAAGCTGGGAGGGCTCGGGCTTGGAGAGCGGCCGCTGGGGCGAAGGCAGGTGACTCGTGCTTGGCAGGGCTGCCGCGGATCTTTGGCTGAACCCATAGGCGGCGATCAAGACGATCACTGCCAGCATGGCCAAGGTGCCGAGTCCGATCGGACGGGGTTTTCGGGTGCTCAAGCGGCTATTTCCGCCGGAGCTTCCCTGATGAAGGCGTTTGATGATGGATACCTCGCTAGTTCACATGGCCGAGCGGTGCCACGCACTCTCGGCGACGACGAAACTAGCGGGAAGGAGGCGCACGTAGCCCGTTGAGCCCTGGATCGGGCGGGCGAATCCGATGCACCACGAGGTGCGTTGCCGGAGCATAATCGCCAGACCTGATCTCGACAGCCGGCAAAATCGGCGCTGGCGCCAGAACGGCCGTCGTGCTCGCAGAGAGCACCGCCGCCGCCGACTTGGGAGTTTTGCTCATGTCCCTCGCCGCAACCTGGCATTTGGCATGTGAAGACATGCCGTCGTGGCCCAAAGCCGAAAGTCCGGAACGCCCGCCGGGGCCGTCAGAAAGACAGCACCCACAGTTTGCCTTCTTTGACATGGGGCAAACGGAGGCGGGCTTGATCGGCGGGGCCTGCTGAAGAGGCGGACAGACACAAACTGCCAACGAAAAGCTCACCTGAGAGGCGAGCAGAATGATTGCCGTTAGCAGTCGGCCGAATAACTTCAACGTTTCACTTTAACTGTCCGAACGCCGCATTAGTTCCGGCATCCGGTTCTGTGTCCTTTGCATCATAATGGGCTTGGGTACAAGGGATGTCTATGTTCCTTGTCATATTTCCTCACCTAAGACCGCGTCTCCCTCGCCGTCGGTATTGGTGTGATAACGCGCACCATGCGGCCACCTCACGCTGTTGCCCAGCGTACCTGGGGCCCTCGGTCCGTCGGGCATGAAGGGGCGCGGCAGCTGCCATCCGTATCGGCTAATGCTCCGGCGGACGCGAGGACGCTTGTATGGACTACAATTCATGATTCCGATCAATCAGCCGAAATTGTCATGTGCACCTCCAATTCCTTGGTTCGGTTTCTGGCCATCGTCCTGCTCTGCGCTGCAATATCCTCGTGCGGGGGTGGGAACGGCGGAAGCAAGAGCTTGACCTATGAAACCGATTGGTCGTCACGAGGCCGAGGCGTGACGGGTCTTTCCCAGCGTGTGCAGCTACTCGATTCCACGGGTCGCCTCGTTGACTCCAAAATCGTGAACCAAGACACGAACGGGCTGCAATCCTCTGGGCTGAGCGCCACTGGAGAAGGGCTGTTTCATCTTCACGTGGAGCTTTTCTCCCAGCGGGATTTGGGCGGGACGCAGACGGGAGAACTCGACGCCTGGGTCGACGTTGGCCTCCAGTCCCGCTTCCGCACGGCGGTCGGCCTCGACGTCGCGAGCCTCACCGTCAATCCGCAACAGATCAGCCTGGAAGTGCAACACAGCAAGCAGTTCTATGCGACGCCTTACAACTCCGGGGCGCAGGCCGTCTTCACTGAACTGGGCAGCCTCTCCTGGACGACGCTTGGCGGAACTGCGAGTGTGAACGAGAACGGCCTAGTGCTTGGAGAGTCGGAGGGCCAAGGATCGGTACGTGCAACGTACGTGCCTCAGGCGATCAATGGCAGTGCCGTCTTCACCGTGACGCCGTTCACCGCCACTCGCACCAAGTGGACGGTCATCGTATATCTGAACGCGGCCAATGATCTCTACACGTTCAGCGACCTCAACGTGAACCAGATAGAGAAGGTCGCCAATAACGATCAGGTGCGCTTCGTCATTCAGTGGAAGCAGTCCAAGGACATCTACCCTCAGTCCTCGTTTGACGGGACTAGACGCTATTTGGTCAAGTTCAACACCTCGACCGCGATCGCCAGCGAACTGCTTCAGGATATGGGAACCGGCGTCGATATGGGACGGCCCGAGACGATGCTGGGCTTCATCAATTGGGCGAAAACCTACTACCCAGCCGACCGGTACTGCCTTGTGATCTGGAACCATGGAAATGGATGGCGCAGGGGGCTTGAAGAGCCGAGCCGAGCCGTCAGCTATGACGATCAGACGGGCAATTCGATCCAGATATCGGAACTCGCTCAGGCGCTCGGCGACACGCGCTTCGACATTGTCGCCTGGGATGCCAGCCTGATGCAGATGCTGGAGGTCGCATATGAGATTCAGGATCACGCGCAGTTTGTCGCCGGCAGCGAAGAGAGCCCTCCTGGAGAGGGTTATCCTTACGACTTGATCTTTCGAGAGTTTCGGGACCGTGACTCGGAATCCACCAAGAACCTATCGAAGGCGTTCGTGGACGGAATGCTGGCAGTCCCTTCATACGCGAGCCGCAAGATCACGCAAAGTGTGATCGACACGGCCAAGCTGCCGGCTCTGGCCTCCGCGGCTGATGCCCTTGGAACGCAGCTTTCGGCAAACGTCGCAACCATTGGTCAGCAGATCATCTCGATTCGCTCGACCTCCCAAAGCTACAGCCCCACGGCCTCTCGGGTCTACCGCGATCTGGACCACGTTTGCGACCTGATCAATCAGCAGATCGGCATCCCCTCTGTCCAATTGGCGGCCACTAACGTGCGCTCGGCGCTCGCCAACGCCGTCGTTTGGGAGGGCCACAACGCGAATTCGCCCAACAGCCACGGCGTTTCGGTCGACTTTTCATCGGCCACCACGTTCAATTCAGGCACGACGGGCTTGGACTACTCTCTGATGCGCTTTGCGGCGGAAACGTCCTGGAATGAATGGCTACTGATCGCTCCGTAGGCTCTGACTATGGGCACAGACTTGAATAAAGGCGGTGAGACCGTCATGATTCTCACCGCCCAGACACGGAGACCGGCCTAGGCGGCACTATCGTGTCTAGCGTGCCGAATCCATCCGGTGCCGTCAAACGAGTGGCCCGGCGGCCTGAGGATTCCGGTCCGCCGAGCAGAGAGGGGGCTGCCATTACCAACCGTATCCGTGACGGCCAAAGCCCCTTCGGGCGCTGGGATACCAGTAGCCGTAGCCGCCGTAGCCGAAGCCGTGGACGGTGCCAAAGTCATAGCGGCGCCAGTGGCTGGAGCCATATCCGAAGGAAAGGCCGGAGCCGCCATAGCCGTAGCCGCCATATGAGTAGCCGCCCCCGCCGCATTGCGCCGAAGCGCTCGCGGCGAGGAGGCCGAGGTTGAGGAGGAATGCCGCCGATATTGCGGCCTTCTTTAGGGCTCTCTTCATTGTCTTGCTCCTATTGTGCGTTTGATTCTGCCCAGGCTCAGGATTGACCCGCCAGGGCAAGCCGTGTTGCGCGAGGCTTTGATGGCGCCCAGAGGCGTTCAGGAAGGCCCCCGTTTTGTGGATTCTGGGTCGGCAGAGGCTCGTGTGATATCAGGTGCGTATGGGTATCCAATCCCATTTATCCAATCAACGAGCTTCTGCTCTCCAAATTCAATGGTCGACGGCCGAAACAGATCTTCGGCGCCAACAGACATCGGCGGGGAGCCATGGGCGCCAAGTTCAAAGCCTGTCGATGATTGAACATCTATGGTGAACTTGGTCATTTGCAGGTTTTGATTCAAGACTGCGCTTCGCAACAGCATCAGAGCTGGAATCACGTGGTTAAACCAATCCTCCATCGGGTTTTGTCGTTGGTCGGCCAACTTTGGATACCGAAAGGCGGAGCCACCCAAGTTCTGCCAGCCCAATCGTTCGAAGAAGCACTGCATCCGGTTTCTTGTTGCGGGCCCGGCGCCTTTCAGGTGGAAAGTAATGACGATTGGCATTTTTCTGTCCTCACGCCCTCATTGCTTCTCGCCACCAGTCGAAGGGAGGAACGACTTTGGGGCAAACCGCCATAAGACCAAATTCGTGTCCACCAAGGCATCCGCGATCCCAAACGGCGTTGGAACGTTCTTCATGTCGTGAAGCTGTCGCAGTTCGACCAGCCCAGGGCCGTACCAAACCGTGCGGACCGCGCTCATTGGGCGGCCCCCTTCCTTCTCCGTTGCTTCAAATTGGAGCTTGGCGGTTCTTACTCCCCTGAATGTCTCGAAGCCAAGGAACTTACCCTCGAATCTCACCGCCGGGATGAACCGGGTGCCCGTCGCCTTTGGAATCTCGACGGACCAGGATTGGCCCTCCTTTACGATCCCGCCCAGGTCTTCGGCGCGGTAGATCTGGCTGATTCGAGAGAACCGGGCCATCTCCGTCTGCATATCGGGCGGAACGTTGTCGGCGGCCTCCGGCTTGAAACCCGGCAGCGGGTGGTGCATCGAGGTCTTGGGTTCCGGCAATGGCCGCTGGGTTTCCGCTCCTTTCGGATCGATGGACAGGTATTTCGTAAAAGTCGTGCGAACGGTCGCTCCTCCCACCGGCTGCGCATCAATCACCTCCTCTTTGTGGAGGCTCAATCCGCGATCGACGACTTTGCTGTCGACGGAAATGGAAGTCTTCGTCTCTTGAGTGAACTCGTCGCCTTTCTTCCACTTGCACTGAAGCGATAAAAGATTCGCCATTCTCTTTTCGCGGAAATCTCCAATTGGCGTCGGCGTCTCCGTCAGGCTCGACCCGAGAATGGTTGCAACGGGTACCGCGAAATTCAGGCTTCCCTCTCCCGCATAACCCCAGCTCACCATTCCCACAACCTGGCCCGATTTGTTGAGCACCGGCCCTCCGCTGTATCCGTGGGTCACCGGATTGGATATCTGGTAGACCGTCACCCCATTGACCGCCCGCGCCTGGCTCATGAGGCCTTCGACGATCGATCCTGTTAGGTCCTTTGGGGCTCCGATCGCGTAGAGGGTCTCGCCCGGTTCCGGCCTCTTCCGGTTGTTCTGTAACGGCTTTGGCGCGTCTTCTATGGCGAGGATGGCGAGGTCAGCCTTACTATTCGCGTCGACGACTTTGGCCATCTTCTTTACTTGGCCGGGAAAACTGAGCCAGATCTCCTCAGCATCCCAAACCACGTGCCAAGCCGTCGCGACACGGTCTTTGGCCAGCACAAATCCTGAGCCGATGCTTCCCTCCGTCGCTGTCCGCGTCTCAATGCGGCACACTGAAGGCGCAGCTGAGCGAAAGACAATTTCGCCTTGCGATAGGGGGGTCTCGGTGAGCAGCAGCGCTAAGGCTATTGAAAGCATTTCAAGCGACCTCCTCTTGGCACGGTCTCTCTATATCGCGACATTTCATCCAGTGGTGGTAAGCCGTGACGATGAACCTCGCCTCCTGGTCTGAGCGCTGTTTGCGCGGAGTCAAATGGACCACCGTCTCATAGTTGCCCGGCCCCATGTGCAGGATGACGTTCCCTACCATGTGTCCGAGTTCATGGCAGCCGCTGGTGTGCCCAGCCTGGTTGAGCATCATCAGCCCGCTCAGGGAGCACGTCAGTTGGTCGGGAAACCTTGCCTCGACGTTCATTCCGCCGTCGCTGGCTACCACGCCCGACACCGTTGCGTCGTTGCTCGCGACGTCGTCGTGCATCGTACCGGCGACCCGGCCGCCCGCATCGATCGCCAGGTTCAGTGTGCCGTTGGCTCCGCCGGACTGCGAATCGTACGTGCCGACCCACTGTCCTTCGAATGAAGATCGGAGAGCATCGTCCATACCCATACTCGCGCCGCCGCAGCCGACGACAAGGAATGCGAACATTGCGAAGAGGAATGACAAGTGCTTGGTTTTCACTGCAATCCTCCAGTGCATGAGAGATCTCTGGTCAAGGTGTTGGCGTCGGGAGTCTCTACAAGGATCTTCCCCTTGAGCCTGCCTGTGCCGCACGTAAAGGGGATCACACCGAGCTTAGTCGGCGTGAATTTGACAGTGACCTTCTGGCCAGTCTCAAGGGACTTGCGGACGCGCAGGTCAGGAATGAAAACCTGGTCCGAACACTCCCAGAAGCCATTCCGGTTGAAAGTGAGTTCCACAGGAACGTTTGGCTCGACGACGATATCAGCCGGGTTGAATTGACGCTCCTCGATGACGATGGTTGCCTGTTGCACTTGGCCGCTCTTCTTCGCTCTCGGTGCCGTTTGCATTTCGCAGTTTGCGCATCCGGAGCATTGCTCGGGGTGCTGGGCGATCGCGGGCGTCGAGAGAAGCGGAAGAACCTGCCCGACAACAAATAGCAGGGCGATGTAGGTTGCGTTGACGCGTTTCACATAATCCTCCTTTGGGCGATGCCGTTGGGGACTTTGGAACGGGCCTGGGAACCGGCCCGTTCCACGTATGGCTTCGAGTGTCCTTCTTAGAAGCCGCGGCCACCTCCATAACCGCCGCCGCCGAAGCCACCGCCGCCGAAGCCGCCGCCTCCGAAGCCTCCGCCGCCGAATCCACCGCCTCCGAAGCCGCCACCTCCGAAGCCACCGCCTCCGAAGCCGCCGTAGCCTCCACCGCCATAGCCTCCGCCGCCGTAGCCGCCTCCATTGCCGCCGCCTCTACGAGAGTTAAACAGCGAGCTCATTTCGGGATAAATCCGCGTAGACTGGGTTCCCTGGAGCATCAACATGATGAAGAGCGGGTCGGCTGAACGAATCTTGATTCGCCGAATGGGGTTCTTGGCAGTTGGCGCATTGGGGGTCGATTGGGTCTCGGACTTCGGTATGACCTCCGTTTCCCGTTTGATGATCGTGTAGATCGGGCCTTCGCGCCGATAGGTCGCGTCGACCTGCTTGAGGATGTGCTGAAGAGCCGTTTCGAACGGCACCTTCTTCAGGCTCACGGTAACAGTGCCTTGCACGGCAGGATCGATGCTGTAGGAGACATCGCCAACCTGCTTGAACAGGATCTTCAGCGCCTCGCGCACATCCGCCTGTTCGAGCTCCATTCGCTCGATGATCGTGTTCTGCGGATCTTGCGCGAGGACGTAAGTGGGGAGAGCGCTGGCAGTGAGGACCGCAGCGACGCCGATGATAGTTCTTAATGTCGATTTCACATCTGCACCTCCAGTCGGGGTTAGGTCCTGTGGTCCCGCACACGGGCTTACGGGACCGGCGATGTCACTGGACGATGATCGTGCCGCTCTGCATTCCCATGCCACAAGCGAACTTGATGGCGCCCTCCTTGCTTGGCGTGAACTTGACAATGGTCCCCTTCTTAGGGTCGATCGTCTCGCGGAACTTGAGGTCTTCGATGACCAATTCGCTCGCGCATCCTGGTTTGCGCCCCAACTTGAAGGTGAGCTCGACCGGCTTGTCCCTCACGACCGCGATCGACGATGGGGAATACTTGCCGGAATCCACCTTGATCGTTGCGACCTGGACGCCCTTGACGATCTTTGCTTTCGAGGGTTTCTGGGCTTGGTGCTCCTCGTGTTGCATCGCGCCGCCGTGATTGCCACAGCCTTGGGGTGACGGTGCAGTGAAGGCATAGATCGAGAGGGCGGCAATCCCGCCAAGGACGATAATAGTAATCTGTCGTTTCATTTGCTTGATCTCCGGAGCCGCAGCATCGGAGCTGCTAGCTGTTCTTGCCTTGCCCATTGCGGGAAAAGCACTGTAGGTAGGGCCGGGCCGCCCAGCGTCTTTGCCGAACGACCCGGGGGCTTGGGGGAGGGACAGGAAATAGGATGGGGTGAGACCGCAGATGCGGGAAGCAGTCTGGCAAACTTCACCTCTTTGGGAGTCGGCCAACAGCATTCGTCCGCAACGTGATGGTCCTCGACATACGGCTCGGCCATGCCTGGGACGAACTCAGGCGCCGATGGCACAATCACAACTCTGTGATGTCGCCGTCCGCTTCGCAAAGGGGCCATGGGTCTCATTCCTCGCACCTCACTTCCTGGGTGAAGACACGAAGAGAGACTCACCAATCTCCCTTTGCGCGATGAGTCGCTCGACCAGCCGCTCAGGCACGCCGTCGTAGAGCACGTGCGCGCCTGTGGTCTTGTCGAGATGAGGTTCCAGCTTGGGAAGCGATGCGGTGTGACCGTCCACCCCCATCAGCACTCCGATGAGCTTGCCTTCTTGATATGCGGCCGCGAACTCGTTGGGTGTGTCCGAGCGGCCGCCGACGAGAATCACGATGTCGCTGCTGCGAATAGTGATCAGCTCGCTGCCGGAGACGCCAAGGCCCGTGTAGACCATGGCGTCGTATTCCTTAAACGGCGACTCGTACTTTCCGGCGTGTTCCCGGAGCCTGGTCGCGGGGGAAATGCCGATGACGTGGCCGCCTTCCGCTTTGGCGCCAAGAACCACAAGATGGGGTAGCCCCGGGCATGCGCCAGTCAGCAGGCAGGCCTCGGACCTTGCAACGGCCTTGCCAAGCCGGAAACAAGCGTCCGCCACCGATGGACTGAATTCTGTGGCGGTGGAGCCCAACACCCCAATCCGGTGGGAGTAGATCGGCTCGGCTCGGCTTGTTAGCGGTTCGAAATCGCCGTCGTGGGAAGGCAGGTCCCGATGAAAGTGAAGCCGTGTCCAACTTTGGGCACTAGGCTGATGGCCAAGCGTCGACACGCTACCATTTGAGGAAGGTTGTTCATCTTCCTTGTAAAACAGCTCCCAAGCTGATGGCGAGGGGCGAGTGAGGTACCCGGCGACGCTGTTGCCAACGGCGCGGAACGCGGGACTTCCATAGAACAGCTTTTGTAGGTTGCACAGATTGGACCATGCGTCGCGAAGTCTTTGAAACATGATGACCTCCGGGATGTCTTGGGGTGAGAACGTTGAGGGCACACGCGAGCTAAAGGCTCAAGTGGCGGTTCTCAGACAGCCGGAGGTGCACGGCCAAGATCGGGAACATGGCCTAAGTCGTGAGGCGGACTTGAATCCGACGAATGGACAACGGACTGCGTCGTCGGTAGGGCTTGCTGGGGAAGCTCGAGGGGCTGGGGGAGCGCGGCAATCGAGATCCCATTGGGAATGGAAGCCGTTGCGGCTGCCGTAAGCGGGACTGAATTCGGGGCCGGCCGCACTGAACACTGGCACTTTGCGCCTTTGCCGCAGCAGGATTTCCCATGCATCAGATCGGTCTGATCACAATCCGATTTGAGGGCCTGAAGCTCGGCACGGTGCGATGCATTTCCCTGCATCGGGACCGCGCAAACTCCGCAAGCCTTGCCCACAAACACCGGCGCAAGCAGCGCCAGTGCCACTAGCAAAGCGAACGGTAGCTTCAGTGATGTTGGCTTCAATGCCTTGCAGCCTCTATGTCACGTAACGATCCTATTATGATACAAGTTCCATGATTCCTATCATGTACTTTTCTGTAAGGTATAGAATGACTTCACAATCGCAAAGACCGCCGACGCGCCACCACATACGTCGCCAAGCATCTTCCTGCGCATCTGGACCCAGGATTCTGGATGATGGGCCTGACTGGAAGCTCCAATAAGTGCGCTCCCTATGATCCCGCGCATACAACGGTGTTCCTCGTTCATGAAACACTCGAAGCACAGCGTGAGGCGAAGCCCACGATCACTCTTCGCCTTTCGTAGACTTTATCTAGGTGCTCGAAATGAAACTGAATTCAATCGCTCGCGGACTGCTCATACTGGCGGCTGCCCTATTTGCCTTCGGCGCACTGATCGCCGGCTGCGGCGGCGGCGGAATCGGCGGGGGAGGAACCGTCGGCGTCTTCATCGGCGACGATTTCGGAGGCGACTACAACCAAGTATGGATGACCCTCTACCGGGTCGAGGCGTCCGCCGACGGAACCGACTATCAAACCGTCTTCGACAGCACGAGCGGCACGCCGATGAACCTCTGCACGCTCTCGAACACCGCGCAGTTCATGGGCGCGATGAGCATGGCTTCGGGCCAATACACCAAGGCGAGAGTCACCATCGGCGACCAGTTCCATCTCGTCACCAAAGTCGGCAACGTGCCCAGCGATGTCCCCGTCGATCCCACCGGCGGCACGGCTTTCGGCGGAAAATTCACCTTCACCATGAACATGCCCCTCTCCGTCGGCATGGGCCAGATGGCCAACATGGCCATTGATTTCGACCTGGCCGGCTTCCAGATGATGGGCGGCAAGGTCCGCATGTCGGTCCTCCCCATGGACTCAGGGCGCTTCGGCATGATGCAGCGACGAGGCGACCTCGAAGGCACGGTCGCCAACCTCGTGCCCGGCGTCAGCTTCGACCTCACCATGGGCGGCGGCATGATGATGGGCCCGATGCGGGGCGTCAGGGTCCTCCTCGATGCCTCCACAGAGATCTTCGGCGAGAACGGCGCGGGTGCGACCCTCGCCAACGGCCAGCGCGTCGAGGTCCAGGGCGCGATGGACCCCGCCGCCATGACCCTCACCGCCAACATCGTCCGGATCGAGACCGCCCAGGGCGGCCAGTACGATCACGCCGGGGCGCAGGGATCGGTTGATGCGATCGACGCGGGCGCGCTGCGCTTCACGATGACCCCCGCCTGGACCGAGCACTTCCAGCCGGGCGGCACTTCCCTGACGGTTCAGACGGACGCGAACACGGTCTTCCGAACGGGAGGCATGGGCGGCGGCATGATGGGCGGCAATGCGGCTTTTGCGGACCTGGCGCAGGGCGCGTTCGTGATGGTTTCGGGTGTCTATGATCCCGGCACGGGCGTCCTCACCGCCCGGCGGGTGATGATCGGGAGGTAGGCGTCCTCCGCAACACTCCGGAAGCGAGTTGGTTCCGGAGTATTGCGCCGAGAAGGCCAGGGGCCGATACAGCTGCAGCTCGATGGGTATCCGCATGGCCTTCGCGCCGACCGGCAGCGCAGGACCGAGCGCTGCGTCGCACTGAAGTGAAGACGCCGACTATCGGGGAGGACTTCTTCTTCGTGCAGGATGGGCCGTGATCCGGGCGCACAGCAACCCCGTGCTCGCCGAGTCCGGCCGCCTCAGCGTCACTCTTGCAGGTGAAGCCGATTAACTTTCGAGCCACGACTTTCTCGCACCCGATCATGATCTTCGAACTAGGCTTGATCCTCGTAGTGACTGCTACGGATTTGGACCTCAAGCAGAGGTTTCACGATGATCTGATGGGTTCAGCTGCCATTCGGAGTCCGAAGGAGCCTTAGCCCGTTGCCGACCACGATCAGGCTCGCGCCCATGTCGGCGAAGACCGCCATCCAAAGCGTCGCGACTCCAAAGAACGCCAAGCCAAAGAACACAACCTTGATCCCAAGCGCGATCGCGATGTTCTGCCGCAGGACGCGGCTTGCCTTGCGGCTCAAGCGGATGAATTCGGGGACCTTGCGAAGGTCGTCGTGCATGAGCGCCACGTCGGCGGTCTCGATCGCAGTATCGGTTCCCGCAGCGCCCATCGCGAAGCCGATGTTCGCCTTGGCCAGGGCCGGTGCATCGTTGATGCCGTCGCCAACCATGCCGACGTGCCGGCCCTCTTTCGCTAGCTCCTCGATGATGCGGAGCTTGTCCTCCGGCAAGAGGTCTCCACGTGCGTCGTCGATCCCGACTTGCGCCGCGATTGCCTTCGCGGTGCGAGAGTTGTCCCCGGTCAGCATCAGGGTCTTGACCCCGAGCCGGTGAAGCTCCCGGATCGCCTCAATGCTCGTCTCCCGTTCGGTGTCTGCCACAGCCAGGACTCCAAGGGCGCGGTCGCTATCCCCGAGAATCACGACCGTTTTGCCCTGCTCTTCGAGGCGTTCGAGCTTCGCCTCGACCTCGGGACTGCAGTAGTTCTCTTCATGTGCGAGCCGGTGGTTGCCGAGGAAGTACATCTTGCCCCCTACAGTGCCTTTGACGCCCCGCCCCGTGATCGAATCGAAGCCCTCCACTCTGGCGGGCTCTGCCTCGAAAGCCGCTATGATCGCCGACGCAACGGGGTGTTCAGAGAGAGCTTCTAGGCTTGCTGCAATCCGGAGCACTTCGTCCTTCGGAACCGAATTCAGCGGCTCGATGTCCGTCACTTTGGGCTTTCCGAACGTGATGGTTCCGGTCTTGTCAAGCGCAATGGTCGTGAGCTTTCGTCCCTCTTCCATGTAGATCCCGCCCTTGACCAGAATGCCTCGACGAGCTGCCGAAGCCAAGGCGCTGACGACCGTGACCGGGGTCGAAATGACGAGCGCGCAAGGGCAGGCGATCACCAAGAGCACAAGTGACTTGTAAAGCCAAGGAACAAAGGGCTGAGAAAACAGCAGGGACGGCAAGGCGGCGACGAGGATCGCCAGAACCACCACCGTCGGCGTGTAGACCTTGGCAAACTGGTCGACGAACCGTTGGGTTGGCGCCTTTTGGCCTTGGGCTTGTTGGACGGCTCGGATAATCCGGGCGAGCGTCGTCTGGTCCGTGTTGGCGCTTACCTCGAATTCGAACGATCCCTTCTCGTTTACGGTTCCGGCAAAGACCTTCGCGCCTTCCGACTTGGAGACCGGCATGCTTTCGCCGGTGATCGGCGCTTCATTGACGGTCGAGGAGCCTGAAACTACGAGACCGTCGAGGGGTATGCGCTCTCCGGGGCGAACCCGCACTACTTGACCGACCTGAACTTCCGAGGCTTGGACCTCTTTCCATTCGGAACCCGATTTCACCCATGCAAGCTCGGGCGAAAGCTCCATGAGGGACCGGATCGCATGGCGGGCCCTATCGAGCGAGAAAGCCTCGGTCATCTCCGCGACCCCGAAGAGAAACGTGACCATTGCCGCCTCGGGCCATTCGCCTATCGAGACCGCGCCAATGATGGCGAGGGTCATGAGGAAGTTGATGTTCAGGGTGAAGGTCTTGAGGGAGACGATGCCCTTCCGAATCGTGGTCCGCCCGCCAAGAACGATTGAGAGGACGGCGGCGGCAATCACCGGCGAGGACGTTTCCTTGCCCGTGACCCATGAGGCGATTTCCGCCCCAAAGGCCAGGGCTCCCGAGATTCCCATGAGCCAGCGCTCTTTCACGGGCACGGCGGGACCATGCTCTTGCTTGTCGGCCCCTTTTGCCTTGGGTTCCATCCCGACGGACTTCAGAGCTTTCAGAAGCGGCTTGTCGTCGGCGAAGCAGTGTCGGACCGTGAGCTTGCGGCTCATCAGGTCGAACTCCAGGTTCTCGACCTCCTTCACGACCTTGAAGCAGTTGCGGATGATCTGCTCCTCGGTGGGGCAATCCATGGCTTCGATAGTGAAGGTGCTTTCCGGCATGACGACTGGGTCTCTTCCTAGTAAGAGCGCGAAGGAACGAGCTTACGCGAAGCGCGAATTTCCAGGGGCAAGAGTGTTGCGATACGCTCTCTCCTTTGGTGCGGATATGCCAGCCCCCTCCAGCTTCTGTTCTTTGGAGCGCACGTGTTCCTGGCGGCAGCACTGGGCACTCAGCAGGCTGGGCAAGACGAGCAGCCTCCGAAAGGCACGCCAAAGGCTCATGAGAATCTGACTCAAGGGCTCACCTCGCACTTGGCCGTGACGAGCTCGCCGGACTTGGTGCGCGGCACCTTGCTCCGCACCCAGAGGAATGAGCCCACAACGAGCAGGGCCGCGAGAAGCTGCGAGGCCAGGCCCTCGATGTTGGGGAACGTCGCGAACCACACTCCCATCCAGTCCGGGATCGGAAGCGGTAGCGGATGCGTCGGGAGCCATCCGGCAAGCTGCATCTCCTGGGCGCTCTCTCCGACCATCACGATCAGCACGCCCGCCAGCAGAATCCCAGTCCAGACCAGCATCTTCTTGTAGGGCATGCGGCGGTGCGCGGTGAAGGTGAGCGCGGCGACCACGGAAGTCAGCACCAAGCCGAAACCGACGCCGTTCATGACGACGCCGCTGCCTGCCTTGAGCCGCAAGTCTTGCAGGAAAAGCACGATCTCAAAGCCCTCGCGGTAGATCGCCGTGAAGCCCAGCAACGCGAGCCCCAAGTAGACGCGTGAGGCGGTAGCGCCCGGCTCCTCGAAGATGCGGTCCCGTCGCTTGCAGTGATGGCAGATCCAGCCGGTCCAATAGAGCTTGTGGAAGAACCAGTTCATCACGACCAGCAGCACGACGATGGCAAGCAGGCCCGTTCCCGCCTGAATTGCGAGTTCCGAGGCGTTGACCGAGCCAATGAGGGCGATGGCGATAAACCAAGTGGCGATGCTTGCTGCGAGCGCCGCGCCGATCCCTGCCAGAACGGGCGGCCAGTAGCCCTGCCGATAGCGGGCGAGGCCCGCCGTCACAGCAGCAAGGACCAAGATCGCCTCAAGTCCCTCGCGGAAGACCAGGATCGCGCTGCCCATGACCGCCGATGTTCGGCTTATCCCATGCGCGGTTGGGTCAGGCGTGCCGCTCATGCCGATTGCCTGCCAAATCAGAATGCCGACGACCAATGCAAGGCCGAGTCCGATCCAAAGCCATTTCCAAAAGGTGAACCTGGCGGTCCGGCTGAGAACAGCGGCTTCGAGCGAGGTAGCGCTCACTTTTCGTACCTCGGGCACCCGCCAATGGGCCCGCCGATCCGCGCCAGGATGTCCTGAGCCAGAAGAAAAAGGTCCTCGATGCGCTCGTCGGCAAGGGAGTAATAGACGGACCTCCCCTCCTGCCGCCCGACGACGAGGCCGCAATCCCGAAGGCACGCGAGATGCGCCGAGACGTTGGGCTGGGAGAGTCCCGTTGCCTGAACGATTGCACCAACCGGCTGCTCGCCAAATCTCAGCGTCTGGAGAATCGAAAGACGGGAGGTATCGCCAAAGCCTCGGAACAGCTTGGCTTGAAGCGCGGGGTTTGCAGCTATTTCTACGGGTGAGGGGGCTGTCGTATAACCCATCCTTTATATGTTACCGCCCTTGAATGACGAAGATGTTGGGGAATGTAGCTACTTTCGGAACTCGCTGCCCGCATGTCTCGTTTGATCACTTGAAGAGTCGTTCATATGAGTATTGCTGAGCCCCGACCGAGTGCCCTTGCTGAGACTTGCCCGGTTCCTTGCTTTAATGTGGAGCTGGTTGACCAGATTAGGGCCTCGCTGCCCAATGAGGCCGTGGTTCGTCGGCGCTCCGAGCTTCATGGCGCTTTGAGCGATCCTTGGCGGCTGAAGATTCTCCTGGCGCTGGCCTATGGGGAGCTTTGCGTCTGCGATATCGGGCACGTGCTGGGCCGGTCACCTTCCGCTGTATCACACCAATTGAGATTGCTTCGAAGCCTGTCGCTGGTAGAGCGCCGGAGCGACGGGAAGATGGTCTACTACTCGCTTGCCGACGAGGGGCGGAAGCTGATTGCCGACCATGAAGGATAGCTTGATCCCGAAGATCGCCCAGCCCGCCATCGCCGAAATCGAACGCGGCATGGCGCTCAAGAAGTGCCGTAAGTGCGGGTGCATGAAGACCGCTCTCGATCAAGCCGAAGCGGCATTCGGGCTTTCTGAGGAGACACAGATTGGGAACCTCGTGTCGCTCATCCGCGAACAACAGGTGAGGATGGAGCCCCTTGCCTACGATTGCATCGGGTGCAAGAAGTGCTGGGGTGCCGATGCGACCATCAAGCTTGCCGAGAGCTTTGAGGGCGTGGAGTTGGGAGGCTGCGAGGGAGGCCCGCCTTCCGAGAAAGACCTGCCCGTGGACCGGCGGTCTATTGTCAAGGAAGCTCCCTGGCCGCCCTATCCCGGAGACTACACGCTTGGCGATGCAGAAGGTTCGGTGGCCGTCTGCACCCTTTCCGATCGTGAACTGCCCGCGCTGCTTGCAAGCCGGAACGCCTCGGGAGTCGCGATCGCGGGCCGGTGCGACACCGAGAACATTGGCATCGAGAAGGTCGTGCTCAACATGATTGCGAACCCTGGGCTGCGATGGCTCGTTCTGGCGGGGACGGAAGCGAAGGGCCACCGGGCGGGAGACGCGTTTTTGAGCCTAAAAGAAAGAGGCGTGGACGCAGATATGCGGGTGTTGGAGTCGGCCTCATGGCGACCCATCTTAAAGAATCTCAGCCTGCTCGACGTGGCGCGTTTCCGGGAGCAAGTGGAAGTCGTCAACTTGATTGGCAAGAGCGATCCTAGCCAGATCCTGAAGGCCG